>NZ_JBIDDA010000001.1:0-181229 GCF_043204915.1 Micromonospora sp. NPDC047670
ACGTCCTCTACGCCATGCTCCGCGACAAGATCCCCTACCAACCACGCCCCACCAGCCCCGTCCCCGCTTGACCAAACCCATAGGGACACCCCCCCGGGGTTGACTCGGGGTGGACCCGGCACGCGGCTCACAGACTTGCGCAGTACCCTCTATCGCCATGGGGGACCACGACGACCTGCGTAAATTCATTACCGACCTGGCGGTGGTCCACGGCCGGGTGGTGCTCTCCTCGGGGCGCGAGGCGGACTGGTACGTCGATCTGCGTCGCGTCACGCTCCATCACCAGGCCGCTCCGTTGGTGGGCCGGGTGATGCGCGAGCTGACCGCCGACTGGGACTACGACGCGGTGGGCGGGCTGACTCTGGGCGCCGACCCCGTGGCGCTGTCGATGCTGCACGCCGCGTCCGCGACTGATCACCCGCTGGACGCGTTCGTGGTCCGTAAGGCGGGCAAGGCGCACGGGCTCCAGCGCCGGATCGAGGGGCCGGACGTGGCCGGCCGGCGCGTGTTGGCGGTGGAGGACACGTCCACCACCGGGGGGAGCGTGTTGACGGCGGTCGAGGCCCTTCGTGAGGTCGGAGCCGAGATCGTGGGCGTGGCGGTTATTGTTGATCGTGGCGCCGGCGACGCGGTGCGAGCCGCCGGACTGCCTTATCGGGCGGCCTATACGTTGGCTGACCTCGGCCTTGTGGCGTAAAAGTCTGCCGATTCGGATTCGCCGATATGCAGGCGGATCGATGCTGCTGGTGGAAGGATGGAATACGTGGGAACTGCGTTGGCTGAAATGACCATGCCTCAGATCTCGCCGCTTGCCGGCGAGCCGATCGAACGTGCCGATGCCGAGCGTCTCGCCGGGGTCCTCAAGGCCCTCGCCGACCCCGCTCGACTGCGGCTGCTCAGCCTGATCCAGTCGGCGCCCGAGGGCGAGGCGTGCGTGTGTGACCTCACCGCGCCGCTCGGCCTCTCGCAGCCGACGGTCAGTCACCATCTGCGCATCCTCACCGAGGCCGGCTTGCTGGAGCGGGAGAAGCGCGGTGTCTGGGCCTACTACCGGCTGGTGCCGACCGCGATCGCCACGATCGCGGATCTGCTGACCCCGCCGCGCAAGCGCGCCACCAAGAAGGCTCGCTGACCTGTGCCGATCGTCCGGTGCCATCCCCGGTCGGGGACGGCACCGGACGGCCGGTTGGTCAGTGCTTGCCGTAGTGCTCGCGGGTCTCGCGGATCGCCTCCTCGGCGGCGGCCCGCTCCTGCGGGGTGGTGCCACGCTTGGCGGCCAGCCGCGCCCGGAGCAGCTCGACGGCGATCGGCACGACCGAGATGGCCACGATGGCGATCAGGATCATCTCGATGTTCGCCTTGACGAACGGGATCTGGCCCAGGAAGTAGCCGAGCACGGTCACGCCCGTGCCCCAGAGGACGCCGCCGATCACGTTGTAGATGACGAAGGTGCGGTAGTTCATCCGGCTGACCCCTGCCACGATCGGCGTGAACGTCCGCACGATCGGCACGAAGCGGGCCAGCACGATGGAGCGCGCGCCGTACTTCTCGAAGAAGTCGTGCGCCTTGAGCACGTTCTCCTGTTTGAACAGCTTCGAGTTCGGCCGGCGGAACAGCGCCGGGCCGACCTTGCGGCCGAACGCGTACCCGACCTGGTCGCCGGCGATCGCCGCGAGGGTGATGAGCAGGCAGACCAGCCACAGCGGGTAGGTGATGTACTTCCCGTCGGCGGTGAGCAGCCCCGCCGTGAACAGCAGCGAGTCACCCGGCAGGAAGAACCCGATCAGCAGGCCGGACTCGGCGAAGACGATGACCAGGATGCCGATCAGCCCGAACGTCGAGATCAACACCTCTGGATCGAGCCAGCTCGGCCCCAGGGCCAGGGTGGTGGTGGGCGTCGGCACGAGGTGACCTCCGATGGATGCCGGTCGGTGACGGATCGTCCGTAGTCTAGGTGGCGGTCCGGCGCGCTGGTGCTCGACGTCACACCCGCGCCCGCGCCGCCCGGGCGGCGCGCCGACACGCCACCGCCCGGGGTCGGCGCGAGCGCCCTGCCCGCCGCGGCGGCCACCGGGCCGGCCCGGCCGCCCTGCCGGGGCGGCGGAAGCGCCGCCCTACAGCCGGGGGTCCACCGGCTCGGACTCGCAGGCCAGGATCGCGAAGACCAGCTCGTGCCGGCGCCACAGCGGGGCGCCGGCGACCAGCGCGTCCAGCGCCGCCAGCCCCAGACCGTGCTCGCGCAGCGCCAGCCCCCGCTTGCGCCCCAGCGACCGGCGGCGCAGCGCGGCGAGCTGCTCCGGCTCGTCGTACCCGGGACCGTAGATGATCCGCAGGTACTCCCGGCCCCGGCACTTGATTCCCGGCTGGAGCAGCGAGCCCCGCTCCGTGCGGGCGGCCGGCCCGGCGTACGGCTTGACCACCATGCCCTCGCCGCCGGCGGCGGTCAGCTCCAGCCACCACTGCGTCGCCGCGGCCTCGGCGGCGGGGTCGGCCAGGTCGACCACCTGCCGACGGGTCGGGGTGAAGAACTCCGGGTCGGCCGCGCAGAGCCGGTCGGCCAGCCCGAGGTGCCAGCCGTGGTCCCGGTCGGCGTAGCTGGCCTTCGCGCCGGCCAGCACCGCGAACGGGGCCAGGGTCACCCCCCGCAGCCCGTCGGTCGGCCCCACGTACGCCCGGTAGCCCGCCGAGTAGGCCACGATCTCGTCGCGGCGGCGGGCCATCCGGTCGCGCAGGTCGCCCACCGGCAGACCCCGGCCCACGGCCGCCTCCAGCGCGGCCAGCGCCGCGGGCAGCGCGGCCCGCCCGGCGGCGCCGACCCCCGCGTACTGCTCGCGGATCAGCCCGCCCGCCTTCGCCGACCAGGGCAGCAGCTCGCAGTCGAGCAGCAGCCAGTCGGTCTCCAGCTCCGCCCAGAGACCCGCCCCGCCGACCGCCGCGCGCACCCGGTCGAGCAGCTCGGTGTCGAGCGGCTCGCCGAAGAACGGCCGGCCGGTGCGGGTGTGCACCACCCCGCCGCCGGGACCGAACGGCCCGCCGTCCGGCTCCCGGCAGACCAGCACCACCGCCCGCGAGCCCATGTGCTTCTCCTCGCAGACCACGCGGTCCACGCCCGCCGCGCGGTAGTCGGCGAACGCCTGCGCCGGGTGCTCCAGGAAACCGCCCACGGTCGCCGTCGAGCAGGGCGCCATCGTCGGCGGCAGCCAGGCCAGCCAGCGCGGGTCGACCGCGAACCGGCTCATCACCTCCAGCGCCGCCGCGGCGTTCTCCGCCGGCACCGTCAGCGACCCGTACGCGTGCTCGATGTGCCGCCGCCCGGACACGTCGGTCAGCTCGAGGACCTGGTCCGGCCGGGCCGGGGCGGCGGTCAGCGGGCGGGCCGGGGCGTACCACTCCCGCTCCGCCGGCACCGAGACCAGTTCCTTCTCCGGGTAGCGCAGCGCGGTGAGCCGGCCACCGAAGACGCAGCCGGTGTCGATGCAGATGGTGTTGTTCACCCACTCCGGCTCGGGGGTGGGCGTGTGCCCGTAGACCACCATCGCCGAGCCCCGGTACTCCCGCGCCCACGGGTAGCGCACCGGCAGCCCGTACTCGTCGGTCTCGCCGGTGGTCTCGCCGAACAGCGCGAACGCCCGGACCCGGCCCGAGGCGCGGCCCTGGTACTCCTCCTTCAGCCCGGCGTGCGCGACCACCAGCCGGCCGCCGTCGAGCACATAGTGGCTGACCAGGCCGTCGACGAAAGCCGCGACCTCGGCCACGAAGGCGTCCGGTTCCGCCGCCAGCTGGGCCATCGTCTCGGCCAGGCCGTGGGTGAGGCGCACGTCGCGGCCGCGCAGCCGGCGCAGCAGCTTCTGCTCGTGGTTGCCGGGGACGCAGATCGCGTGCCCGGCGGCCACCATGCCCATCACCAGGCGGAGCACGCCCGGGGAGTCCGGGCCGCGGTCGACCAGGTCACCGACGAAGACGGCGGTACGCCCCGCCGGGTGCGTCGCGTCCACCGGACGGCCGTGCCCGTCGCGGCGCAGCTCCCAGCCGAGCCGGGTCAGCAGCGTCTCCAGCTCGGCGCGGCAGCCGTGCACGTCGCCGACGACGTCGAACGGCCCGGTCAGCTCGCGCCGGTCGTTGAACAGCCGCTCGTAGCGGATCTCGGCGGCGTCGATCTCGTCGGTGCCGCGCAGCACGTGCACCTTCCGGAATCCCTCCCGGGCCAGCTGCCCGTACGAGCGGCGCAGGTCGCGCTGCATCCGGGCGAGCACCTGCCGGCCGAAGGTGCGGTCGGCGCGACCCTCGGTGCGCTCCCAGGCCAGCGCCTCCGGCACGTCCAGCACGATGGCCACCGGCAGCACGTCGTGCTCGCGGGCCACCCGCACCAGGGCGGCCCGGGCGTGCGGCTGGAGGTTGGTCGCGTCGACCACGGTGAGCCGGCCCCGCCGCAGCCGGGTGGCGGCGACGTGGTGCAGCGCGTCGAACGCGTCGGCGGAGGCCGACTGGTCGTTCTCGTCGTCGGCCACCATCGCCCGGAAGGCGTCGGAGGAGAGCACCTGGCTGGGCGCGAAGTGCCGGCGCGCGAAGGTCGACTTGCCGGAGCCGGAGACGCCGACCAGCGCGACCAGGGCCAGCTCGGGGATGTCGAGGGTGGTCACGGGATCTCCTTCCGGGTCAGCACGGCGAGCTGGGTGGGGGCGCCGACCTCGGGATCGTCGTCGCCGACCCCGCTGATCGCGGCCGTGTACCCGTACGTGGCGGCCACCCGGTCGACCCAGGCGGCGAACTCCGCGCGGGTCCACTCGAACCGGTGGTCGGCGTGCCGGAACCGCCCCGCGGGCAGGCCCTCGTAGCGGACGTTGTGCTCGACGTTGGGCGTGGTCACCACGACGGTGGCGGGGCGGGCGTGACCCAGGACGGCGTCCTCCAGCGCCGGCAGGCGGGGTGGGTCGACGTGCTCGATCACCTCCATGAGCACCGCCGCGTCGTAGCCGCGCAGCCGGTCGTCCCGGTAGGTCAGCGCGGACTGCCAGAGTCGGACCCGGTTCCGTTGCCGCTCGGGCAGCCGGTCCAGCCGCAGCCGCCGGGCGGCCAGGGTCAGCGCGTGCGGGGACACGTCGGTGCCGACGATCTCGGTGAACCGGCGGTCGCCGACCAGCGCGGCGAGCAGGGCGCCCCCGCCGCAGCCCAGGTCCAGCACCCGGCTCGCCCCCGCCCCGACCAGCGCGCCGAGCACCGCCTCCCGGCGGCGCGCGGCCAGCGACGCCCGGCGCGCCGTCACCCGCTCGTCGGTCCCGTCCACGGTCGCCTCGTCCACCGTCACCTCGTCGGCGGCCGGCTCGTCGGCCAGGCGCTGCTCGGCGAGGCGGGCCAGGGCGAGCCCGGCCAGCGCCCTCCGGTGCGCCAGGTAGCGGCGGCTGATCAGGTCGCGCTCCGGGTGGTCGGCGAGCCAGCCCTCGCCGGCCCGGAGCAGCTTGTCCACCTCGTCCGGCGCCACCCAGTAGTGCTTGGCGTCGTCGAGGACCGGCAGCAGGACGTAGAGGTGGTTGAGCGCGTCGGCGACCCGCAACGTTCCGGTCAGGCTCAGGTCCACGTACCGGCTGTCGCCCCACTCCGGGTGCTGCTCGTCGAGGGGGATCGGGATGGCGGTCACCGCCCAGCCGAGCGGGCCGAACATCCGGACGGCCACGTCCGCGCCGCCCCGGCAGCGCAGCACCGGCACCCGCACCTCCAGCGGGATCGGCGTACGCGCCAACTCGGGGCGTTCCCGGGACTCGCCGCGCAGCGCGGACCGGTACACCCTGGACAGCGCGGAGGAGAGCAGGCTGGACGCGGCGTACGGCCGGTCGTTGACGTACCGCCCGAGGGTGAAGCCCTCCGGGGTCGGGGCCTGCTGCCGGCCGCGGCCCCTGCCCCGCGCGCCGGCCAGCCGCAGCGGGTCGACGTCGAGCAGCAGGGCGGCGGTGCAGCGCTGCTCGCCCGCCTCCGGGTAGAACACGTGCGCGGTGCCGACCGGCACGTCGAAGGAGTGGGCGCGGTCGGGGTGCTTGACCAGCAGGTGACCGAGGTCGGTCGCCGGGTGGTGGGTGGTGGTCAGGGTGAGCAGCACGCGCCCATGGTCTCAGTGTCCTCGATCTTGCGTCGTCCCGTTTTCGCTCGTTCGCGGGTGGGGTTTCCGGGGGAGCCCCACCCGCTCCGGGCGGTCAGGCCTGATCCCTGCGCGGGCGGGGCTCCCCCGGAAACCCGTCGTGGTTCCGGTTCGTCCGATGGCGTCGATCGGGGTGCGGTGGGGCGCGTGCCGTCGGGGGTGGGGATCCTGGAGGTGGGCGTAGAGACGGCGGTGCCCCGCCGGCCGGGTGGGCGGCGGGGCACCGGTGGTGCGGGTGGATCAGGCGACGAAGCGGGTCCGGCGGCGCTTGGCCACCAGGTAGCCGCCGGCGCCGGCGACGAGCAGCAGGCCACCGAGGCCGGCGATCAGGCCGGTGGACTCACCGGTGATCGGCAGCTCGGGGTCGTCGCCGCCGTTACCGCCGCCGCCCCCGCCGCCGGTCGCGGCCTTGACGACCAGCGCGGCGGTGTCGTTCTCCGGGTTCAGGTCGGCGGCCTGGCCGGGCTCGCCCGGGCCGAAGTGCAGCAGCCGCACCGAGCCCGGCGCGCCGCCCACCTCGTCGATCCGGAAACCGAACTCGAAGACGGCGGACTCGCCCTTGTGAAGCAGCTCGAACCACTCACAGAAGTAGACGCGGCCGCCCGGCTCGCCGTACCAGCCGGTCGGCTCCTCGGCCGTGCCCGGCGAGCACTGCTCCGGCGCGTCCACCACGGTCGCGCCGGCGGGGACGGTCACCAGGGCACCGGTCAGGAGCTCGCCCGGGGCGTACGAGTTGACCGCCGCGGGGCCGTTGTTGACGAAGCCGACCTTGGCGGTGACCGTCCGGCCGGCCGCGCCGACGACCTCCGCGCCGCCGGCGGCGACGTCGGCCCGCTGGTCTCCGGTGACGGTGGCGTCGATCTCGGCGACGTTGTTCGTCGTGTCCTTGTCGGTCTGCTTCACCGCGCGGGCCCGCGATGCCGGCGCCGGCACCAGCTTCAGGGCGCTCCCGCTGCCCTTCTCCCAGTCCGCGCCGGAGAAGTCGGCGATGAACTGCTCCCAGTCACCCTTGGCGAACCAGATCGCCTGGCCGTACTGCCGGCCCGGTGCCCAGGCGTCGGATGCGATCGTCAGGGCGGACGAGTCGTTGAGCTGGAGGGCGGCCCCCGGCGGGAGCTCCTCGTCGAAGTGGCACTGGGCGAAGTTGCTGCCGAACTCCGAGAGGTAGGAGCAGTTGGAGTGCCGCCGCGCCGGAGTGAGGCCGGGGGTCGTGGCGAGGAGCAGCACCGCACCACGGGCGCGGCTCTCGCCGACGTTGGCCACCGTGAGCGGCGCCTTGACCGTCGCGCCGGGGTCACCGGCGAGTTCGAGGGAGCGCTCCGCCTTCAGGTCGACGCCCTCGCCGACCTCGATGGTGGACCGCGCGGTGGCGGTGGGCATCCCCTTGGCCGCCACGCTCAGCGCGAGCTCGCCCCTGTCGCCCGGTGCGGCGGAATCCTTGGCGGTGACGTTCAGGTTGACCAGGTAGTCGGTGATCTCGGTGCCGTCGAGCGCGCAGGTGATGACCGGGCCGGCTTCCGTGCAGCCCGGCATCCGGTCGCCCAGGACGACCTCGGCGAAGCCGTCGACCTTGCCGCGATCGATGGTGAGCGTCAGCTTCTCCGGCAACACCTCCGCGAACGCGTACAGGGTGACGGACCTGGCCTCGCCGCCCGGCGCGACCAGCACGTTGTTGGCGTAGAGGAGAAGCTCGTCGCCGGGCTCTTCGGCGACGGCGGGGGTGGCGGAGGCGGCGACGAGCGCGCCTGCGACGCCCAGCCCGGCCAGCCAGCGCCGGGTGGAGTGCTTGAGCATGTGGGGGGTCCTCCCGTGGGGGTGCCAGGAGTGGCCAGCGGATCTTAAGGATTCGTTAAGACTCGCCGCTGCCCCCGACCCGCCCACAGGGCCAATGTCGACCGAACGGCTGAGCAGGACCGCCGCAACGTTCCGGCCGCCCACGTCCGTCATCAGGAGCAGGAGCCCGGGAGGTGCAGTGACGTACGAGGAGTTCGCCGACTCACGGCTGGCCGCGCTGCTGCGGTACGCGGTCATGCTGACCGGCGACCCGCACCAGGCCCAGGACCTGGTGCAGGACACGATGGTCCGGGTGCAGCTCAACTGGCGTCGGGTGGCCCGTGCCGACTCGCCCGAGCGCTACGTCCGCCGGATGCTGACCAACCAGTACGTCGACTGGCGGCGGGGCTCCTGGATGCGCCGGGTGCTGCTGCGCGCCGAGCCCGACGACGCGGTGCCGGTGCCAACCGACCACGCCCAGCACGCCGTGGAGCGGGACGAGGTCTGGTCCTGGCTGTCCCGACTGCCGCGCCGGCAGCGGGCCACGCTGGTGCTGCGCTACTACGAGGACCTGCCCGACGCGGAGATCGCCGACATCCTCGGCTGCGCCGTCGGGACGGTCCGCTCGTCCATTTCGCGCGCCCTGGCCACGCTCCGGGCCGAACACGTGGAGGCTTGCTCATGATCGAGGACGACCTGCGTGCCGCCTTCGCCCGACACGAGCCGCTGGCCCCCGCCGCTGCTCCGGTGCGCGCCGTGATCGACCGGCTCGCCGCCGGCCGCCGCCGACGCCGTCGGCGCTTCCGGGCCGCTGGCGTCGCGTTGGCCCTGCTGGCTGTGCTGGGGATCGGGGTGCCCCGGCTCGCCCCCGACCGCGCCGCTCCCGACGCGACGCTGCTCCTCGGGACGGCCGCGCCGGCGCCGACCGGCGCGCTGAACATCCTGCTGCTCGGCCTGGACGGCTCGGCGGAGGACCAGGCGCGGCGGGCCGACTCGGTGCTGCTGGTGCACGTGCCGGCGGATCGTGGCCGCGTCTACCTGATCTCGCTGCCCCGCGACCTGGAAGTGCCGATCCCCGGGCACGGCACCGACAAGCTCAACGCCGCCTTCCTGCTCGGCGCCGGATCCGACCAGCCCGACCTGGAGCGCGGCTACGACCTGACGCGCCGGGTGGTCGGCGACCTGACCGGCGTACGCGTCGACGCCGGTGTGGTGCTCACGTTCCCGGCGCTGCGGCGGCTCGCCGACGAGGTCGACGGGGTCGAGGTGTGCCTGCCGCGAGAGGTCCGCTCCGTCCACACGGAGCGGGTCTTCCCGGCCGGCTGCCAGCGACTCGACGGAGGCGCCTCCGTGGACCTGCTGCGCCAGCGGCGGGGGCTGCCCGAGGGTTCGTCCGACCGTGACCGGCACGCCCAACTCTTCGCCGCCGGGCTGGTCCGGCGGGCCGTCGAGCAGGGGGTGCTGACCAGTCCGGCCAGGCTCCACGCGCTGCTCGACGCCGCCGACCTGGTGACGGCCGACGGGACAGCCGTGGCCGAACTGGTGGCAGTGGTGCCGCGGTTGAGGTCCGTCGAGCCGGTGGGGCTCAGCCTCCCGGTCGGAGAGCCCGACGGCCCCGGCTGGCGGCTGCGGCCGGATCCGCAGAGAGCTCCGGCCTTCCTCGCCGCGCTGCGCGAGGACCGGTTGGCGCAGTGGGCGGCCCAGAACCCGGACCGTGTGCGCTGACCCTCGGGGCGGGACGCCACCGGGTCTCCGGTCGCGTCCCGCCCCGGACCACGCCGTCAGCGGTAGTCGTCCTCGTCGACGGCGACCACCCGGGCCTGCTCCATGGCGTCCCAGTCGTCGACCTCCAGGCCGCGGTGCGGCTCCGTGTCGGCCTCGCCGGGGCCGACCACGGCGGCCTGCTCGACCGCGTCGGCCGGTTCCGCCTCCATGTCGCGCTCCTCGGGGCTGAGGTGGTCGCTGGGGGCGAAGTCCTCGTCGGGCTGACCCATCAGTCCCTCCCGGGATCTCGGCGGACGGTTCCCACACACCGTACGGGCTGCGCCCGTCCGCCGCTCGGAAGCCGAGTCGACCGAATCGCCCCACCGGCCGCCGCCCCCGGTGCCAGGATGGTCGCGTGGGCTTCCTGATCCGGCTGGCGATCACCGCGGTCGCGCTGTGGATCACCACGCTGATCGTGCCCGGGGTGGAGGTGGGTGGCCGGTCCGGCACCGACACCGCGCTCACGCTCGTCGTCGTGGCGTTGATCTTCGGTGTGGTCAACGCGGTGCTCAAGCCGCTGATCAAGGTGTTCGGCTGCGTCTTCTACCTGCTCACCCTCGGCCTGTTCGCGCTGGTGGTCAACGCGCTGCTGTTCCTGCTGACCGACCGGATCGCCCGGGCGTTCGACCTGCCGTTCGACGTGGAGGGTTTCTGGCCCGCTTTCTGGGGCGCCATCGTGATGGCCGTGGCCACCTGGCTGATCAGCGTCGTGGTGCCCGACAGGTGGGAGCAGCGGTGAGGCCCGCCGCCGAGGTTCGGGCGCGTACCGGGTCGGTTGTGCCGGCGGCCCGTCGCTACGGGATACTGCCGACGGTGGACAGCGCGGTCCGGCGCACCCAAGGAGAACAGCGGCCGGCGACGGCCGACAGCGGTAAGTAAGGAGCGTTCGACATGCCCATCGCTTCCCCCGAGACCTACGCGGAGATGCTGGACCGCGCCAAGGCCGGCCGGTACGCGTACCCCGCGATCAACGTGACGTCCTCGCAGACCCTGAACGCTGCGCTCAAGGGCTTCGCCGACGCGGAGAGCGACGGCATCATCCAGGTCTCGACCGGTGGCGCGGAATACCTCTCCGGACCCTCGATCAAGGACATGGTGACCGGCGCGGTGGCGTTCGCCGCGTACGCGCACGAGGTCGCCAAGAAGTACCCGGTCAACATCGCCCTGCACACCGACCACTGCCCGCAGGAGAAGCTGGACAAGTTCGTCCGGCCGCTCATGCAGATCTCCAAGGAGCGGGTGGCCGCCGGCCAGGAGCCGCTGTTCCAGTCGCACATGTGGGACGGCTCGGCCGTGCCGGTGGCGGAGAACCTCCAGATCGCGGCCGAGTTGCTCGACCGGGCCGCCGAGGCCAAGATCGTCCTGGAGATCGAGGTCGGCGTCGTCGGCGGCGAGGAGGACGGCGTCGAGAACGCCATCAACGACAAGCTCTACACCACCGTCGAGGACGGCCTGGCCATGGTCGAGGCGCTCGGCCTGGGCGAGAAGGGCCGCTACATGGCGGCGCTGACCTTCGGCAACGTGCACGGCGTCTACAAGCCGGGCAACGTCAAGCTCCGTCCCGAGATCCTCAACCAGATCCAGGAGGCGGTCGGCGCCAAGTACGGCAAGGAGAAGCCGCTCAGCCTGGTCTTCCACGGCGGCTCGGGCTCGCTGCTGTCGGAGATCCGCGAGGCGCTCGACTACGGCGTGGTGAAGATGAACATCGACACCGACACCCAGTACTGCTTCTCCCGCCCGGTCGCGGACCACATGTTCCGCAACTACGACGGCGTCCTCAAGGTCGACGGCGAGGTCGGCAACAAGAAGATGTACGACCCGCGGGTCTGGGGCAAGGCCGCCGAGGCCGGCATGGCCGCCCGCGTCGTGGAGGCCTGCGAGCACCTGCGCTCGACCGGCACCACGCTGGCCAAGTGACGCGCTGACGCGTACCGCCGACGGCCGGCTCCCCGCTCGGGGGCCGGCCGTCGGCGTGCCCGGCTCCGTCAGGTCGCGGTGAGCACCCGGACGGCCTCGTGGACGTCGTCGGTGAGGTGCACGGTGGCCGACAGGTCGCCGAACGGCGAGGCGCTCAGCAGCGGCCGCAGCAGCGCCTCCACCGGCAGCTCCCGGGTCCAGTACGCGCGGTCCAGGAAGACGTACGCCCCGCTGGCGCCGTCGGTGCCGTAGTAGGTCTTGGTGGCCGCCTGGAACACCTCCTGCACGGTGCCGGCCCGGCCGGGCGCGAAGACGATCCCGCCCCGGGCCAACCGCAGGATGGTGTCCTCCCGGATGGCGTTGGAGAAGTACTTGGCGATCCGGCCGGCGAAGAGGTTCGCCGGCTCGTGCCCGTAGAGCCAGGTGGGGATGGCGAGCCCGCCGGTGCGCGCCCAGTCCACGTCGCCGCCGGCCAGGGCGGCCGAGTCGACGCGGGACACGCTGGCCGGGTCGGCGGCGCGGGGCCGGGGCGGCGTCACCGGCCGGCCGTAGAGCTCCCGCACCCGCAGCGCCGCCGCCGTGTAGCGGTCGTGGTCGGTGAAGTCCGGCGCGCCGGCGAGCAGGTCGATCGCCGCGTCCAGGTCCTCGACCGGCCGCAGCGCCAGGAACGCGCCGAGGTTGGCGGCCTCCATCACCCCGGGCCCGCCGCCGGTCACCACCAGCCGGTCGGCGCGGGCCAGCTCCCAGCCCAGCACGGCAGCCATCCGGTACGGCGCGCTGCCGCGCGGCACGGCGTGCCCGCCCATGATGCCGATGACCGACTGCGGCCCGTGGGTGGCGAGCCAGGCGCGAGTGGCGTCGGCGAGGGCGTTGTCCACGCCGTGGTCGTGCAGCCGCTGGCCGAGCGCCTCCTTGACCTCCGGCAGCGCGCCGCCGTGCGCGCGGAAGTGTTCGTAGACCCGGGTGTCGTACATCCCGGCGAACCCGCCCTCGGCGAAGCCGGCGGCGAGGTCCTCCGGGGTGTAGAGGTGCGACGGCTGGGTCGGGTAGGGCAGCCCGGAGAACGGCGGCACCACGTTCGCGCCGCGCCGGACCAGGTCGGCGCCGACCTCGCGGGAGGCGAAGCGGCACCCGACGAAGAGGGTGCCGGCCACCTCGATCCCGGTGAGGTCGGGGACGGGTGCGAGGTCGAGCCGCAGCCCCTGCACGGTCAGCCCGACCAGGCTGCCCGTGGCCAGTCGCCGGTCGAACTCGGCGCGGGTCTCGATCTCGTCGGTGCAGGTGTGCGGCTCGATGACGTCCGCGGGAGGTGGGGTCGGCACCCTCGCCATCCTGCCCCGCCCGGGCAAGAGGCCAAACCCGCGGGTCGGTCCGCGCGCCGGCGGTCCCGGCCGGCGCTGCGGTCGTGGCGCGTCCCCTGGGGGGCGGCGCGGCGGGCCGCCCGGCTCGCGCCGGCCTGCCCCGGAACGGACAGGAGCCCGGCGGCTGCGGCCACCGGGCTCCTGCATAACCCGGTCCTGGGGAGGCTCCGGACCAATAGTTGTAGTGGAAAACATCTGCCGGTGGCATAGGCCGCAGGCGTGACCAACTCCTCAGCCGTTCAGTCAACCGGCTCGGCCAACCCCCTCGCGCGGCCGCGGGCGAAGCGGGTTGAATGGGACGATGCAGAACCTGTTGCCGGAACCACCGGCCACCCTCCTCCCCGCGCACGACGAGGCCGACGCCGCCCTGGCCGCCGCCGAGCAGGCCGGCAGCGACGAGGCGTACGCCGAGGTGGCGGCGCGCTTCCCGACCTACAGCGCCGGCTGGGGCGCGCTGGCGGCCCGGGCCCTCGCCGCGAGCCAGGTCATCCCGGCGTACGCCTACGCGCGCACCGGCTACCACCGCGGGCTGGACCAGCTGCGCCGCAACGGCTGGAAGGGGCACGGCCCGGTGCCGTGGTCGCACGAGCCGAACCAGGGCTTCCTGCGCTGCCTCTACGTGCTGTCCCGCGCCGCGGACGAGATCGGCGAGGCGGACGAGGCCGCCCGCTGCGCCCAGTTCCTGCGGGACTGCGACCCGGCCGCCGCGGACGCGCTGGCGAGCAACTGATCCCGCATCGACGGCCGGCCCGAGGCACCACGGGCCGGCCGTCGAGCTGTTCCGGCCCCTACAACCCCTCGGCGACGGCGGCGGCGATCTTCAGCCAGGCGTCCCGGGTGGCCGAGGAGAGGGCCGCGTACCGGATCGGCTCGCCGGTGTCGATGAGCCGCTCGTACGGGGCGAGCAGCACCGCGCGGGTGCGGGCCGCGAAGTGCTCCTGGATCGCCGGCAGGTCGATCTCCTTGCGCGAGGGCGGCATGGAGACCACGGTGACCGCCTGGCGGACCAGCCGCTGCCGGCCGCTCTGCTCCAGGTGGTCCAGCATCCGGGCGGCCGTCTCCGCCGAGTCGTTCCGGGCCGACATGGTGACCACCAACTGGTCCGTGGCGTCCATCGCGGCCTGCCAGTTCTGGGCGCGCACGTTGTTGCCGGTGTCCACGAAGATCAGCTTGTAGAACCGGCTCACCACCTCGCGGATCTCGGCGAACGCGGCGGCGGTGAGCATCTCGCCGCCGGTGGCCGACTCGTCCGAGGCGAGGACGTCGAACATCCCCTCGCCCTGCGACCGGACGTACTGCGACAGGTCGCCGACCCGCCCGTGCCCCTGGAACTGGCCCAGGTCACGCAGCATGTCGCGGACCGTGCGGGCGTGGAAGTCCTGCTGGGCGCGCATGCCCAGGGTGCCCTGGGTCTCGTTGTTGTCCCAGGCCAGCACGTATCCGCCGCGCTTCTGACCGAAGGTCATGGCGAGCAGCAGGATGGCCACCGTCTTGCCGGCGCCACCCTTCGGGTTGACCACGGTCACCTGACGCAGGCCGCCGAAGTTGCGGCGGACCATCTCGATGTCGCGCCTGAGTTCCTGCTCGTGCCGTCCCGGTGGGAGCCGCAGCCCGATCTTGTTGGCCACCGCCCGTACGCCCATGCTGGCGACCGGGTCGGCCGGGCGGACCTGCCGGCGCCGGGCGAAGTCCTCGGCGGTCGGCGCCGCGGCGGCATCGGGACGCCAGCTCGGGTCCGGGTAGGCGGGCGGCGGCTGGGGCACTCCCACCGCCGGCTGGGGCACCCCCACCGCCGGCTGGGGCACCCCCACCGCCGGCTGGTACGCCTGCGGCGGTGCCGGCGTGCCGCCCGGCTGCCAGGGCGGCGGGTACCAGCCGGACTGCGGTGGGTACGGCCCGGACTGCGGTGGGTACGGCCCGGGCGGCGTCGGGGCGGCCTGCGGTGGTGCGGCCTGCTGCGGCGGTGCCGGGGCGTGCTGCTGGGGGCCGGGTGGCGGCGGGCCGAACTGCGGCGGCACACCGCCAGAGGTCGGCTGTGGTCCCGGGCCGGACGCCTGCGGTGTCTCCGGGCCGGTCCCCGGCCGCGCCGGCCCCGGGCCGCCGGTGGCCGGAGGTGTCGAACCGGTGGCCGGCTCCGCGCCGGCCGCCCCGGTCCGTTGCGGTGGCTGGGCCCACGGCGATTCGGCCCCGCGTGAGCCGCCGACCGCGGCCCTGCCGCTGGCGGTGGTCGGCGCAGCGCCGCCGACCGTAGCCCGGCCGCTGGCCGAGGACGGGGTGCCCGGCGGGGTGGTGCCGCTGGCCCGGGACGGGGCGGCCTCGTCCGGAGCGGGCGCCGGGCCGTCGGCGTCCGGGCGCGCGCCCTGCGACGTGCGGTCCGTCGGGTCGCCACCGCCGGCGGCAAGCGCGTCGGGACCCGGCGCGGGCCCGGCCGACGCGATGGCCGGGGCCGGCTGGTCGAGGGTGAAGGGCAGGTCGAGGTCGACCCGGGGCGCCGGCACCGCTGGCGGCGTGCCACCCGTCGCGGCGTCCGGGGTGGCGGTCGCGGCGGCTGCGCCGGCCGGCGTGCCGCTGGCGTCGGTGGTCGGCCGCGCAGCCGGGCCGGCTGCGGGCGGGACCGTCGGTCCGGTCGCCGGGTTTGGTGGCGCGTGCACCACCGGGGGCGTCCAGCCCTGCGCGGGTGGGGTGGGAGCCCAGGACGAAGCGCCGGGCTGGCCGGTCATCGCCCAACCGCCGGCAGCGGGCACCCCGCCGGTGAGCGACGGGTAGTCGGCGGGCGAGGGCGGCGCGGCCGGCGGCTGGCCGGTCGCCGGTCGGGGCACCGGAGGCGGGGCGGCGGGCGGCGGTGCGCCGGTCGACGGGTCCACGGCCCACGGCGGCGTGCCGACGCCCGGCCCACCGTCGATCTGGTCCGGCGGCCAGAGTGGTTCGATGTCCCGCTCCGGCACTGGCTGCTGGCCGGGCACGTGGGCCCGGTCGGCGTTGTTGTCCACCACGGTTCCTCCCCATTCCTCCTGCCGAGGATAGGCCCACGGGCCGAACGGGGTCGGGGTGCCGCGAGGGGACGTCGAGGTCAGCCCGCCCAGACCGCCCAGGCGCCCGGCTCGGTCCACCAGGACCGCTTTCGGTTCAGTTCGCCCTCGACACCGTCGTCGAGGTACGGGAGCTTCTCGTCCCGGGGGAGCACGGAAACGGCCCGCCCGCGGGCCCGGCGTACCTCCAGCCGCACCCGCTTGCGGCCGAACGCCGACCGGGCGACCACCGGCACCGCGACCGCCACCTCGACCCGCCCGTCGGTCGGATCCGGCGGGCTGAGCAGCGCCACGTCGTCCAGCCGGGCGTAGCCGCCCGCGTTGCCGATCGCGCAGGCCAGCAGCGGCTCCTCGCCGGTGGAGAGGACCACGTCGTCCACCTCCACCCGGCCTCGCCAGTGCAGCGGGCGGCCGTTGTCGTCGGCGGCGCCCATCAGCGCGCCGTCCAGGGTCACCGAGCCGCCGTCGTTGCGTAGCAGGTCCAGCCGGCGGGCCGTGCCGTCCAGCACGGCGGCGGCCACCGCCGCCGGGTCGCGGGGCAACCCGAGCTGCGCCGCCAGGTCACGGTGCGTGGTGCTCCGGGCCGGATCGAGCGGGAGTACGCCGATCGGCGGCAGGTCCGGCACAGTCCGGTTGCCGGGCAGGTCGTCGGGGCGGCGGCTGGGCGGTGGGGCGTACCGCCGGACGAGCCGGCGCACGACGGCGCGCAACTGGGCGTCGCTGGCCGTGGCGACCACGAGTCGGGTCTTGGAGTCCGGGTCGGGCCAGGTGAGGCCGTCGGGGCGGGGCGGCCCGTCGAACCGGGCCAGCACCTCGTCGATCTCGGCGTCCGAGCGGGCCGTGACCGTCTCCACCCGGGCGCCCCGGGCGGTGAGCGCGTCCGCGCAGGCCAGCACCGGTACGCGTGGGGTGTCGCAGCGCTCCCCGGCCTCGGTTCCGTCGGTCGCGCAGGCGTCAGGCGTCCCGGCGTCGGCCTCGTGCGCCGTAGCGCCGCCGCAGCAGGCGCCGCCGCTGCCGCAGGCCCCGCCGGGCGCGTCGCGCTCCGAGCCGAGGGTGAGCAGCACCACGTCGTACACGGAAACGGCCTCCTGCCTCTCGACGCGACCCCTGCCGGCCGCGCCGTCACTACTTGTTAGCCTGACACCCCGGGCTCGCTGACCGGTCGCCACCTGGCACCCGAGCCTTCTGGAGGCGAGAAGATGCCAGCGATCGTGCTCCTCGGCGCCCAGTGGGGCGACGAGGGCAAGGGCAAGGTTACCGACCTGCTGGGTGAGCGGGTCGACTACGTCGTGCGCTACTCCGGCGGCAACAACGCCGGCCACACGGTGATCACCCCGGACGGCCAGAAGTACGCGCTGCACCTGATGCCGTCGGGCGCCCTCTCACCGAGCGCGATGATCGTCATCGGCAACGGTGTGGTGGTCGACCCGAAGGTGCTGCTGGCCGAGATCGACGGCCTCGCCGAGCGGGGCGTGGACGTCAGCCGGCTGCGGATCTCCGGCGACGCGCACCTGATCATGCCGCACCACCGGGCGCTGGACCGGGTGGTCGAGCGCTACCTCGGCAGCGCCCGCATCGGCACCACCGGGCGCGGCATCGGCCCCGCGTACGGCGACAAGGTCGCCCGGATGGGCATCCGGCTGCAGGACCTGCTCGACCCGGGCATCCTGCGCAAGAAGCTGGAGCTGGCGCTGCGCGAGAAGAACCAGCTCCTGTTCAAGGTCTACAACCGCAAGGCGATCGACGTCGACGCGACGATCGAGGAGTACCTGGAGTACGCGGAGCGGCTGAAGCCGTACATCGCCGAGACGCGGGTCATGCTCTGGGACGCGCTGGACCGCGGCGAGACGGTCCTGCTGGAGGGCGCCCAGGCCACCATGCTCGACATGGACCACGGCACGTACCCCTTCGTAACCTCGTCGAACCCGACGGCCGGCGGGGCCTGCGTGGGTGCCGGCATCCCGCCGACGGCGATCAGCAAGGTGATCGCGGTCAGCAAGGCGTACACGACGCGGGTCGGCTCCGGGCCGTTCCCGACGGAGCTCTTCGACGACAACGGTCAGCACCTGCGCAAGATCGGTCACGAGTACGGCACCACCACGGGCCGGGAGCGCCGCTGCGGCTGGTTCGACGCCGTCGTCGCCCGGTACGCCTGCCGCCTCAACGGCGTCACCGACCTGGTGGTCACCAAGCTGGACGTGCTCACCGGCCTGGCCAAGGTGCCGATCTGCGTCGGCTACGAGATCAACGGCGAGCGCTTCGACGACATGCCGATGACCCAGACCGACTTCCACCACGCGACTCCGATCTACGAGGAGCTCGACGGCTGGTGGGAGGACATCACCAAGGCCCGGACCGAGGACGACCTCCCGGAGAACGCCCGCCGCTACATCGCCCGCATCGAGGAACTCTGCGGCACCCGGGTGAGCGTGGTGGGCGTGGGCCCCGGCCGGGACGAGAACGTCCTCCGCCACCCCCTCCTCTGATCCTTCACCCGTCCCCTCGCCGGTGAGCTGCCGGCGGTTCGGCTCGGAACCGCCGGCAGCTCACGGGAGCGTCTCCGGCTCCCGGTCCGGCGGTGCGTTGGTGTCGGAAGGCTGCGGCATGGTCGGCTGGGCCACCCAGAACGGCGCCCTACCACCTTTCGTGCCGTCCTGTCCGTCCTCGTGCTCGTGCTGACGCAATGACGACAGTCGGTCGATTTGTCGTTGACACGATCGATCGGCTTCGCGATCCTGTCGTGTTGCTTTCGCCCGAGTTCACCGGAGGACAGACTGTGATCGGCGAAGAATCGACGCGATCGAACGAGCCGCCGGCCGCCGAGCCGATCATGAATCTCCGGCCCCGGTCGTCCACGCCCCGTCCGCTTCCGGTGCTGGTCCTCGCCGACGCCAGCGGCAGCATGGCCGAGGACGACAAGATCGGCGTCCTGAACCGCAGCATCGCCACGATGTTCCGGGACTTCGCCGCCCAGGACTCCCCGCGCGGGCTGATCCACGTCGCGGCCATCGTGTTCGCCGGCGAGGAGGCGCACCTGCACCAGCCGATGACACCGGCGCCCTCGGCGGCCTGGACGGACCTGCGGCCGTTCGGTCGCACGCCGATCGGCGCCGCGCTCTCGCTGGCCACCGACCTGCTCGCGGACGACGGGGTCGTCCCCGCCCGCGCGCTCACGCCGACGGTGATCCTGGTGTCCGACGGCAGGCCCACGGACGACTGGCAGCCGGGCATGGAGAGGTTCCTCGACTCCAGGCGCGGTCGGGCGGCCCTGCGGATCGCCGTCGGGATCGGTCAGGACATCGACGACGAGGCGCAGCACGTACTGGAGACCTTCGTCGCCAACCCCGCGCTGCCGGTCTTCCGGGCGGAGGACGTCAACCGCATCCCGCAGTTCTTCCGCTGGGTGACCATGCGGGTCACCGAGCGGGTCCACAGCGTCAAGCCGGACACCATCCCGCCGCTGGATCCTGAGGAACTACAGGACCTGATCTGACCCCGGCTCACCCCTGCCGGCGTCCGCGCGGCGCGCTCAGCGCCGCGCCGCCGGATCCGAAGGAGCAGCGATGGAATCGACCGTACGCGACGTGCGGGGTCGGACACTGCCGCTGGCCGAGCGGCTCGGGCACGGCGCGGAAGGGGTGGTCAACCGGGTCCGGGACAGCCCGTTGGCGGTCAAGCGCCTCTTCCTCCGGGGGCCTCGCTCCCACCACGCGGCCCTGCTCGACGAGCGACTCCGGGCGGTCGCCCGGATGCCGATCGAGGACCTGCCGGTCGCGCGGCCGCTCGTCATGCTCGCCGAGCCGGAGATCGGCTACGTGATGGAGCTGCTCGACGACATGGTGCCGCTGGAGAAGCAGATGCTCCCGCCGTACGAGGTGGAGCTGATCTCCTGGTACCTGGCGACCGGAGGACTGCGCCGGCGGCTGCGGGTGCTCGCGCGGCTCGCCACCACGCTCGCGGCGCTGCACGCCAGGGGCATGGTGTACGGCGATCCGTCGCCGGGCAACGTGCTGGTGTCCGAGCCGCTCGACCAGGACCAGATCTGGCTGGTCGACCCCGACAACCTCGCCGTCGAGTCCGACGGCTCGCGGCCCGCCGTCTACACCCCCGGCTACGGCGCGCCGGAACTCGTCAGCCGGGGCAGCCGGACCAGCACGCTGTCGGACGCGTTCGCCTTCGCCGTCCTGGCACACCACACCCTGTTCGTCGCGCATCCCTTCGTCGGCGACGACATCGAGGACGGGCCGGTCGAGCTGGAGGAGGCCGCCCACACGTACCGGGTGCCCTGGATCGACCACAGCCACGACCGCAGCAACACCTCGACCATGGGGCTCCCCGGCCGCGACCGGTTGCTGACCCGGACGCTGGGCGGCTACTTCCGCGCCACCTTCGAGGACGGCCTGTGTGCCCCCGTCCGGCGTCCCTCCTGCGCCGACTGGGCCACCGCCCTGTGGCAGGCGGTCGACGCCACGCTCACCTGTCGTTCCTGCAGCGGCCACCGGTTCGCGGCCCGCGCCTGTCCGTGGTGCGGCACGACGCCGGGCAACGACCTCGTCTGCCGGGTCTGGCTGCACGCCGGGCCCGACATCTTCAGCCTGGCACGGGCCTCGGACGCGGCCGACCCGGAGCGGGTGATGGGGGCACAGGGTTGGAGCATCCCGGCCGGTGAGGTCGTCGCCATCGACAGCGGGCGGCCGTTCGAGCTGACCGCCCGGCACGGCGAGATCCGCTCGGACGACCCCCACCGGCCGTTGTCCACGGTGAGTTGGGACGGCGGGCGCAGGGTCCGGGTGACGAACGTCGGGGTTCGGCCGCTGCTGTTGGTCTCCGGCGACCGGCAGGTGCAGCGGCGGCTGCCGCCCGGCCGGGACGCCGAGGTCGAGCTGCGTCCGGACGTCCCGCCGTGGCGGCTCTGTTTCACCAGCGATCCGCTCAGCCCGCACCGGCAGGTGACGTTCGATGTCGTCGGGCCGGCCGGGGCGGTGCGCTGATGTCGGGCAGGGGAGCCCGCGCGGGTCTCCTGGCGAGCGGTCTCCGGCCGTGGCAGGGGCAGGTCGTCGACCTGGAGCTGCGGACGGTGGGCTCGGAACGGCTCCCGGAGAGCATGCGCGCCACCGAGGAGGTGGTCCTGGCGCCCGGTCAGGGCGAGGCGCTGCTCGGCCGGGCGGGCGACGCCGGCGGCGGTCCGCCCCGGGCCGGTTCGGCCGCGGGTGTCGCCGTCCGGGGAAGGACCGCGCGGGACGAGGACGCGCTGGGGCTGGTGCTCGCCGCGCGACGCCGGTCGGTGGCGTGGGCGGCCCGGGTCGACCGGGACCGGCGCGGGGTCGCCGTCCGCATCCACCTGTTCGACCGGGACCTGCTCTGGGGTGAGGCCGTGCGGGTCGGCGTCGACGAGCGGACCATCGCGTACGCGCAACGGCGCAACCGGACGCTCGCCTCGGTCGAGGACGTGTGCCGGTGGCTGCGGCAGCAGTTGCTGTTGCCGCCGCTGCCGGGCGAGGCGCACCGGCGGGCCGTCGTGTCCGGGCGGACCATCGACGCCGACCGCTACACCGGGCTGCGGCTGCACGGCCTCGACGTCGACGCCGACCTGGGCCAGCACGACGGGCGCCTCCTGCTGACGAGGCTGCTCATCGCCCGTCGCCCGGCGGACGGCCGCCAACTGACGCTGCTGCGCACCGACCTCAGCTTCACCGACGACACGGCCGGGGCGCGGCTCGACGCGCACCAGCTCGGCGGCTTCGACGGCGTGACCGGCGGGGAGCGCTCCTACCTGGAGCTGTGGGAGGAGTACAACAACCAGGAGTGGGCGCGCGCCGTCCGGTTCGCGACGGACCTCGGCACCGGCCACTACACGTCCTGCGAAGCGGTCGAGGGCGGCGCGTGGCGCTTCCGGCTCGCCGCCGACCCGAAGACGCGGCGCTTCGTCGAGCAGGTCAGGGACGCCCGCGCCGACGAGCCCAACCTCGAGTTGCAGGCGTCGGAGCGGGTGCCGGCGCTCCTGCTCGGCGCCGACGAGAACGCCGGCTCGGCGCGCGGCGGTCCGACGTTCAGCGCGCCGTTGCGCTGGATCGACCGGGACAGCATGCAGCTCGAGCTCGTGACCCGGCTGGGCCACCGCGACGACGTGGCCCCGCCGCCCAGCGGTCACCTGCACTACGCCTACCGGGGCAGCGAGGTCAGCAAGCAGCGCCGGGAACACGCGCGGGACCGGATCGCGCGCGGGCAGGCCGAGATGAAGGGGCTGGGTCTGCTCATCAACGGGGCCGTCCCGCCGGACACCCGCCCGCTCGGCCACGAGGCGATGTCGGCGGCGACCAGGGACGTGTTCCGGCCGGGCCGCCCGACCGAGAAGCAGCAGGAAGCGATCCGCATCGCGCTGAACACCACGGGCATCGTGCTGATCCAGGGCCCACCCGGCACCGGGAAGACGCAGGTGATCACGGCGCTGCAACAGCGGCTGGCCGAGGTCGACGAGCTGGTCTGCACGGTGGGGCGGAACACCCTGCTGACGACGTACCAGCACGACGCCCTGGACCACGTCCTCGCCAAGACGAGCGTCTACGACCTGCCGGGGGTCAAGGTGGACGCCCGCAAGCGGGGCACGGTCCGGACCGCGGAACGCTGGCGGCGGCAGTTGCTGGGCCGGCTCAACGAGGACCTGGCGGGGCGTCCCGAGAGCGCCCGGCGGCGTCGACTGGGGGCCGTGCAGACGCTGGTCGCCTCGTACCTCGTCGCGCCCCCTCCGCTGGAGGCTACCGTCGGCCTGCTCCGTCAGGTCGAACAGCTCGCCGAGGGGGAGGTCGGCCTGGCGGTGCGGGACCGGGTGGCGACGGTCCGGAGCCAACTGGAGCTGGCCCTGGAGACCCCGCTGGTCGACCCGGTCCGGGCCGGCCGGCTCCGCCGGCTCGTCCGTGGCCTGCGGGAGACACCGGCGGGCTTCGCCGACGACGGCCCGTACGGCTGCCGGCGGGTGCTCGACCAGCTCGGTGGCGGCGAGCTGCTCGACGCGGCCGGAGCCGACCTGCTCGCCCGGGCCGCCGCCTGGACCGGCGGGGCCGCGCCGGGCTTCCTCGACGACCTGCGCGCGCTGCGGCGCCGCCTGTTGAACCTGCTCGCCGGCACCGGCGGTCCGGTCGCCGCTCCGGGCCTGAACCCGCTGGTCCGGGACGCGCTGCTGGAGTTGTCGGCCGAGGCGGAGCAGCGGTTGCACGACTCGCGTGACGGCCGGGACGCGGTTCTCGCCGACTACGTCGACGTCTTCGAGCATGATCCGGAGCGGGTCTACGAAGCCGTGCACGCCTACGCGCCGGTCCTCGCCGCCACCTGTCAGCAGGTGGACTCAGCCCAGATGCGGGAGCTGGCGGCGGAGGGGAGGCTGTCGTTCGACACGGTGATCATCGACGAGGCGGCCCGGGCCAATCCGCTCGACCTGATGATCCCGATGGCCTGTGCCCGGAAACGCATCGTGCTCGTCGGTGACCAGGCGCAGCTGCCCCACACGGTCGAGCGGGAGCTCGTCGACGTCCTGCGGCGCCAGCGGCCCGGCGACGAGCGGCTGGCGACCGATCTCGGTCGCAGCCTGTTCGAGCGACTGTTCGAGCTGCTGGAGCGGAAGGCCGACCGGACCGTCCGGTTGGACGTGCAGTACCGGATGCACCCCGAACTCGGCCGGCTGGTCAGCACCGTGTTCTACGGCGGCCCGGACAGGATCCAGGCCGGCAGGTCGGCGGACGAGCTGAGCCACTCGCTGCACCCGTACCAGGGACTGGTCGGCGTCTGGCGGCACGTGCCGTTCGAGGCCGCCGCCGAGGAGCGGGTCCGCACCTCGTGGCGGCGGCCGCTGGAGGCCAAGGTGGTCGCGGCCGAGCTGGGGCGGCTCGCCGAGCAGGACCCGACCCTTACCTTCGGGGTGATCGCCTTCCACCGCCCACAGGTCGACCAGATCTGGGCGGAGCTGGTGCTGGCCGGCCTCGCCCTCAGGGACGGCGACGACTACCGGCCGATCCCGGAGCTGGAGTTCAACGCCGCGGGCGAGGAACGGCTGCGGGTCGGCACGGTCGACGCGTTCCAGGGCAAGGAGTTCGACGTCGTGCTGCTCTCCACCACGAGGAGCAACGACATGCCGACCACCCCCGGGCAGCACTGGCGCAGGTACGGCCACCTGATGCTCGTCAACCGGCTCTGCGTGGCGCTGAGCCGCCAACGGAGGTTGCTCATCGCGGTGGGTGACAGCGAGATGTTCCTCCGGGGCGCCGCCCCGGAACAGCTTGAGGGATTGACGGCCTTCCGGGAGTTGTGCCATGGACAGTTCGGTCGCCACCTTCCGGTCTGACCTGCCGGTCGTCGACATGGTCCGGCGGATCCCCGACGTGACGCACCGGTGGATCCTCTGGCCGGCCTGGCAGTACCGCATCTGCGCGCCCGTCGCCGAGCAGGACGAGCTGAACCTGTTCCAGCGCGGTGTGCTGGGGCTGTGCCGGGTCGGCGTCCGGCACACCGAGCAGATCGCCGCCGCGATGCGCCTGCACCCCTCCCTGGTGCGGGTGGTGGTCGGCGAGCTGACGCGGTTCGGTTACCTGGACGAGATCCGTCAGGTCACCGAGGCCGGCCGGGAGGCGTTCGTCACCGGCGAGGTCGATCCGCAGGACACCCAGGTCGCGTACGTCTTCCAGGACGTCTTCTCGCAGACCCTGTGGCCGGGGGCGGAGGTGGCGCCGCGGTACGCGGACCTCGCCTGGGACCAGGGCGGCCCGTTCCTGCGCAGCGGCAGCAAGGGCAGTCCCGGGCCACCGCGCCGGCTGGTGCCGGTGCACCTGCCGGACGGCCTGGCGCCGCAGCCGCCGGACGCGGTGACGATCCTCGACGCGGTACGGCGCCGCCGCGTGCGCCGCCCGGAGGGTCAGGCGCCGCCGCGGGCCATCCGGCGGGTGTCCATCGTGGACCCGGCACCCGCGACGGTGTGGCTGGCCACCTGCCTCTACGTCAACAACCCGGGCGAGGACGAGGTGTGGCAGGCGCGCGATCCGTTCGGCCCGCGGGCGAGCCCGCTGCTGCGGAGTTTCGTGGTGTCGCGCACCGACCACGACCAGGGGCTCAAGCAGGTCCTCGCCGACCTCATCAGCGGCACCGCGGAGAAGCGGGCCGTCGACCTCTACGAGGCGGACCTCGGGGTCCGCCGTGACGTCGAGGCGCAGTTGGAGCTGCGGTTCGGCCTGCGGGCCGCCGACGACCCGGACCTGTGCCGGCTGATGGTGGTGGTGGAGGCCGCCTACCTGCGCAGCGGGAAGGGACGGGGCAGGGCGGCCAACGAGCACACCCTCACCTACTCCGCCCGCACCATCGAGCTGCTGCTGCGCAGGATGGTCGCCGAGTACCGACCGGACAGCCAGGTGATGGCGGAACTCCGGCGCAACGAGACCCTGCGCCGCAGGACCCTGGACACCGTCTGCCGGACCATCGGGTTCGGGCGGCCCGGGCGGCTCGCCTCGGTGTCGTGGCACGACATCGAGGAGGCGTTCGCCGGCAAGGGCCACGTCAACCGCCACGCCCTGCTCGCCACGGCGGTGCTGAGCGTGCTCGACGGCCGGCCCGGGCACCCCCTGGCCCGCCTCGGCCAACGGCAACCGGGCTTCGTCGACGCCTGGGACCTGCTCGGCAACCTGCGCAACGACGGCTCCCACGCGGCCATCTCCGACCCGACGCCCGACGAGGTCGAGTGGAGTCGCGATCTCGCCCACGACATGGTCGACGCCTATCTCAGCTCCCTGCCCGCCCGCAGCGAAGGAACCCCAACCTGATGTCGAAGCGCAGGTCGTCCCGCACCCCCCAGCGCAAGGCCACCCCGGCACGATCCCCTGGCGTACCGTCCCCGCGCGGCGGGACGGCCACCGAGCCGGCCCCCGCCGGAACGACCGATCGCGCCATCGAGCAGGCGTTCGAGCGGGCCGAGGAGGTCGAGGCGCTCGCCGCCGCGGAGGGCCTGGACGTGGACGACGCCGGCCCGGACGGTGGCGGCGCGCCGGAGGACGGGGCGGCCGACGGGCGGACGCTCGCCCGGGCGCTGGCCGAGGTGCGGCGGCAGCAGAAGGTGTACGCCGAGGCCGCCCGGTCCGCCGCCCGGCGCATCGAGGAGGCCGAGGACCGGCTCGCCGACCTGCACCGCAGGGAGACGGCCCTCGCCGAGGCGGAAGCCGAGGCCCGGCGCCTGGCCACCACCCTCGACGACCGTGAGCGGGGGCTGCGGGAGCGCGAGGAGTCGATCCGCGACCGGGAGCTGGACGCGGAGGCCGGCTTCCGGGAGTACGGGGCGCAGGCCCGGGCCCGGCTCGACGCCGAGCTGGCGGAGCTGGTGGCCCGGCTCGAGGCCGAGGAGCGGGAGCATCGTGACCGCCGGGACCGGGAGCGCAGGCAGCACCGGGAGTCGTTGGACGCCGAGCGGGCAGCCCTGGAGCAGGAGCTGGCCGGTCGACGCAAGCGGGCCGAGGACGAAGCGGCCGAACTGGAACGGCAGTGGGCGTTGCTGCGCGCCGACCGCCGCGAGGTCGAGAGCGCCCGCCGCGAGGTCGAGGAACAGTCGGAGACGGTACGGCTGGCGGTCGAGTCGCAGTCGGCCCGCCGGGTCGCCGAGCTGGAGTTCAGGCTGCGCGCCGACGCGGAGCGCCTCGCCGCCGCCCACGCCGAGGTCGAGCGTCAGCGTGGCCTCATCGAGCAGCAGCGCCGTGACCTGGACCTGCTCGGGCAGCACAGCCCGGAGGCGTCGGCCCGGCGTCTCCAGGAGCTGGAGAGCGCGAACCAGCGGCTCCGCGACGAGCTGGCCCGCCGGCCCGACGAGGAGGACGTGCTGCACCTGCGGCGGACCGCGGACGAGCACCGCCGCTGCGCGCAGCGCGTGACCGAGCTGCGGTTGGAGCAGCAGCGGCTGCTCGGCGAGGTGCAGGCCTCGCGCGTGGCCGTCGCCGAGGTCGAGCTGCTTCGCGACACCCAGCTGGCGTACCAGGGGGTGATCAACGGCTATCAGGCCACCATCGAGGAGCTGCACCAGCGGTACGACTCGCTGAGCAGGCAGGCCGAGCGGGAGACCGCGTTCCGGGGCTGCGACGAGATGGACCGGGATCCGGAGCTGAACAACGCCCGCGACCTGGAGGACGTGGGCGAGCCGGACCTCGCCGAGTTCGCGTTCGAGGTGCGCCGGACCATGTGGCACCAGGATCCGGCCGACCGGCTCGCGTACTCGGCGCAGGACGTCCGGTCGTTCCTGGGCGGACTGGCGATGAGTCGCCTGCACCTGCTCGAAGGACTCAGCGGGATCGGCAAGACCAGCCTGCCGCGGGCGTTCGCCCGGGCGATCGGCGCCGGTCACCGGGTGGTGGAGGTCCAGGCGGGCTGGCGTGACCGGCAGGACCTGCTCGGGCACTACAACACCTTCGAGCGGCGGTTCCACGAGTCGGCCTTCCTCAAGGCCCTCTACGAGGCGCAGTGCCCCCACTACGCCGAGGTTCCCTACTTCATCGTGCTCGACGAGATGAACCTGTCGCACCCGGAGCAGTACTTCGCCGACGCGCTGTCGAAGCTGGAGAACCCCCGCGGCGCCGCGTTCGACCTGTTGCCGAGCGGCAGTGGGCGAGCGCCACGGCGGCTGCTGACCGACGAGCCGGACGGCGAGTGGCGGATCGCGCTGCCGGAGAACGTCTGGTTCGTCGGCACCGCCAACAACGACGAGACGACCGTGCGGTTCGCCGACAAGACCTACGACCGCGCGTACGTGCTGGAACTGCCGGCGCAGCGGCCCTGGATCGACGAGCCCGCGCCGACCGCCCAGCCGGTCGTCACGCTCGCCGGGCTCCGGAAGGCGTTCGGCCGGGCCCGGCGCACGTTCCGGGAGCAGCCGGGCGCCGTGTGGCGGTTCCTCGAGGGAGACCTCAAGACGCTGCTCGCCGAGGAGTGCCACCTCGGTTGGGGGTCCCGGCTCAGGCGCCAGATCGACGCGTACGTGCCGGTGGTCTGCGCGGCCGGGGGCACCGTGGGTGAGGCGGCGGACCGGCTGCTCGCCACCAAGGTCCTGCACAAGATCGAGCATCACTACGAGATCAGCGCCGAGACGCTCGACCGGGTGCGGGAGGCGGTGTCGGTCGCCTGGCACGCCCACGGCCTGGACGGCGAACCGGTCGCCGTCGACACGGTGTTGGACCGGGCGATCCGCCGCCGGGGACGGGGCTGAATGAGCGGCGTCGAGTGGTACGACCGGCTCACCGGCCGCCGGCTGCCGGCCCTGCCGGTCGGGCCCGCGCCGGCCGGGCGGTACCTGCTGCACACCGCGCCGGCGGGCGCGACGCTCGACGGCCGTCCGGTGGGGCCCGGCGACTACCTGGTGCCGGTCACCGGTGAACGCTGGTCGCTGCGGCTTCCGGCCGACCCGTCGGGCGCCCCGCCCACCGGGCGGGGCACACCGGCGCCGGGGGAGACGGTCGTCGGGCAGTTGCGGCCGCACGGCGAGTCGGAACCGCTCGTGGTGGACACCATCCTGACCATCTCCGGTCGGCTCGCGTCGATCGCCGCGGGTGGCGGGACCGCCGAGGACTGGGCCGAGCAGTCCCCGCTGATCGCCGAGCCGCGCGAGCGGCTGAACCCGAGCCGACTCGACGAGGAGATCCGTTCCGGCCTGAACGCCCTGGTCGCGGTCGGGCGGAGTCCGGCGGACCGGTTGCGCGTCCTGCGGGAGGTCACCCGGGTCGACCGGGCCGCTCGGATCGCCACCACGGCCACCGCCCACCTGTCGCAGCACAGCGAGTACTGGCAGGTGCGGACCGTCCGCGGGGTGGTCCCGTCGCACATCCTGGCGCTGCGCTTCGACGACGACATCGACCTCTACGAGAATCGGCTCGCCGGCCGGCTGGTGGAACGGCTGGCGGTCTACCTGGCGTCGCGCATCCGCGAGGTGGAGGACATCGCCCGCCTGGTCGCGCGGCTGGTCGACCACCGGCACGTCGAACGGCCCTCGTGGCGCAACGCGTTCCGGTTCGCGCTCCTGCTTGAGGAGATGGCCGCCGACTCGGACCGGGTGATCGCGGAGGCGACCGCGTTCGGCGCCGTGCTGCGGCAGTGGTGGGGGCAGGTCCACGCCCTGCGCGGGTCACGCCTGGTGAAGGGCGTCAACCGCCACGCGCACCTGCCGGTCACGCTGCAGCGGACCAATCTCGTCAACAACGACGACCGGTACCGCCGGGTCGGCCGGCTCTGGACCGCCTGGACGGACGAGGTGCACGCGCGGAGCACGGACCGGTCGCGGCACCAGCGGTTCGCGGTGGGCTTCGAGCGGTACTGCGCACTGCTGGTCCTGCGGGCCTGCGAGTACCTGCGGATGGAGGTGGGCCGGGCGCCGGCCCCGGACCGGTCCGGCCCGGCGGTCCCCCTGCACCGCGACGACGTGACCTACCACCTGGGTTGGGGCCCGGACGGCGTGCTCCTGCTCGTCGAGCGGGAGCCCGGAGTCGAGCGGCCACTCGTCCGGTTCGTCCCGCTGCCGCACGCGCTCACCAGTCCGGGAGGGGCGGCCGCCGCCCTGCTGGACGACCTGCCGCCGACGGACGTGACGACCGTTCTCCTCTATCCCGGTACCGCGGAGGAGCGGGCGGTGCTTCCGGTCGCCACCCGGTTGCGGGCGTTCTGGGCCGGCTTCCAGCGAGCCGCCGGAGCGGCCGCCCCGCCCGGTCCGCTCTGCGTGCCGGTGAGCCCGCTGGAGTCCGACTCCCTGGAGCGGGTCGCCCGGGCGTTGCGGTGGACCGTCGACGTACCCCGGCTGCTGGCGTACCCGCCGGTGGTCCCGGTGCCGGACGCGGCGGTGGAACCGGTGACGGCCGCGTCGACCTGGCTGCGCGTGGTGGACGGGCGGCTCCTCGCCGTACGGCCGCCCCGGGCCGACGAGTTCGAGGCCGTCCGGGCCGCGCTGCGCCAGTGGGCGGCCCGGGAGGCCCGCCGGGGCAGCCAGGTGCCCGTGGTGGACGTCGAGCACCGGCTGGTCACGGCCGCTGCGGCGCTGACCCGGCTCGCCACCTGCCCCACCTGCGGGACGGTGGCCGGCGGTCACGACTTCACCGCCTGGCAGGGGCGCACCTTCCACGTCACCTGCGGCCCCTGCGGCACCGAGTGGGGGGTGAACGCCTGCGGGGAGTGCCAGGGCCGGTATCCCGTGCTCTGGTACGGCTCAACCCACCTCCCCGGCGGCGACGGCGACGCGCTCGACCTGTCGCACGGCAACGACGTGTTGAGCGTCCCGTGTTGGCTGCCGAGCGAGCGGAGGCTCTTCGTCTGCCCGCACTGCGGCCACTGCGGTCGGCACTTCGCGGCGGGCGAGGCCGGCTGCGCACGGGGGTGCGGTCCGCAGAGCCGGTCGGGGCCGAAGCGGGAGGCACCCGGCCGGCGCGCGTAGGATCTCGGGTCGTGCGCGTACTTCTCTTGGGTGGCGGCGGGCGGGAGCACGCGCTCGCGCTCGGCCTGGCCGCCGATCCCGCCGTCGACCAGCTGATCGCCGCGCCGGGGAACCCCGGCATCGCGGGGGTCGCCGAGTTGCGGTCGGTGGATCCGGCAGACCCGGCGGCCGTCGCCGCGCTGGCCGTGGAGACCGGGGTCGACCTGGTGGTGATCGGGCCGGAGGCGCCGCTGGTGGCCGGGGTCGCCGACGCCGTACGCGCCAAGGGGATCGCCGCCTTCGGGCCGTCCGGCGAGGCCGCCCGGCTGGAGGGCTCGAAGGCGTTCGCCAAGGACGTGATGACCGCCGCCGGCGTGCCGACCGCCCGCGCGTACACCTGCACGGACGCGGAGAGCACCGGCCGGGCGCTGGACGAGTTCGGCGCGCCGTACGTGGTGAAGAACGACGGGCTCGCCGCCGGCAAGGGCGTCGTGGTGACCGACGACCGCGCCGCCGCGCTGCGGCACGCCGAGGAGTGCGGCCGGGTCGTCGTGGAGGAATACCTGGCCGGCCCCGAGGTCTCCCTCTTCGTGGTCACCGACGGCGAGGCGGCGGTGCCGCTGCTGCCGGCGCAGGACTTCAAGCGGGTCGGCGACGGCGACACCGGCCCGAACACCGGCGGCATGGGGGCGTACGCGCCGCTGCCCTGGGCGCCGCCCGGCCTGGTCGACGAGGTCATGCGCGACGTCGTCCACCCCACCCTGGCCGAGATGGCGCGCCGCGGCGCGCCGTTCGCCGGCCTGCTCTACGTCGGGCTGGCGATCACCGCCGACGGCCCCCGGGTGATCGAGTTCAACGCCCGCTTCGGCGACCCGGAGACGCAGGTCGTGCTCGCGCTGCTGGAGACCCCGCTCGCCGGGCTGCTGCACGCCGCCGCCACCGGCACGCTGGCCGCGCACCCGCCGCTGCGCTGGCGCGACGGGGCAGCCGTCACCGTCGTGGTCGCCGCCGAGGGTTACCCGGCCGCCCCGCGTACCGGCGGCGTGATCTCCGGGGCCGAGGGGCCGGGGATCATCCACGCCGGCACCCGACGGCACGACGACGGGACACTGCGCTCCGCCGGTGGCCGGGTCGTCTGCGCCACCGGCACCGGCCCCGACCTGGCCGCCGCGCGCGAGGCCGCCTACGAGCTGGTACGCGGCGTCGACCTGCCCGGCTCGCACCACCGCAGCGACATCGCCTCCGCCGCCGTCGAGGGCCGGATCACGATTCCGGGCTGACCGGGCAACCTCCACCCTCCCGGCCTCCGTTTGAGCGGTGAGGCGAGGAGGTGGCGGGATTGCCTGCCGACATCGAGAGTTACCGCGAGTACGTCGGGGCGAGGCTGGAGCCGCTGCGCCGCACGGCGTACCTGCTCTGCGGCGACTGGCACACGGCCGACGACCTGGTGTCGACGGCGCTGGTCAAGCTGCTGCGGCACTGGCGACGGGTGTCCGCCATGGCGCACCTGACCGCCATCGCCACCACGCCCGGATTCACGCTCTACCCCTGATCCGGCGGGTCCCGGTGCGCCGAGGGCGCCCACTGCTCGCCGAGCGGGAGCGGGCCCTCTACCCGGCCCGACGTGCCGCCGGCCGGGGCGGGCGGGTGGCGGGGCGGCTCGTCCAGCGCCCGCAGCACCGGCAGCGGCGCGGCGACCAGCGCCGCCACCAGCAGCGCCCCGGCGAGCAGCAGGAACGCCGGGCGCAGCCCGAGCCACTCCACCAACGGCCCGGCGAGCAGATAGCCCGCCGGGCCGGCGGCGTACGTGAAGGAGGTCATCACCCCGACCACCCGGCCGCGCAGCCGCTCCGGGGTGCGGGTCTGCATGGCGTAGTTGGCCAGCGGATTGACCGGCCCGTACGCGAGCCCGATCACGGCGGCGAAGCCGAGCATGGCCGGGTACGGCGGCAGGGTGGCCAGCCCGACGAGGGCCACCCCGGTGACGACGAGGGCGATCACCATCAGCGTGCGCCGCCGGATGCGTCGTCCCGCCATGCCGGAGGCGAGCGCCCCGACCACCGCTCCGGCGCTCATCGCCATCAGGATCGCGCCGAGCCGGGCCGGCTCGCCCTGGGCGACGAACCACGCCGGCAGCAGCACGCCCTCGACCGGCAGGTAGAGCGCGACCAGCACCATCGTGATCAACGCGATGGTCCGCAGCAGCCGGTCCCGCCAGACGAACCGCAGCCCCTCGGCGGTGCCGGCCCACAGGCCGGCCGGGGGGCGTTCCGGGCGGCCGGCCCCGGGCAGCCGGACGGCGGCGATCAGCGCGACGGCCAGCGCGAAGCCGGCGGCGGTGACCCAGAGCGTCGGGCCGGGCCCGATCGCGGCGATGAGCACGCCGCCGACGCCGGGCCCGATCAGGAAGGCGAGGCCCCAGACCGCCTCGTGGATGCCGTTGGCCCGCTCGATCCGCCATCGGGCGGCCTGTGCGGCGGCCGGCAGCAGGGTCTCCCGGGCGGTCAGCCCGGCCGGGTCGAAGACGGCGCCGAGCGCGGCCAGCGCCACGATCCAGCCGAGGTTCAGCCCGACCAGGGCGTCCAGCGCCGGGATCGCGGCGACCGAGACGGCGGAGAGCGCGTCGGAGGCCAGGGCCGTACGCCGCCGGCCCAGCAGGTCCACGACGGTGCCGGAGACGAGACTCGACAGCAGCAGCGGCAGCGCGGTGGCCGCCGCGACCACGCCGGCCGCGGTGGCGCTGCCGGTGCGCTCCAGCACCAGCCAGGGCAGGGCCACGGTGGCCACCCCGTTGCCGATGCCGGAGAGCAGGGTCGCCGCCTCTACCAGGAGCAGCGGCGTGCGGCGGCGGGGCCCGGACCTGATCATCGTGCTGCCAGCCTAGAGTCCGCCGGCGGGGGCGCGAAACGGAACGGCCGCCCTCGGCCCGCCGGGCCCGGGGCGACCCGCCGCCCGGCTCCGGGCCGCCGGTCAGGCGTAGTAGCGGCGTAGCTCGCGGGTGAGCACCTTGCCGGTGGCGTTGCGCGGCAGGTACCTGACGAAGACGACGTCGCGGGGCACCGAGAAGCGGGCCAGGTAGTGCCGGACGTACTCGCGGACCGCCTCCGGATCGAGCGTCTCGCCGGGGTGCAGGGCGAGGAACGCGGCGAGCCGCTGCCCGTAGTCGGGGTCGGGCACGCCGATCACGGCGGCCTCGCGCACCTGCGGCAGCCCGGCGAGCAGGTCCTCCACCTCGGACGGGAAGACGTTCTCCCCGCCCGAGACGATCATGTCGTCCGCCCGGCCGTCGACGAAGAGCAACCCGTCGGCGTTGACCCGGCCCAGGTCGCCGGTGTCGAGCAGGCCGTCGCGGCGTTCCCGGGTGGCGCCGGAGGTGTATCCCTCGAAGAGCATCTCGTTGCCGACGAAGATCCGGCCGACCCGCCCGTCGGGCACCGGCTCGCCGGCCGCGTCGAGGATCGCCAGGCGGGTGCCGTGCGGCGGTCGGCCGGCGGTGGTGGGTGCCGCGCGCAGGTCGGCGGGGCCGGCGATGGAGGCCCACGAGACCTCGGTGGAGCCGTACAGGTTGTAGAGCACGTCGCCGTAGACGTCCATGAACCGCGGGGCGAGGCCGCCGGGGAGCGCGGATCCGCTGACCGCGACCACCTTCAGCGGGGGCCGCGGGTCCGGCGGCGGCATCTCCAGCAGCCGCTGCAGCATCACCGGCACGGCGAAGAGAGCGTCGCAGCGCTGCTCCGTCAGGGCGGCGAGCGTGGCGGCCGGGTCGAACCGGCGCTGCAGCACGATCGTGGCCCGCAGGGCGAAGCACACCTGGAGGGCCGCGAACCCCCAGGTGTGGAAGATCGGCGCGGCGATCAGCACCCGGTTCCCGGCGTGCAGGGGGATGCGGTCGATGATGGAGACCAGCGGCCCGAATCCGTGCGGCGTCGGGCGTCGGGCGCCCTTCGGGGCGCCGGTGGTGCCGGAGGTGAGCACGATGATCCTGCCGTCGCGTTCCGGCGGACGCAGCGCGCCGGGCGACGCGCCGGTCACCAGTTCCTCCCGGCCGCGCTCGTCGAGCCGGTGCACCTCGGCGGGGAGGCCGACGATCCGCTCGGCGAACTCGGCGTCGTGCACCAGCGCCCGCAGCCGCTGCTCCTCCGCCACCGTGGCGAGCTGCGCGGCGGAGAGCCCGGTGTTGACGAGCACCGCGTCCGCGCCGAGCAGGATGGCGGCCACGATCGTCTCGATCAGGCCGTGGTGGTTGCGGCAGAGCACACCGACCCGGTCGCCGGTCTGCACGCCGAGCGCCGCCCGCATCGCCCGAGCCAGCCGCTCGGCCCGGTCCAGCAGCTCGGCGTACGTCAGCTCGGCGCCCCCCTCGTCGATCACCACGGTCCGGTCGGGGTTACGGGCGGCGGCCTGGCGCAGCTCCCCGCCGAGGCTCAGGCCCCACTTGCGCAGCGCGCCGAGCTGGGCGGCGATGCGGGACGGCCGGCCGGGGGTGAGTAACCCGCGCCGGGTCAGGGTGGCGATGACGAACGGCAGGTCCATGACGTGGCCTCCTCGTGCGGTGCGCGGAGGGCCCCGCTCGGGGGCCCGCCGCGGGCGATCACTTCGATCACGCGCCGGGGCTGGTCGGGGTGCTGCGGTCGTTCGGGCCGGAAGGCGGCCCTCGGGGGTGCTGCGGTCGTCTGGGCCGCCGGCCGGCGGCCCCTGAGGGGAGGGTTGCGGTCGTCCGGGCCGCCGGTCGACGGCCCGGACGGGCGGGGTGCGGGGTCAGCGGATCTGGACGCCGGAGATGGCGCGCGAGATGACCAGTCGCTGGATCTCGGAGGTGCCCTCGAAAATGGTGTAGATCTTGGCGTCCCGGTACCAGCGCTCGACCGGGTGGTCCCGCAGGAACCCGGCCCCGCCGAGCAGTTGCACGGCCTTCTCGGTCACGGAGACGGCCACCTCGCCGGCCTTCAGCTTGGACATCGAGCCCTCGCCGGCCGTGAAGGGCCGGTTGTTGCGACCCATCCAGGAGGCCCGCCAGACCAGCAGCCGGGCGGCGTCGATCTCCGTCTTCATGTCGGCCAGCGCGAACGCGACCGCCTGGTTCTCGATGATCGGCCGGCCGAACTGGACCCGGTCCTTCGCGTAGTCCAGGGCGTACTCGTAGGCGGCCCGGGCCACGCCGAGTGCCTGCGCGCCGACCGTGGGCCGGGACAGCTCGAAGGTGCGCATCGCCGCCTGGCCGGAGGCGCGCTGGCCGGAGCGGGCCCGCGCCAACCGCTCGTCCAGGGCGTCCCTGCCGCCGAGCAGGCAGCGCCCCGGCACGCGTACGTCGTCGAGGAAGACGTCGGCGGTGTGCGACGCGCGCAGGCCCAGCTTGCGCAGCTTGCGGGTCGCGGTGAGCCCCTCGGTGCCCGGCGGTACGACGAACGCCGCCTGCCCACGGGAGCCGAGCGTCGGGTCGACCGAGGCGGTGACCACGTGCACCCCGGCGATCCCGCCGTTGGTGGCGTACGCCTTCTGCCCGCTGAGCACCCACTCGTCGGACGCCTCGTCGTAGACGGCGCGGGTGCGCATCGCCCCGACGTCGGAGCCGGCCTCGGGCTCGGTGGTGCAGAACGCGGCGACGGCCGGTTCGTCGACGGTGCCGAAGCACTGCGGCACCCACTCGACCAGCTGGTCCGGGGTGCCGGCGCCGTAGATGGCGGCCACCGCGAGGGAGGTGCCGAAGATGCCCAGCCCGATGCCGGCGTCACCCCAGAAGAGTTCCTCGCTGGCGATCGGGAGGGAGAGGCCGGTGGGGTCGGCCCAGCAGGTGGCGAGGAACTCGAAGCCGTACAGGCCGACCTTCGCCGCCTCCTGGATGATCGGCCAGGGAGTCTCCTCCCGGGCGTCCCACTCGGCCGCGGCCGGGCGCACGACCTCGGCGGCGAAGCCGTGCACCCAGTCGCGCAGATCCCGCTGTTCCTCGTTCAGGTCGAGCGAGAACTCGGCCATGTCAGGCCTTGGGGATGTCGAACAGGTTGGCGATGTTGGCGGCCAGGCCCAGGTCGCCCTTGGCCTTCAGCTTGCCGGTCATGAACATCATGACGGGGTTGGCCCCGCCGGAGACGATCTTCAGGAACTCGACCGGGCCCATGGTCAGGCTCAGCTTCGGGTCGTGCTGCGGGCCCTCGTTGACGGTGCACGCGCCGTCGGCGATGACCACCTCGTAGGTGTCGGTGCCGCCGTCGGGACGGCCGGTGATGTTCCAGTGGATGACCGCGTTGGTCGAGCCCGCCCGGTCGGCGCGGAAGAGCTGCGGCATCCGGCCGAAGACCTCACCCAGGATCTTGCCGCGCAGGTCGCCGGACATGACCTCGGCGATCTTGTCGTCCGGGGTGGACTTGACCAGCTGGGCGAACTCCTTGGGGCCGACGTTCGCGAAGTTGGCCGGGTCGAAGTCAGTCATGGGGCTGCACCTTCCGGGAATTGGCTACTCGTGCGTAACCCTACGCACGAGTAGGTATGCTCGCAAGGGTGTCCACCCCACCCACCTTCAAGCGCCTCCCCCGCGCCGTACGCGAGCAGCAGATGCTCGACGCGGCCGTGAAAGTGTTCTCCCGCCGGGGGTTCCACGCGGCCAGCATGGACGAGATCGCCGAGGACGCCGGCATCTCCAAGCCGATGGTCTACGCGTACCTCGGCACGAAGGAGGAGCTCTTCGTCGCCTGCCTGCACCGCGAGGGCACCCGGATGATGCAGGCCATCGCCGGGGCGGCCGCCCCCGGGCTGTCGGCCGACGAGCGGCTGTGGCGCGGTCTGCGGGCGTTCTTCGGCTTCGTCGGGGCGCACCGGGACGGGTGGGCGGTGCTCTACCGGCAGGCCCGCGGCGAGCAGCCGTTCGCCGGCGAGCTGGCGGGCATGCGCGCCCGGCTGGTAGACGTGGTCGCCGGGATGCTCGACCACGCCCTGCGGGCCCAGGGGCGCGAGGTGGGCGAGACCGACCTGGAGGTCGTCGCGTACGCCCTGGTGGGGGCGACCGAGTCCCTGGCGGACTGGCTCGCCGACCACCCGGAGGCCGACCCGGAGAAGACCGCGACCCGGATGATGAACGTGGCCTGGCTGGGGGCCGGGCAGCTGCTGGCCGGCGCCACCTGGCGACCCGGGACCTGAGGCGCCCCGCCGACGCCTCCGGTGGGTGCGGGCCCCTGCCCCGCGCGGGCGGCGGAACCCCGCGCGGGCGGCGGGGGACGGGGTCACCGCCGCAGCTCCACCGGCTGGCGGGCCGGCCCGGCGGCGGCCGCCCGGCGACGGGCCAGCAGCCAGCGGGCCACCTCCACCACCAGGGTCACCGTCAGGGCGAGGCCGAGGCCGAGCAGCAGCCCCCGGATCGGATCCTGCTCGAAGGCGAGCCCGCCGAGGTAGCCGACCAGCGCCGAGTAGATCCCCCACGAGCCGGCGGCGAGCGCGTCGAAGGCGAGGAAGCGCCGCCGGGGGAAGCGGGTCGCCCCCATGGTCATGGTGACGGCGGTCCGGCCGCCCGGGACGTACCGGGCGACGGTGAGGACCAGCCCGCCCCGGACGGCGATCCCGCGCCGCGCCCACTCGTAGGCGGCCCGCCGTCGCCCGCCGTCGGGCAGGCGGGCGAGCAGGCGACCGCCGCCGTGCCGGCCGATGGCGTACGAGACGTGGTCGCCGACCAGCGCGCCGGCGGCCGCGACCACGATCACGGCCAGCAGGTCGGGTTGACCGGTCGCCGCGAACACGCCGGCGGTGATCACGGCCGTCTCGCTCGGCACCGCCGGGAAGAAGCCGTCGATCACCGCGATCGCGAAGAGCGCCAGGTAGACCCAGGGCGAGGACATCGTCTGGTGGAGCAGGTCGAGCACCGAATCCATGATCTCGATGCTGGTGCCGGGGACCGGTCCCGCCATCGCCCGGTGGTCACCCCGCGCCTACGACTTAAGTCGTGCCCGACCCGGAGGAGCGTCCGGGTCGGGCACGGGCCGGTGTCAGGGTCCCGGCGGGCGGCGGTGTCAGGGCCGGGTGCCGCGGCCGGCCACGGCCGTACCGGCCGGGAACACCTCGACCAGGCTCGTGAGGCTCTGGTCGGCACGGCCGTCCGCCATGCCCCGGCGGAAGGCGTCGAGCACCGCGGCCGGCAGCGTGGTGTCGACGCCGGCCGCCCGGACGGTGTCCAGGACGTGTTCGACGCTGGCGATGCCCATCGCCAGCCGGTCCACTTCGCCCCGGTGGTCGCCCGCGTCGATGCGGGGGGTGTAGAACTCCAGGAACCGGGCCACGTCGGCCGTCTTCCGCGCGATGGGTAGGAACTCCGTGGCGGTGATGCCATGGGCTCGCGCCACCGTCACCGTGTGCAGCCAGCTCACCATGATGGTCCAGAACAGGTTCATCCCGAGCTGGTAGTACAGCGCCGCCAGTCCCGGATCCTCGCCCAGGTAGTCGACGCCCGTCAGCACCTCCAGGGCCTCCCGGTGAGCTGCGAGCGCGTCGGCCGGTCCGCTGTAGTACGTGCTGGACTCCGGGACCCCGATGCCGGACGGTGGAACCTGCACGCCACCGGTCAACTGCCGGGCGCCGTGTCCGGCGAGCCAGGTCGCCGCCTCCCGGGCCCGATCGGGAGTGTCCGAGCTGAGGTTGGCGATCACCCGACCCGGCAACTCGGCCGTGGCACCGCCGAGGATCTCGTACATCGCGTCGTAGTCGGTGAGGCTCAGCACCACCAGTTCGTTGGCGGTCAGCGCCTCGTTCACGGTCGCCGCCCGGCGGGCACCCCTGCCCACCAGTTCGTCGGCCCTGGCCGCGGTCCGGTTCCACAGCGTGACCTCGTATCCCCGGTCCAGGAACGCGCTCACCATCGCCCGGCCCATCGGCCCGAGGCCGATGACGGTCACTGCGCGGTCAGTCATGAAGATCCTCCTCTAGAACGAACGCTCTATCTAGTGAGAGGACGTTAGCACGGCACTAGAGCGAACGTTCTATCCGGTAGCCTGGCGGCATGAAGACGTCCGTGCGGCAGTCCGCGACCCCGGAGGGCGGCCTCGGCACCCGGGACCGGATCGTGCGGGTCGCCTCCCGGTTGATGCAGCGCCAGGGCTTCGACGGCACCGGCATCAAGCAGATCTCGGTCGAGGCCGGGGCGACCCTGGGGTCGGTCTACCACTTCTTCCCGGGGGGCAAGCAGGAGTTGGCCGTGGCCGCCATCCGCCACGGCGACCAGGAGTTCGCCGACCTGCTCCGGGTGATCCTCGACCAGGTCGCGGACCCGGCCGAGGCGGTGGTCGCCTGTGCCCGCGACCTCGCCGAGGGGCTGCGCGACTCCGACTGGGCCGAGGGCTGCCCGGTCACCGCCACCGCCCTCGGCACGGCGAGCCGGGCGCCGGACATCCAGCGTGCCGCCGCGGAGGCGTTCGCGCACTGGCGGCTGCTGGTCGCGGACAAGCTCCGCCGCGCCGGTGTCGCGGAGGACGACGCGGAGGCGTTGGCCCACACGGTGATCTCCACGCTGGAGGGCGCCGAACTCGCGGCCCAGGTCTCCCGCAGCGACAGGCCGCTGCTGACGGCCGGCCGGCACCTGGCCCAGCTGATCAACCTGCACCGGTCGCCGGGTGTCTGAGCGGAGCGGGCCGCGCGGACACCCGAGGCGGGGCGGCACCGGCCGCCGCCCCGCCTAGGCTCGGGACGTGACCTCCCGCGCCGTCGCGCTCCGCCGCACCGTCGACCGGTACGCGCCCGTGCTGCTCGCCGTCGTCGTGGCGGCGGGGGTGTGGGGGTCGGCGACCGGCTCGCTCGGGGTGCGCTCGCCGCTGCCCCGGGCGCTGGTCCTCGCCGTCGCCGTCCTCGCCGGCTGGGCCGCCGCGACGGTACGCGTACGGTGCTGGCCGCTCTTCGCGACGGCCGCCGTCGCGTGGCTGCTCCTGGCGGCCTGGCCGGCGGCGGTGGTGGCCTCCGGGCAGGCCGGTCTGCGGCTGCGGGGCCGACGGCGGCTCGTCGCCTTCCTCGCCGGCGCCGCCCTGGTCGCGGTCGTGGGTGCGCTGATCGGTGTCGCGGTGGGCGGCGAGCGGCGGTTGACCACGGCCACACCGGCCAACGCGGCGGCGATGTTCGCGCTGGCGGTGTTGTTCCCGCTGGTCGTCGGGCTCTGGATACGCGCCCGCCGGGAGACCCTGGCCGCCCTGCGGGACCGGGCCGAGCGGTTGGAACGCGAGCAGGAGGCGCGGACGGAGCGGGTCCGGGCCGAGGAGCGGGCCCGGATCGCGCGGGAGATGCACGACGTGGTGGCGCACCGGGTGTCGCTGATGGTGGTGCACGCCGGCGCGCTGGAGGTCACCGCCGCCGACCCGGCGACCGTCGACGCCGCGGCCCTGATCCGGTCCACCGGGCGACAGGCCCTCACCGACCTGCGGGAGGTGCTCGGCGTCCTGCGCCAGCCCGCTCCCGCCGACGGCCCGGCCACCGCCGCCGACGGCCTGGCCGGCGTCGACGACCTGCTCCGGGAGTCGCGCGCCGCCGGCCTCCGGGTGGACCGGCGGGACGAGGGGACGCCCCGGCCGGTTCCCGCCACCGTCGACCGGACGGTGTACCGGGTGGTCCAGGAGGCGCTGACGAACGTCCGCAAGCACGCGCCGGACGCGGACACCACCGTCCGGCTGCGGTACCTGTCCGGCGGGGTGGAGGTCAGCGTCCGCAACGGTCCGCCCGGCGCGGTGCGCGGGCCGGACGTGGATGCTCCGCCGGCGGGTGCCGTGCCCGGCTCGGACGCGGACGGCCCGTCGGCGGGCCGCGCGGCCGCGCAGCGGGTGGGCCGGCCGGCGGGCGGTGCGCCCCCGCCGGGTACGGGCGGCCGGTCGGCGGACGGCGCGGCCCTGCCGGGGGCGGGGCTCGGGCTGATCGGCCTGCGGGAGCGGGTTGAGCTGCTGGGCGGGCGGCTGGAGGCCGGCCCGCGCGACGGCGGCTTCCTGGTCCGGGCGCTGATTCCGGTTCAGGAGGCGACGTGATCCGGGTCCTGGTCGTCGACGACGAGCACCTGGTCCGCTCCGGGCTGCGGCTGATCCTGGAGGCGGCGTCCGACCTCACCGTGGTCGGCGAGGCGGCCGACGGGTCCGCGGCGTTGGCCGAGACCCGGCGACTCCGCCCCGACGTGGTGCTGCTGGACGTCCGGATGCCGGGGACCGACGGGCTGACCGCCGCGCCGGAGCTGGTCGCCCTCGGCGTGAAGGTGATCATGCTGACCACCTTCGACCGGGACGAGTACGTGCACCGGGCGCTGCGGGCGGGGGCCGTCGGCTTCCTGCTGAAGGACACGCCGCCCCGGGAACTCGCCGCCGCCGTGCGTACCGTGGCCGCCGGGAACGCCATGCTGGCCCCGACCGTGACCCGGCGGCTGATCGACTCCTTCGCCGAACGGGGCCCGGCCCGGCGGGACGCCGCGCGGCAGCGGCTCGGCCAGCTCACGGACCGGGAGCGGGAGATCGTCCGGGAGGTCGGACGGGGGCTCGGCAACGCCGAGATCGCCCGCCGGCTGACGATGAGCGAGGCGACCGTCAAGGCGCACGTCAGCCGGGCGCTCGCCAAGCTCCAGGTCGCCAACCGGGTGCAGCTGGCGATCCTGGTCCACGACGCCGACCTGCTCTGACTCGCCGGGGGGAGGGCGGCAGGTGGGTGGGTGTCGGGGTCAGCGGTGGCTGCGGTGGCGCAACCAGCGGACGGTCTCCAGCAGCAGCGTGACCGCCACCGACACGCCCACCCCGGCGAGGATGCCCTTGACGGGGTCGCGCTCGAACGCCAGCCCGCCGAAGTAGCCGAGCAGGGCGCAGTAGAGCGCCCAGCTCGCCGCCGCAATCGAGTCGAACAGCAGGAACGAGCGGAGCGGGTAGCGGACCGCGCCCATGGTGAGGGTGACCGCCGTCCGTCCGCCGGGGACGTACCGGGCGGTGGTCAGGATCAGTCCGCCGCGCCGGTGCACCGCCCGGCGGGCCCAGTCGGAACCGGCCCGCCGCCGGCTGCCGGCGGGGAACCGGGCGAGCCGGTTCGCCCCGCCGCCGCGCCCGATGGCGTACGAGACGTGGTCGCCGACGCAGGCGCCCAGCGCGGCGGCGACGATCACCGCCACCAGCTCGGGGCTCCCGCCGGTGGCGAGCACGGCGGCGGTGATCACGGCCGCCTCGCCGGGCACCGCCGGGAAGAACGCGTCGACCGCGGTGAGCCCGAACAGCAGCAGGTACACCCACGGCGAGGCGACCAGCTGCCGGAGCAGGTCGAGCGCGGACTCCATGCCCCCATGCTCGCCGGGCGCGACCCGCCCGGTGGCCGAGTCGCGAGACTCGCGGGATCAGCCCGACCCGCCGGGACCCGGACCGACCAGGGCCGGCGGGGCGAGCAGCGGACCGTGCGGGACCTTGTCCCCGGCGGTGGGGCCGTGCGAGGTGAGCACCACCGGCGCGCCCAGTTCCGCGTGCACCGCCTCCGCCCAGTCGGGCGGCGGGGCGTCGTACACCGGGCGGGAGCGCAGCAGGCGCTCGGTGAGCGCGGCCTGCCGGTCCAGGTCGCCGGGCGGGCCCGGCGTGAGTCGGTCGGTCCAGTCGTAGCGGCGGCAGATCCGCAGCCCGGGACCGGCGAGATCGAGGTGGGTCAGCGCCAGGCCGTCGACCCCGCCGGCGGCATCGAGGGCGTACCGGTGGGCGACCGCGTCGAAGTGGCCGAACCGGAAGCGGCCCTGCCACGGGTTGGTCGGGTTGTGCGGGTCGGCCAGCGGCAGGGCCCCGTCCTCGGTCACCAGCGGCCCCGGCCCGTGCCGGGTGGTGACCACGCGCAGCACCCCGATCCGGGTCGCCGCGCCCGCCTGGCCCGCCTCGGCGAGCAGGCTGTCGGCGTTGGCGAACGTGGTGGTGCTCCACGTCGTGTACGGATGGAAGCCGTGCCACTCGTCGAGCAGCACCCCCTGCGCGCCCTCGAAGACGCACGTCCCGGCGCGCAGCGTCCCGGCCAGCCAGCCCCGGTCGACGATCGCCACCCGCCCGGCGAACCCGGTGAACGCGGGCAGGCAGTCGTCGACGGGCGGCGCGTCCAGCGGGCCGAGTTCGGCGGTCAGCCGGTCCCGCAGGGCGGTCAGCCGGCGGCGCAGCAGCGCCGGGTCGAGGCAGTCGGCCACCCGGGGCGCCTCGTCGGGGTGGGCGAGCCCGTACGCCGTGGTCTCGCCCACCCCCAGCCCGCAGGAGCCGTGCCGGTCGGCTCCCCGGGCGATCTCGCGGGCCCGGTTGGCGGCCCGGTGGTACGGGGTGGCGAGCAGCGCCTCCCCGTCCACCGTCAGCCGGTCGAGCGCGTCGGGCACCCCCACCGAGGCCAGGTGGTCGGCCTCGGCGGCCAGCGCCAGCGGGTCCACCACCACGTGCCGCGACAGGTGCGTACGGACGCCGGGGTGGAACGTGCCGGCGCCGAACTGCGCGAACGTGTGGTGCCGCCCGTCGCGCAGCACGACGTTGTGCGCCGCCTGCGCGCCCCCGTTGAAGCGGACCACCGTGTGCACGGGCCGGGTGGCGCAGAGCCAGTCCACCACCGTGCCCTTGCCGGCGTCGCCGAAGCCGAGGTCGACCACCGCCACGTGGTTCACAGCCGGGTCACCTCGCCGCCGGTGTCGCGGAAGGCGGGCAGCGTCGACACCTCGGCGCGCCGTTCCCCGCGGAGGCGGGCCAGCGCCTTGGACACGGTGCCGGTGGCGGCCGAGCCGACCCGGTCGAGGTCACGCAGGCCCTCGTCCAGGTCGATGGCCTGTTCGCCGAGCCCGACGGTGAGCGCGATCGTCTCGCAGACCGCGTCGAGGTCGTCCAGCACCACGGCGTTCTGCCCGAGCAGGTCCCGCCAGGAGTCGAGCACCTTGGCGTTGCCGGAGTAGTGGCTGCCGGCGGGGAGCAGGTAGTAGGTGTCCCAGCGGCGGGTCAGCTCGTCGACGATCCGCCGCAGCGGCACGTCCTCGCGCAGGTCGTCGCCGATGACGCGGGCCACCTCCCGGGACTTCACCTGCGGGTACGCCAGCTCGTCGCCGATGATGAACAGGTAGCCGCGCCGGCCGCGCTTCTCCCAGGAGTCGGTCACGGTGTGCCGGGCCATGAAGTACATGGCCAGCTCGTACGACTCGGTCATCTGCCCGCCGCCGCCGCCCTCCAGCACGATCCGGCCGAGGTCGTCGTCCATCCGGTTGTCCGACTCGAACTGCCCGACCTGCAACGGCACCCGGTCGCAGGTGGCGTCGCCGATCGCGCCGAACATGATCTGCGGGTCGCTGGCGTAGCCCTGCCGCTGCAGCAGCCCGAGCAGCTGCGGCAGCTTGGTCTGCAGGACGCGCGGCACGTTGCGCATCGAGCCGGTGACGTCGAAGAGCACCGCGATGGGCGTCGACCGGGGGTGCTCGTCGGAGTCGCGGCTCTCGCGCGTCGCGTCGCGGGGGTCGAGGGCGGGGTGCACGGTGCGCGCCCCGCTGTCGCTGTAGGAGAACGCGCTCTTGCCGGTGGTCCGGCGGTAGCGGTCGGCGGCGTCGTACACGTCGGTGGACCACATTCCACTGCCCATGACAGCTCCTTAGGGGGTGAGGGTGAAGGGTCGGAAGGTGCGCGGCCCGTAGAGCCGCTCCAGCACCTCGTCCAGCTCGCGCAGCAGGCGCCAGGCGTCGTCGGGCCGGGCGTCCAGGGACCGCTGGCGGCAGCCCCGCGCGAAGTCGTGCAGCTCGCGGGGCGCGCGCGGTCCCATCAGCCAGCTCATGCACGCGCTGGCCATCGCGATGTCGGTGCCCGGCCCGCAGGGCCGCCGACGGGGGATCTCGTCCGGATACCACCGCGCCTCGTAGCCCGGCACCAGCGCGGGGATCGTGTTGCCGACGGGGGCGGAGAAGCACCAGTCGACGAGCACCACGCCGTGCCCGTCCGGCTCGATCAGCACGTGCGGCGGCAGGACAGCGCCGTGCACGACGCCCGCCCGGTGGGCCAGGCCGAGCGCCACCAGCAGCCGGCGCCACATCCAGGCCACGTCGCGGGCGTCCAGCCCGTCCGGGTACGCGCGCCGCACCTCGTCGAGGTCGTGCAGGCCGGGCGCGGTGGCGAGCACGTTGATCCGCCGCTCGGCGCCGGTCGCGGCGTCCCGGTGCCGGAAGTCCTCGACCAGCCGGGGCACGTACGGCAGGTAGCGCGGGTCGCCGCGTTCGGCGATGGTGCGCAGGGCGTGCGTCTCGCGCGCCATCAGGTCGTTGTCGGTGGGCCGCCGGGGCAGCTTGAGCAGCCGGTCCGCCCCGACGTCGTAGAGGTCGGCCAGATCGCCCGAGTGCGCCGGCGTGCCGAGGCGGTAGTCGCCGAGGACGGTGACCTGCCGGGCCCGCCAGCGGGTGGTGACCTGGACGAACGCGTCGGTGGCCGCGGCGCGTACCGTCGGGTCGGCCGGCAGGCGGTCGGGGTGCAGGGCCGCGACCAGCTCGCGGTAGCGCCGGGCCGGCTGGTCCGTGCCGAACAGGTCGGCGTCGGTGCGGGCCGCCGTGACCAGGCGGATGGCTTCCGCGGTCCTCACCGGACCGATTCCTCCCGGGCGGGGCGCAGCAGCGCCGGGTGCAGCAGCCGGGCGTCGCCGGCCCGGTAGAGCTTGGCGCGGGGGCCGCCACGGGCGCCGCCGCGCTCGGTGCTGGCCCCGGTGCTCTCCAAGAAGCCGGGCACGGAGAGCACCTTGCGGTGGAAGTTGCCGGCGTGCAGCGGGTGCCCCCAGACCGTCTCGTAGACGGCGCGCAGCTCGCTGACGGTGAACTCGGGGGCGAGGAAGCGGGTGGCGAGCGGGGTGTACTCCAGCTTGGCGCGGGCCCGCTCCAGCGCGTCGTCGATGATCCGCCCGTGGTCGAAGGCGAGCTGCCGGCTGGTCAGCGCGGTCACCGGCAGCCAGGCCGCCGCGTCGGCGTCGCTGCCGGCGGCCGGGTCCGGCAGGTCGGGCGCGAACGCGAGGTGGGCGACCGAGACGACGCGCATCCGCGGGTCGCGGTCGGGCGTGCCGTAGCTGGCCAACTGCTCCAGGTGTACGCGGCGCAGCCCCTCGCCGCCGAGCCCGGTCTCTTCGGCCAGCTCCCGCCGGGCGCCGGCCGCCAGGTCCTCGGCGGGGCGGACGAAGCCGCCGGGCAGCGCCCAGTGCCCCGCGAACGGCGGCTCAGCGCGCCGGATCAGCAGCAGGTGCAGCGCGCCGTCCCGGATGGTCAGCGCCACCACGTCGACGGTGACCGCGACCGCCGGATAGGCCCGGGGGTCGTACGCGGCCAGGAACTCCCGCTCGTCCACGTCGTCCCTCTCATGTTGAGAACATCTCTGTCAGAGAAGAACTTAGCGCACGAAGTCGCCCCTGCCAAGCCCGGTGTCCGGATCGGCAGGGGCGGCTCAGCGCACGAGACCCACCAGGTGCGGGCGACCGCGCAGGTCGTGCAGGGCGAATCCGCCCTCCGGCAGCCGCGTGAAGCTCACCGTGCCCGGCAGCGGCACCGGCAGCTTGAAGGCCACCTCGACGGTGTAGGCGTCGGGCAGGCGGTTCTCCAGCGCGGCCAGGCAGCGGGCCTTGCTCCACATCCCGTGCGCGATCGGCCGGGGAAACCCGAACAGCCGGGCGCCGAGGCGGGAGGTGTGGATCGGGTTGTGGTCCCCGGAGACCCGCGCGTAGTCCGTACCGACGCGGGGCTCGACCCGCCAGCGGGCGGAGCCGGCCGGCGCCGGGGACCACTCGCCCCGGTCGCGTCGCCGCCGCCCGCCGGGCGTGCGCTCCCGGCCGAGGTACGTCGAGACGCCGCGCCAGACCTCCTCCCCGCCGACCGAGCCGACGAGCACCACGTCGATCTGCCGCCCCCGGTCGTGCGGGCGCAGGTGCTCCGCGTACGTGGAGAAGTCGAGGGTCTCGTCGGCGGTGACCGGGCGGTGCACGGTGATCCGGTTGCCGACGTGCACCACGCCGGTCAGCGGGATCGGGAACCCGGGCGCGGTCATCAGCCGCAGGGCCAGCGGGAAGCCCATGACGTGCGGGTACGTGGCGGGCAGCCGGTCGGTGAGCCGGAACCCGCAGACCCGGTCGTAGTCGGCCAGGTGCGCCCGGTCGACGGCGACCCCGCCGACGGCCAGCTCCACCGCCGGCACGCCGGCCGACCGCCGACCGTCGCCGAGGCCGGGCAGCGCGCCGAGCAGCGCCCGCCGGTAGAGCGCCCCGGCCGCCGGCATCCGGGGCAGCTCCACGCGCTCCCGGGCATCCGTCGCGGCGTGCCCGGCCAGGTCCCGCGTCACCTCGTCGGCCGGCCCGGAGAGGTCGTGCGTCTCCTCGACGCTCAGATCGTGGCCGGTCGGCCCCGGCCGGCGGATCGCCGCCAGCGTCTCCTCCGCCAGCACCTCCGTGGGGCCGTCGATCAGCTCGTGCAGGGACAGGTCGTCCGCCGGGCCCTCCGCCGGGCCCCTCCGCCCGGCCATCACGCCCCCAGCAGGCTCTGGCCGCAGACCCGCACGACGTTGCCGCTGACCGCGCCGGAGGCCGGCCACGCCAGCCAGCCGATGGTCTCGGCGACGTCCACCGGCAGCCCGCCCTGGGACATGCTGTTCATCCGCCGGCCCGCCTCGCGCAGCACCAGCGGGATGCGCGCGGTCAGCCGGGTCTCGATGAACCCGGGGGCGACCGCGTTCACGCTGATCTGCCGTTCGCGCAGGACGGGCGCGAGCGAGTCGACCAGCCCGATCACGCCCGCCTTGCTGGTGGCGTAGTTGGTCTGGCCCCGGTTGCCGGCGATGCCGGCGATCGAGGAGACCGAGACGATCCGCCCGCCGGCCGGGATCAGCTCCCGCTCCAGCAGCACGTCGTTGATCCGCTCCTGGCTGGAGAGGTTGACGTCGAGCACGGAGTCCCAGCGGTCGGCGTCCATCCGGCCGAGGGTCTTGTCGCGGGTGATGCCGGCGTTGTGCACGACCACGTCGACCCGCCCGTGCCGGCCGGCGAGGTGCTCGGCGAGCCGGGTCGGCGCGTCGGGGGCGGTGAGGTCGAGCTGGACGGCCGTCCCGCTGATCTCGTTGGCGACCGCCGCCAGCTCGTCGCCGGCCGCCGGGACGTCCAGCGCGACGACGCGTGCGCCGTCGCGGGCCAGCACCCGGGCCAGCGCCGCACCGATGCCCCGGGCCGCCCCGGTAACCAGGACGACCTGCCCGTCCAGCGGGCGGTCCCAGTCGGCCGGCGGCCCGGCCGTGCCGGCGCCGACCCGGACGACCTGCCCCGAGACGTACGCGGACCGGCCGGAGAGCAGGAACCGGAGGGTGGCCTCCAGGCTGGTCGACGTGCCGGCGTCGGCGTCCTTCGTGACGTACACGAGCTGGGCGGTGACGCCCCGGCCGAACTCCTTGCCGATGCTGCGGGTCAGCCCCTCCAGGGCCCGCTGGGCGGTGGCCTCCCGGGGCGAGCCGCCCTCGGCGGGCGGGGTGCCGAGCACGACCACCCGGCCGCTGGGCAGCACCGACCGGGCGTGCGGGTGGAAGAAGTCGTAGAGCTGGCGCAGGCCGGTGGAGTCGGTGACGCCGGTGGCGTCGTACACGACGGCGGCGAAGCGCTCGGTGGCTTGCACGGTGCCGGGATCGCGCAGCTCGACCCCGGCGGCGGCGAGGATCCTGCCGACCGGCTCGGCGAGCCGACCCCCGGTCGCGGCGCCGAGCAGGACGGGCCCGGGGACGAGGGGGTCGCCGGGGGTGTGCCGGCGCAGTCGCGGCGGGTCGGGCAGCCCGAGGCGCTTGACCAGCGCGCGACCGGCCCCCGATCGGACGAAGCTCGCGTACCTGTCGGTCATAGGCGTAGCCTACTGGCGAGTAGGTTGAGGGCAACCCCCGAACGGCCGCGGCTGCCCATCGCCGGGCGTTTCCGATCCTGGATCAGCGACTGGCCGGTCCGTCCGGCGTGGTCGGACGGCCACGTGCGGCCCACCAACGGTCCACCAGCGCCGGGAGTTCCCGGAACATGAAGCCGTAGAAGTCGCGCATCTCCGCCAGGCGGCGCGCCGCTGGCGTGTCCGTATCCGCGGCGGCTATGCCATGGTCGGCGGCCTCGAACATGGCCTGCACCATGCCGTTCTGGGTGGACATCAGCGTCGCCCACGCGCCTTCGCGCAACCGGTAGTGCTCTCGCCGACTGCCCGGCGCCGGGACCCGTTCGATCAGGCCGACGGTCGACAGCATCTTGATCGCGCCGGAGACCGACCCGGAGCTGACGCCGAGCTGTTCGGTGAGCTCGGTAGCGGTCACGCTGTCCGCGTCGGCGAACAGGAACGCCGCCAGCACGCGCGCGGTCGCCTTCTGGAGCCCGCCCTGGGCCAGGGTCAGCGCCATCCGCTCCGCTGCCTCGGTGGTGTCCGCCACGTCGTCACCTTCCTTCCGTCCGTTTCCAAAACTTTATCATCTCTCAGTCTTCAGAAATCTCTGAACTCTCTGATACTGTCCAGGCATGCGACCCGCGATCGAACTCAGCGAACTGACCAAGACGTACGGCTCCCGGCGTGGCCTGGCCGGCCTCACCCTCGACGTGCGGGAGGGCGAGGTGTTCGGCTACCTCGGACCGAACGGCGCCGGGAAGTCCACCACCATCCGGCTACTGCTGAACCTGATCAGCCCCACCTCCGGCTCCGCCCGCGTCCTCGGGATGGATCCGCGCACCGACGCCGTCGATCTGCACCGCCGGATCGGCTACCTCGCCGGTGACTTCGTGGTCGACGGCCGCCAGCGAGCCGGGGAGTGCCTGACCTTCCTGGGCAACCTCCGCGGCGGCGTGCCCACCGCCCGGATCATCGAGCTGGCCGACCGCCTGGAGCTGGACCTGAACGCTCGGATCAAGAGCCTGTCCAAGGGCAACCGGCAGAAGGTCGGTCTGGTCCAGGCGTTCATGCACCGCCCCGAGCTGCTGATCCTGGACGAGCCGACCTCCGGGCTGGACCCCCTGGTGCAGCAGACCTTCCTGGACCTGGTCGCGGAGGCCCGCCAGGGCGGGCAGACGGTCTTCATGTCCAGCCACATCATGAGCGAGGTGGAGGCGGTCGCCGACCGGGTGGCGATCATCCGGGAAGGTCGGTTGGTCGCGCTCGACACGGTCGCCGACCTGCGCGACCGCTCCTTCCTGCAGGTCCGGATCACCTTCGGTGACACCGTCGCCGCCGGGGAGTTCGCCACCCTGCCCGGCGTCACCGACCTGGTCGTCGAGGACGCCACCCTGACCTGCCGGGTCGACGGCAGCCCCGACGCGCTGATCAAGGCCGCCGCCCGGCACACCGTCACCGGGCTGCGCGCCGAGAGCCAGGACCTGGAGGAACTCTTCCACAGCTACTACACCGGCGAGCGGGAGCGGGCCGATGTCGCCTGACGCCCGTACCCCCGCTGCACCCAACCACTCCGACGCCCCCCGGGGCACGATGACGAACGGCGGCAAGATGAACGCAGTGACGACCACCCAGGCCCACCCCGCGACGACCGCGACCGGGGCGATCCCCGGCACGTCGCGCATCGGCCGGGCCTTCAGCCGGTCGATGTGGACGAAGACCCTCTACGACAACCGTCGCATCTTCACGGTCTGGTCGCTGACCACCGGCCTGCTGGCCATGGCGTACGCCAGCTTCTACCCGCAGATCACCGCGGAGTCGGCGGCCAACGTGCCGGAGGCGATGCGCGGTTTCGGCTTCGCGGACACCGTCACCGCCGCCGGCTACCTGCAGGGCGCGGTGTTCGGGCTCCTCGTGCCTCTGCTGATCACCTTCTACGGGTCGGCGACCGGCGCGCGGATGACCTCCGCCGACGAGGAGTCGGGCTACCTCGACCTGCTGCTGGCCCACCCCCTCGGGCGGTGGCGGTTGCTGCTGCAGCGGTTCGCGGCCCTCACCGTCGGTGCGGTGGGTATCGCCGTCGTCGTCCTGCTGGCCGTGCTCGCCGTCCGGAGCAGCGCCCGACTCGACTCCGTCAGCGTCGCCGGCTTCACCGCCCAGGCGGTCAACCTGGCGCTGCTCGGCCTGTTCTTCGGTGCCCTCGCGACGGCGATCGGCGCTGCCACCGGCAAGAGCCGGGCCACAGTGTTCGGCATCACCGGGGGAGTGGGCGTGCTCAGCTACGCGCTGAACGGCTTCGCTCCGCAGATCGGCGTTGAGTGGCTGCGGTACCTCACCCCGTTCCACTACTACATCGGCGGCGAACCGCTGCGGAACGGCTTCCAGGGAGTCGACGTGACCGTCCTGATCGCAGCCACTGCGGTGCTGCTCGTCGCCGGGGCCTGGCGGTTCGAACGGCGTGACCTCGGCCGCTGAGCCGCGCGACCAGCGGTCCACGCGCCTCGGCCCGGCCGGCAGCAGCCGGTCGGGCCTGCGTGTGTTCGCTGGAGGTGCGAGGTGGCCAGGACTCGCGCCGCTGCCGCTGACCGGCGTAGCCTACTGGCGAGTAGGTTCACGGCAACCTTTCGAGGAGGCGGGATCGTGCAGAGCATCCGGCGGGTCGCGGTCATCGGCGGCAACCGCATCCCCTTCGCCCGGTCCAACTCGCGGTACGCGAGCGCGTCCAACGCGGACATGCTGGGCGCGGCGCTGGACGGGCTCGTCGCCCGGTTCGGCCTGGTCGGCGAGCGGATCGGCGAGGTGGTGGCCGGCGCGGTGCTCAAGCACGCGAAGGACTTCAACCTGACCCGCGAGGTGGTGCTCGGCTCGAAGCTCGACCCGCACACCCCCGCCTACGACATCCAGCAGGCCTGCGGCACCGGCCTGGAGGCGGCCATCCTGGTCGCCAACAAGATCGCTCTCGGGCAGATCGAGGTGGGCATCGCCGGGGGCGTGGACACCACCTCCGACGCGCCGCTGGCGGTCAACGAGGACATGCGCCGCACGCTGCTCAGGCTGAACAGCGCCCGCACCCTCGGCGAGCGGCTGAAGATCGCCGCGAAGCTCCGGCCGCACCAGCCGTTCCGGCCCGAGATCCCGCGCAACGCCGAGCCGCGCACCGGGCTGTCGATGGGGGAGCACGCCGCCCGCACCGCGTTGCGCTGGCAGATCGACCGGCAGTCCCAGGACGAGCTGGCGCTGCGCTCGCACCAGCGGCTCGCCGCCGCGTACGACCGGGGGTTCTTCGACGATCTCCTGACGCCCTACCTCGGGCTCACCCGCGATGCGAACCTGCGCCCGGACACCAGCCTGGAGCGGCTCGGCGCGCTCAAGCCGGTCTTCGGCGCGAAGGGCCCGGACGCCGACGCGGCGACCATGACCGCCGGCAACTCCTCGCCGCTGACCGACGGCGCCTCCACCGTGCTGCTGGCCAGCGAGGAGTGGGCCCGCGAGCGGAACCTGCCCGTGCTGGCCTGGTTCTCCTGGTCGGAGACCGCCGCCGTCGACTTCGTGCACGGCGACGAAGGGCTGCTGATGGCCCCCGCGTACGCGGTGCCCCGGATGCTGGCGCGGGCCGGGCTGACGCTCCAGGACTTCGACTACTACGAGATCCACGAGGCGTTCGCCTCCCAGGTGCTGGCCACGCTGGCCGCCTGGGAGTCCCCAGAGTTCTGCAAGGACCGGCTCGGGCTGGACGCTCCGCTCGGTGCGATCGACCGGGACAGGCTCAACGTCAACGGCTCCTCGCTCGCCGCCGGGCACCCGTTCGCGGCGACGGGCGGCCGGATCGTGGCGACCCTGGCGAAACTGCTCGCCGAGAAGGGCAGCGGGCGGGGGCTGATCTCGATCTGCGCCGCCGGGGGCCAGGGCGTGACGGCCATCCTGGAGCGCTGAGGCCCGCCGGGACTGTGCGGCGCGGGTCGCCGGCCGGGACTGTGCGGCGCGGGTCGCCGGCCGGGCGACTGTGCGGATTCGCACCTGGACGCGGTGCCGGTCCGGTGGCCTAGCCTGGGGCAGCCCGTCCACTCCCCGACCGGAGGACCGTCCCGGTGTCTGCCGCCCCGATGTCCGTGCCCGATCCCCAGGCCCATCCCGCGCCGCCGTTCCCCGCCCCACCCGGGGGCGTCCGGATCGGCCGGAGCGCCCAGGTCGTCATCGCCCTGGTGCTGCTCGCGCCGGCGGCCGTCGCCCTGCTCTGGTCCTACGTGCTCCCGTCGGTCAGCACGCTCGTGAAGAGCTTCCAGCGGAGCCGAGGGCTGAGCGGGCCGACCGAGTCGGCCGGCGGCGACAACTACGCGCAGGTGATCGAGCGGGGGTTCCTGGGTGACCTGGGCTACGCGCTGCTTCTCGCGCTCGTGCCGCTGCTCCTCGCGCTGCTCGTCGCCCCGCTGCTCGCGCTCGCCGCGGAGCGGGCCGGGCGGGTGCCCCGCCTGGTGACCCGGGCACTGCTCGCCCTGCCGCTGGCCGCCTACGCCCCGGTCGCCGTGGGGGTGGCGTGGACCGTGGACCGGTTCGAGGCCGACCGGGACGCCTGGACGCAGTCGCCCACGCTGACCGCCGTACGCACCGTGGCGCTGTTGACGGCCGGGCTGGTGGTCGCGGTCGGCGCCACCGTCTTCCTCGCCGCGTTGCGCCGCGGCCGCGGCGGCGGCCGTCCGGGCCTGGCGGCCCTGGCGGTCGGCGGCGTGCTCGGGCTGACCGTCGTCGCGGTGACCGTGCAGTCCTGGTCCCTCCAGTGGCCTTTCCTCGCCGCCCGGGGCGACCGGACCGGCCCGCTGGTGCGGACCGTCCGGGAGAGCCTGGTCCGGTTCGACATCGGGGTCGGCGCCGCGGGCAGCGTGCTGCTGCTGGCGCTGCTGGCCGTGCTCGGCGTCCTGGCCGTCCTCCTGCTCCTGGGCACCCGGACGAGGATCGCCTTCACCGGGTGGCGCGACCGCCCGGCGGGCGCCCCGACGGTCACCCCGGCCGGTGCCGCCGCGGGCGCTCCGGCGGGCGGGCGCAACCCGGTCGCGCTCGGTCTGCTGGTCGTGGGGCTGGCGGTGTTCCTCGGCGTGCTCGCCTACGTGCTGACGCCGTGGCTGCGCGCGCTCACCGCCGACGCGCCACCGCTGCCCTCCGGCGTCTCCACCGGCGCGGTCCAGGTCAACACCTGGCTCCCGCCGCTGGTCTCGACGGTGGTCGGGGTGGGCCTCGCCGCCCTGGCCGGCTTCGCCATCGGCGGCCTGCGCCCGCTGGGCCGGGCCAGCGAGCTGCTCCTGCTGCCGTTCGCGCCCTGGCTCTTCGTCGGCGACGGCCCGCTGGCCATCGCCCACTTCATCCGGGCCCAGGAGAATGACCAGCTCAACACCTTCGTCGGGCTGATCCCGCCGGGCTGGCTCTCCGTCCCCGCGCTCGTGGTGTTCGCCCTCTTCTTCCGGGGCCAGCGGGAGCGCTGGGAGGCCGGCGGGCGGTTCGGGCCGACCATGCTGCTGCCCGCCCTGCCGATGCTGGCCGGCGCCGGGCTGCTGAGCTGGCTGGTCGGCGCGCAGAGCTGGTTGTGGCCGCAGCTGGTCGTCCGGGACGCCGAGCACGCGCCGGCGACGAACCTGGTCCTCCTGCGGCTCGCGGAGACGCTCGGCGACCCGGCGGCCATGCGGGGGTTCGTCGCCCAGGTGCTGCCGCTGCCGATGCTGCTGCTGTTCCTGGTCGCGTTCCTGGCGTTGCAGCTGCTCTACCTCGACCGGCTCGTCATCGCGGCCGGCCGGGGGGAGGCCGGGCCGGCCGACGGGGCAGCGTCCGGCAGCGTCCTCCAAGCCGTCCAGGGCGTTCCGGGCGCTGACGGCGTTCCGGGCGCTCAGGGCGTTCCGGGCGTACGGAAGGACTGAGGTCGCGAGAACCGGGGGACGTGCTCGCGAGCCGGCGTGCCCCGCCCGAGTTCTCGCCCGGGGGTTCAGCGCACACGCCCGGTGCGAGCACCTGCGGGCTCCATCCCGACCCCTGCTTCCCGCGTTGCCCTCCGCCGCGTGCTCCCGGCCGGGGCGTGTCGTCCGCACGGGCGGGCACGACCGGCCGGAGTGTGCTCCCGGCCCGGGTCGTGCCGTCCTCACCGGCGGGCACGACCGACCGGACGCGGGGGGCTCCGGCCGGGCCCCGCCGGTGCGGACGGCCACCGGCGGGCCCCGGTGCGGCTCAGCTGATCGACGGCGAGCCCGTGAGCTCCCAGACCATGTCGCCCTTGCCGTCGTTGTTGATGTTGTAGGTGACCTTGCCGTCGGCGGTCCAGCCGCCGCTGCCGCTCACGAAGCTGCCCCGGCCGCAGAAGTCGTCGCCCTGGTAGAGGGAGTTGATCGACGATGTCATCGAGCAGGAGGTGACGGCGATGTCGGCGTCGTTGCGCTCCAGGCGGACCTGGACCACGAACTTGTCGAACTTGTTGCTGCCCGCCTCGTTCCAGGAGACGTAGCCGTCGGCGAAGTGGCCGCCGTTGCGCGACACGACGCAGAGCTTCACCGTCACGTCGGCGTTGTAGAAGTCGGTCGGGAACTCCTTGGTGTTGGTCTTGCACGCGGTGGCCGCGCTCGCCGGCGCCGCACCCAGCACCAGCGCGCCGCCGACGGCCAGCGCCGACGCCGTCGCCGCCGCGCCGAACTTGATCTTTCGGTTCATCCTCGGGCCTCCTGTCGTGCCGATCGGACGGGTGGGGGCGCCCCGCCCGTCGACATCACTCGATGCAGAGACGTCCTGTGTAGACAGATGAGACACGGATGGCAAGAGCTTTCGGCGAAACTGCCGTGATCGGTAATTTCCTACGGCGAGGGCTCGCGCCGAGAGCCCCGCTCTAGATCGCGGTGCGATGGTGTACGCGATCACCCACCGCTCCGGCGGCGGTGCCGGCACCCGGCCCGTGCGGCAGATCGGGGTGGCCGCGACCCGCCCGGCGAAGCCCTCGCCTGCGGATACGAGAGAATGAGCTACGTGACGACGATCCCGAACGTGCTCGCCAACCGGTACGCCTCGCCCGAACTGGTCGCCCTCTGGTCCCCCGAGGAGAAGATCCGGATGGAACGGCGGCTCTGGCTCGCCGTGCTCCGGGCGCAGCGCGACCTCGGCGTGCCGGTGCCGGACGGCGTGGTCGAGGCGTACGAGCGGGTGCTCGACCAGGTCGACCTCGCCTCGATCGCCGAGCGGGAGCGGGTCACCCGGCACGACGTGAAGGCCCGGATCGAGGAGTTCAGCGCGCTCGCCGGGCACGAGCACGTGCACAAGGGCATGACCTCCCGGGACCTCACCGAGAACGTCGAGCAGCTCCAGGTACGTGCCTCGCTGGAGCTGGTCCGGGACCGGGTGGTGGCCACCCTGGCCCGGCTGTCCCGGCTCGCCGTCGAGCACTCGGGCCTGGTCATGACCGGCCGCTCGCACAACGTCGCCGCGCAGGCCACCACGCTCGGCAAGCGCTTCGCGTCGGCCGCGGAGGAGCTGCTGATCGCGTACGAGCGGCTGGACGACCTGATCAACTGGTACCCGCTGCGCGGCGTGAAGGGGCCCGTGGGCACCGCCGCCGACCAGCTCGACCTCTTCGACGGCGATGCCGACAAGGTGGCCGAGCTGGAGCGCCGGGTGGCCGAGCACCTCGGCTTCTCCCGGGTGCTCGACAGCGTCGGCCAGGTCTACCCGCGCTCGATCGACCTGGCGGTGCTCTCCGCGCTGGCGCAGATCGCCGCCGCGCCCTCCTCGCTGGCCACGACGATCCGGCTGATGGTCGGCCAGGAGCTGGCCACCGAGGGCTTCAAGCCGGGCCAGGTCGGCTCCAGCGCGATGCCGCACAAGATGAACACCCGCTCCAGCGAGCGGGTCAACGGCTTCGCCGTGATCATCCGGGGCTACCTGTCGATGGTCGGCGAGCTGGCCGGCGACCAGTGGAACGAGGGGGACGTCTCCTGCTCGGTGGTGCGCCGGGTCGCCCTGCCGGACGCGTTCTTCGCCGCCGACGGGCTCTTCCAGACGTTCCTCACCGTGCTGGACGAGTTCGGCGCGTACCCGGCGGTGATCAACCGCGAGCTGGAGCGCTTCCTGCCGTTCCTGGCCACCACCAAGATCCTGGTGGCGGCGGTCCGGCGCGGCGTCGGCCGCGAGGTCGCCCACGAGGTGATCAAGGAGCACGCGGTCGCCGTCGCGCTCGCCATGCGCGAGAAGGGCGCCGCCGAGAACGACCTCTTCGACCGCCTCGCGGCGGACGGCCGCCTGGGCCTGTCCCGGGGCGAGATCGACGCCCTCGTCGCCGACCGCACCGCGTTCGTCGGCGCCGCCCCCGCCCAGGTCGAGGCCGTCGCCCGGCGCGTCGCCGCCGTGGTCGACGCCCACCCCGAGGCCGCCGCCTACACCCCGCCCCCCATCCTCTGACCTTCCCCCGGCACCGCTCGCCCGGCCCGGGGCCGGCACCGCTCGCCGCCGCCCGGCGGGCCGCACCGGCGCCGACCGGGCCGGCGGGCCGCACCGGCGCCGGCGGGTGGTCAGGAGTCGCGGGTGGGGGTCTCCGCCGCCGTGCGGAGGTTGGGGGCGCTCGCCGGCTCGGCGATGCCGCCCGGGGTCTCGGCGAAGGCGGGGTCGTGGGCGGTCTCCGCGGCGACCAGCGGCTGGTCGGGCGGCATGACGTCCGGCATCTTGGGCACCACGATCACCGCCGTGCCGTACGCGCAGATTTCCATCCACATCTCGCCGCAGTCGCGGCTGTCGAAGCGCATGCCCACCACGGCGTTCGCGCCGAGGCGGCGGGCCTCCTCGCCGAGCCGGGCCACCGAGTCGGTGCGCCACCGGGTCAGGTTGTCCGGCGCCATCGGGTCGTACGCGCCGCCGCGCAGGTTCTTGACCCCCTCGCGGTACGGGTTCCGCGTCCTGGCCATCGATGACACCACTTCGCCCAGGATCTGGCGGATCTCGTACCCGGGTAGTTGCTCCGTCGTCACGACCAGCACGTTTCCGATGCTGTCAGGGTGAGCGCGCGCCCGATCGCGAGCCGTGTTCACCTGATCGGATGCTGCAAAACGGCGCGGCGCGGACGGCCGGCGCGTCGCCGACCATCCGCGCCGCCGGGGCGCTAACCGTCAGACACCGGCCGTCTGGGTGATCCAGGCCCGGTTGTACGCGACGCTGCCGTAGTTCTGGATGCTCTGGCCGTCGGCGGTCGAGGCGACGCCGACCTGGCGGCCGTTGTAGAACTGCGGGCCGCCCGAGTCGCCCCGCCACGCGTTGCCGTTGATCCGGGTGCTGCGGATCGCCTGGCCGCCGTACGCGTCGGTGGCGCTGTTGCTGGTCACCTGGACGGACGCGGTCTTGAGCTGGGTGGAGGCCGAGCAGCCGCTGTAGCAGGTCATGCCCCAGCCGTAGATCGAGTTGGTCGAGCCGATCGGCGGGTTGCTGCTGGCCAGCGTGACGTAGCTGGTGCTCACCGAGCTGGACAGGCGCAGCAGGGCCAGGTCGTAGCGGCTGTAGCTGGCGCTGACCGTGCGGGTGACGCCGCCGGAGGAGCGGTAGACGCTGCCGACCCGGACGGACATCGTGCCACTGACGCAGTGCCGGGCGGTGAGCACCCACTGCGCGGCGATGATCGTGCCGGAGCAGGTGAACGAGCCGTTGCTGAACACGGCGGCGGCCCACGGGGCGGACGAGACGGTGCTGCCGCCGATGATCGGCTGCGGGCCGGCCGGGGCGGCGACGGCGCCGGAGCTGGCACCGAGCAGGCCGGCCGCTGCGGTGGCCAGCACCGCGATCATGGATCGGATGCGCATGTGGGGCTCCTTCGGGGATGGGCCCGGGTTCACCGGGTCGAGCTGTCGGTCGGCGGGCGGGGGTGGCCCGGCGGCCGTGCACGTCCGATCGACGTACGACGATGTACGGTAGGGCCCCTGAGATGTCGTTCACAAGAGTGTCATCGAAATTCTTCGATTTACCTCGATGGTGCGCGGACTGCCGGGGGTGGCCCCGGGTGTCCGGCGGAGTGGGGCGAAACGGGCCGGTCGGCAACGGAACCGCATCGGGATCGCAACGAACCCGCATCGGTCTTCCGGCCCCCGCGCCGGGAATGTGGATCACTGCCTGAACTGCGTCCGGCCGGTGCGTCCAGGGCCGGATCTGCCAGGTAGGCTGGCTGCGCTCGCCCGTTGTGGGTCGGCACCCAACTGCGTACACAGTCAGGAGTGCCCAGTGCCTCGCGTCGTCGTCGACGTCATGCTCAAGCCCGAGATCCTCGATCCCCAGGGCCAGGCCGTCGCAAACGCGCTGCCCCGGCTCGGCGTCAGCGACGTCGCCTCGGTTCGGATCGGCAGGCGGATCGAGATCGAGTTCACCGGTGAACCGGACCTGGACCGGGCCCGGGAGATCGCCGACAAGCTGCTCGCCAACCCGGTCATCGAGGACTTCACCGTCCGCCTGGTCGAGGCCGACGAGACCGCGGACGCCCGCTCGTGACCGCCCGGGTCGGTGTGGTCACGTTCCCCGGTTCGCTGGACGACGGGGACGCGGCCCGGGCCGTCCGCATCTCGGGCGCCGAACCGGTCCGGCTCTGGCACGGTGACCCCCGGCTGCACGGGGTGGACGCCGTCGTCCTGCCCGGCGGTTTCTCCTACGGCGACTACCTGCGCTGCGGCGCCATCGCCCGGTTCGCCCCGGTGATGGAGACGATCGTCGACGCGGCCCGGGGCGGCCTGCCCGTGCTCGGCGTCTGTAACGGCTTCCAGATCCTCTGCGAGGCGCACCTGCTGCCCGGGGCCCTGACCCGCAACCAGCACCTGCACTTCCGCAACCGGGACCAGGTCCTGCGCATCGAGTCGGTCGGCACGGCGTGGACGAACGCGTTCCAGCCCGGCCAGGAGGTGCTGATCCCGGTCAAGAACGGCGAGGGCTGCTACGTCGCCGACACCGCGACGCTGGACCAGCTCGAAGCCGAGGGCCGGGTGGTCGCCCGCTACGTCGGCGGCAACCCCAACGGGTCGCAGCGCGACATCGCCGCGATCACGAACCCCGCCGGCAACGTGGTCGGCATCATGCCGCATCCCGAGCACGCGGTGGAGGCGCTCACCGGCCCCTCCCTGGACGGTCTCGGCTTCTTCACCTCGGTGCTCAAGCACCTGGTGGGGGCGCCGGCGTGACCGTGCGCGGCGGCATCACCGGTCGGCTCACCCGCCCTCCGGGCGGCCTTGAGCGCAGCGAGGAGAGATCATGACCACCCATCCGGACGAGGTACGGGAGACCCCGGAGGCATTCCCGGCCGCCCCGGCGCAGCCGGTGGAGCCGCGTCCGGCCGCCGTGGCGCCGCCGGCCGCGCCCACCGGGCCGGCGACCGCCGACTGGGCCGCGGGCGTGGACACGGTGCCGCACGCCGGGGACACCCCCGGTGAGCTGCAGCCGTACGCCGAGCTCGGGCTCCGCGACGACGAGTACGACCGGATCCGGCACATCCTCGGCCGCCGGCCCACCCAGGCCGAGCTGGCCATGTACTCGATCATGTGGAGCGAGCACTGCTCCTACAAGTCCAGCAAGGTGCACCTGCGCCAGTTCGGCGAGAAGGCCCCGCCGAGCGACCGGCTGCTCGCCGGCATCGGCGAGAACGCCGGTGTCGTGCAGGTCTCCGACGAGCTGGCGGTGACCTTCAAGGTCGAGTCGCACAACCACCCGAGCTTCGTCGAGCCCTACCAGGGCGCGGCGACCGGCGTCGGCGGCATCGTCCGGGACATCCTGGCCATGGGCGCCCGCCCGGTGGCGGTGATGGACCCGCTGCGCTTCGGCGCCGCCGACCACCCCGACACCGCCCGGGTGCTGCCCGGCGTCGTCGCCGGCGTGGGCGGCTACGGGAACTGCCTCGGCCTGCCGAACATCGGCGGCGAGGTCGTCTTCGACCCCTGCTACCAGGGCAACCCCCTGGTCAACGCGCTCTGCCTCGGCGTGCTGCCGGTCAACCGGCTGCAGAACAAGGCCGCCGCCGGGCCGGGCAACGTCGTGGTGCTGATGGGCGCCAAGACCGGCCGGGACGGCATCGGCGGCGTGTCGGTGCTGGCCAGCGCCACCTTCGACGAGGGCAGCGAGCAGCGCCGCCCGTCGGTGCAGGTCGGCGACCCGTTCATGGAGAAGCTGCTCATCGAGGCATGCCTGGAGCTCTACGACGCCCAGCTCGTCGTCGGCATCCAGGACCTCGGCGGCGCCGGCCTGACCTGCGCGCTGACCGAGACCGCCGCGGCGGCCGGCACCGGCATGCGGGTCTGGCTGGAGCGGGTGCCGCTGCGCGAGCCCTCGATGGAGCCGCACGAGATCCTGGCCAGCGAGTCCCAGGAGCGGATGCTGCTGGTCGTCGAGCCGGAGAAGCTCGACGCGGTGCTCAAGACCGCCGAGAAGTGGGGCGTCTGGGCCACCGCGATCGGCGAGGTCACCCCGCCGTCGCCGGACGGCCAGCCGGGCCGCCTGCTGATCACCTGGCGGGACCAGCTCGTGGTCGACGTGCCGCCGGGCTCGCTGGTCGACGACGGGCCGGTCTACGCCCGCCCGATGCGCGAGCCGGCCGACCTGATCCTGCTCCAGGCCGACCGGGCGGAGACGCTGCCCCGGCCGGCCGACCCGGAGGCGCTGCGCGAGACCGTGCTGCGCATGATCGCGTCGCCCAACCTGGCCGACAAGACCTGGGTCACGGAGCAGTACGACCGCTACGTGCTGGGCAACACCGTGCTCGCCCAGCCGGAGGACTCCGGTGTGATCCGGATCGACGAGCGGACCGGGCTCGGCGTGGCGCTGTCGGTCGACGGCAACGGCCGGTACGCGCGCCTCGACCCCTACCACGGCACCAGGCTCGCGCTGGCCGAGGCGTACCGGAACGTGGCGGTCACCGGCGCGAAGCCGATCGCGGTCACCAACTGCCTGAACTTCGGCTCGCCGGAGGACCCGGGCGTGATGTGGCAGTTCGCGGAGGCCGTCCGCGGCCTGGCCGACGGCTGCGCCGAGCTGGGCATCCCGGTGACCGGCGGCAACGTCAGCTTCTACAACCAGACCGGCGCGGCCGCCATCCACCCGACCCCGGTGGTCGGCGTGCTCGGCGTGCTGGACGACGTGGCCAACCGGGTGCCGATGGGCTTCGTGCCCCGGCCGGGTGGCGACCACGACCAACTCTTCCTGCTCGGCGAGACGCACGTGGAGCTCTCCGGCTCGGAGTGGGCCTGGGTCACCCACGAGCACCTCGGCGGCGTGCCCCCGCAGGTCGACCTGGCCCACGAGCGGCTGCTGGCGGACCTGCTGGCGGAGGCCGCCCGGGTCGGGCACCTCAGCTCCGCGCACGACCTCTCCGACGGCGGCCTCGCGCAGAGCCTGGTCGAGTCCTGCCTGCGGCGCGGGGTCGGCGCCCGGATCGCCGTGCCGGAGCGGTTCGCCGGCGGGTCCATGCCGTTCGTCTACCTGTTCAGCGAGTCCGCCGGGCGGGTCCTGGTCTCGGTGCCGCGCGGCCACGAGAAGGCGTTCACCGCCCTCTGCGCCGAGCGGGGCGTGCCGTTCGAGCTGATCGGCGTCACCGACCCGGCGGGCGGCGCGCTGGAGGTGCACGGCCAGTTCCGGATCGGCCTGGACGAGCTGCGCGCCGCGCACACCGCGACCCTGCCGCGCCTCTTCGGGGGCTCGGAGGTCGTCGAGGTGCCCGCGCCGGCCACCGGTGTGGCCGGTGCGGTCGAGGCCGTGCCGCTGCCCGCCGAGCGGGCCGAGGCGGCGCCGGTGGACCCGGCGGACGTCGCGGCCGAGCCGATCGCGTCGGCCGCGCCGGTCCCGTCCACAGGCGCCGTGGCGTCGGTGGATGTCGCAGCACCGGCGGGGCCGGAGCAGCCTGCGGGTCTCGAGCAGCCGGCGGCCGGGGCCACCGACGGTCCGACCGGGGCCGAGGCTCCGACCGAGGGCGGCGAGGCGTCCGCTCCCGACTCCGGTGACACCGAGCAGCCCTCCGCGCCCGACAAGCGCTGAGGCGTTGGCCGCGGCGGTCTACGGCCAACCCGGATCCGGCGCCCGGTTCGACTGGGGGCTGACCGGGGCGGCCGAGCTCGGCCGGGTCTGCGCGGTGCTGGTGGTGGTGGACGTGCTCTCGTTCACCACCGCCGTGGAGGTCGCCGTCGGGCGCGGCATGCGGGTGCACCCGTTCCCGTGGGGCGAACAGGCCGCCGACTACGCGCGGCGGGTCGGCGCGGTCGCCGCGGTGGGCCGCCGGCAGACGACCCCGGAACACCCGTGGTCGCTCTCACCGGCGGCGCTGAGCACCGCGCCGGTCGTCGCCGACCTCGTGCTGCCCTCGCCGAACGGCTCGGCGATCAGCGCCGCGGCCAGCGCCACCGGGCTGCCGGTGGTCGCCGCCTGCCTGCGCAACGCGCCCGCCGTCGGGCGCTGGCTGCGCCACCAGGGGTACGGCTCGACGGAAGCCCCGATCGGTGTGGTGGCCTCGGGCGAGCGCTGGCCGGACGGGTCGCTGCGGCCCTCGGTGGAGGACCAGCTCGGGGCGGCCAGCGTGCTGGACGCCCTCTCCGGTGTGACCGGCGGCCTCTCCGTCGAGGCGGCCATGGCGCTCGCCGCGCTCGCCAGCACTCCCGACGTCGCCGCCGCGGTACGCGGCAGCGTGTCCGGCCGCGAGCTGGTCGAGGGCGGCTTCGCCCAGGACGTGGAGATCGCGGTCCGGGTCGGCGTCTCGGACGTGGTCCCGGTGCTGCGCCAGGGCGTCTTCTCCGCCGCCTGAGCACCGCTCACGACGAGGGCCGTCTGACCACCGCTCACGACGAGGGCCGCCCGGGGGATCCCCGGACGGCCCTCGCCGTGCTGCTGTCGTCGGGCGCGCGGCCCGCGCGGTCAGTCGTCCAGCCAGTCCAGCCGGCGCCCGCCCCGGTCCTGCTGCGGCGGCGGGCCGTCCGGTCGGCCACGCCCGGCCTGCGGGTCGTCGTAGCCGCCCGGCTGGCCGTAGCCGCCACCCTGGCCGTAGCCGCGGTCGTCGTAGCCGCCGCGCTGCTGCGGGGGCTCCTGGCCGTAGCCGCCCTGCTGGCCGTACCCGCCCTGGTCGTACGAGGTGGGCTGGTCGTAGCCGCCCGGCTGGCCGTAGCCGCCGCGCGGCGCCGGCTCCTGGCCGTAGCCGCCCTGCTGGCCGTAGCCGGGGTCGTCGTAGCCGCCGCGCTGGTCGTAGCCGCCGGCCGGCTCCGCGCCCCGGCCGTACGGCGCGGGCTCGGACCGGCCGTAGCCCTGGCCCTGCTCCGGCTGGTAGACGCCGGTCGCGTACGGGTCGGCCGGAGCCGGGTACTGGGTGGCGTCGCCGGTGTAGCGGCCGGTCGGCTCGTCGTACCGGTCGCCGTAGCCCCGGGCACCCCCGGTTGCCGGCGGGTAGCCGGCGGCACCCGCGGCACCCGCGGCACCCGCGGCGCCTGCCGGCGCGCCGTAGTCGTGGCCGCCGTAGCCGCCGCCGGAGGCGGGCGCGTTGCTGCCGTAGCCGCCGCCCGAGGACGGCGCGTTGCCGTACCCGCCGGCGCCGTAGCCGCCCGCGCCGGCCGGCTCGTCGCCGTAGCCGTTGCCGGCCCAGCCCTGCCCGGCGCCCGCCGCGCCGTAGGGCTGCGGGGGCGCGCCGTACGGGTCCGGCGGCACGTCGTCGACCACGGGGCGGTGCATCATCGTCGGGGCGTCGCTGAGCGAGGTGCCGCCGACCATCGTCGGGTCCGGCCCCGCGCCGACCCGGTTGACCACCCGCGTCTGGTCGTCCGCGCCGGCGCCCCGGTACCCCCCACGACCCGCCGGGGCCGCGCCCGCCGCGGCGCCGGCGGGGGCGTCGGCCTCGTCGTCGTTGTCCTTGCGCCGCATCCACAGCAGCACGATGGTGCCCACACCGGCGGCGACGAGCAGGCCGCCGAGCAGGATGAACAGCCAGTTCCCCATGCCGCCGGAGTCCTCGTTGCTGGCGTTGGCCGCCGCGCCGGGGGTGGCCTCGGTGCTCTCCTCGGCGGTCTCGTCGAGGGCCTCGTCGGTGGGGAGGGGCTCCTCGCTGGCCGAGGGGGTGGCGCTCGGGGTCGTCTCGACCTTGATCGCCAGGGCGATGCGCTGGCCGGTGATGCTCTGACCCGCCGCCGCGTCGAAGCTCTTGGTGGCGTACACGTCGCCGACGCTGGCGCCGACGGCGAGCCGCCCCGGCGCGATCGGCTTCTCGCTGGTGCCGGTGAAGCGGAAGTTGCCGCTGTCGTCGCTGATCGTGTCGATCTTCTTGCCGGCGCCGTCCTGGAGCATCACCACGGCGTTCGGCACGGCCTTGCCGTTCGCCTGGATGACCACCTTGCCGGAGACCGACCGGACCGTCTGCGACTGGGTCGGGGACGGCTGTGCCTTGCCCCTGACGGTCAGCTGGAACGTCGCGGTGCCCGGACCGGACTCGGCCTCGGCCGCCACCGTCACGGTGACGTTCGCGTCGCCGGCGTTGTCGTTGGCCCTGATCCGCAGCAGTTGCGACTTCGGCCGGTCGTTGTTGAAGTCGACCTCCCCGCAGCCGCTGGCGCAGCTCACGCCGCCCGGGAGGCCGGCGAGGCTGATCCGGACCCTCTCGTCGCCGTCGCGGGGGGTCACCTGCACGGTGACGGCGGCGTCGCTGCCGGCGTTGACGGTGATCGAGCCGGGCGACACGCTGACGTCGGCGGCCAGGGCTGGTGTGGCGGGGACAGCGAGCACAGCGCCGACAACCAGCGCCACGACCACACCGGCCCGCTGCTTCCAGGCACGTCGGTGTGTTGACACGTCCACCGCCTTCCGGACTGACTTCCCTCGACCGGCGGGGCGCCGGGCCGGGGATCATCACGGTACGAATACGCCGTCGGCAACTATGCCTTGTCTGACCGGATCGGCGCGACCCAGGGCCAGCGTGAGCCACCGTGCGTTCGGGTCGTATCGTCCCGTCGTGTCCTCTCCGCACATTAAGTCCGCCGCGGTCGCGGCGGCGTTGTCGGCGCTCGACGAGGGGCGTACACCCGAACGGCCGGTCCTCCGGGAGGCGGTCCGTGCCCTGTTGGCCACCCTCGCGGAGCGCGCCCCCGGCCGATCGGTGGAGGTGCGTGTCCCACCTTACGGCGCAGTTCAGTGCATTCCCGGTCCCCGACACACCCGCGGCACCCCGCCGAACGTCGTGGAGATGGATCCGGCGACCTGGCTGGCGGTGGCCACCGGGCGGCTCGAATGGGCCGAGGCGATCACGCAGGGTCGCGTACAGGTGAGCGGAATTCGGGCGGATCTCTCCGCGCACCTGCCGCTCTAGCTGCGGCGACGGGCATCGACCGGTGACGTTCAGGAGCCAGATCGTGACTTTCTGTATCGACAGCGATTCGCGTACACTGTCAGGCGACGACAGTGGTCCCGGCCGAGGAGTGCGAATCCGCCCCCCGCGTGGTTCGCACGGCCGGTCCAGACCAGCATGAGGGAGCGCAGGTGCCCCGAGGCGACGGCCGGCTGAGCCACGACCTTGACCCCCAACGACCAGGCCCGCAGGACGCGTGTGGCGTCTTCGGCGTGTGGGCGCCGGGGGAGGAGGTCGCCAACCTGACCTACTTCGGGCTCTACGCCCTCCAGCACCGCGGCCAGGAGGCCGCCGGCATCGCGGTCAGCGACGGCTCCGGCGTGGTGGTCTACAAGGACCTCGGCCTGGTCGCGCAGGTCTTCGACGAGCCGACCCTGGCCAGCCTGCGCGGGCACGTGGCGATCGGCCACGCCCGCTACTCCACGACCGGCGGCTCGACCTGGGAGAACGCCCAGCCGACCATCCGCTCCACCACCTCCGGCACCACCATCGCGCTGGCGCACAACGGCAACCTGGTCAACACGGCCGAGCTCCAGCGCGAGGTCACCGAGCGGGGCCTGGTCGCCGACGGCTCGACCAACGACACCTCCCTGGTGACGATGCTGCTGGCCAGCCGCCCCGACCTGTCGGTGGAGGCGGCCGCGCTGGAGGTGCTGCCGCAGCTGCGCGGCGCGTTCAGCTTCGTGTTCATGGACGAGTCGACCCTCTACGCGGCCCGCGACCCGCACGGTGTGCGCCCGCTGGTGCTGGGCCGGCTGGAGCGCGGCTGGGTGGTGGCCAGCGAGACCGCCGCCCTGGACATCGTCGGCGCGAGCGTGGTCCGCGAGGTCGAGCCCGGCGAGCTGATCGCGATCGACGAGGACGGCCTGCGCTCCAGCCGGTTCGCCGCCCCGGAGCCCAAGGGCTGCCTCTTCGAGTACGTCTACATCGCCCGGCCGGACGCCACCATCGCCGGCCGCAACGTGCACTCCGCGCGGGTGCAGATCGGCCGCCAGCTGGCCAAGGAGCACCCGGTCGAGGCCGACCTGGTCATCCCGGTGCCGGAGTCCGGCACCCCGGCCGCCATCGGCTACGCGGAGGAGTCCGGCATCACCTACGGCGCCGGCCTGATGAAGAACCCGTACGTCGGGCGCACCTTCATCCAGCCGTCGCAGACCCTGCGCCAGCTCGGCATCCGGCTGAAGCTCAACCCGCTGCGGGAGAACGTCCGGGGCAAGCGGCTGGTCGTGGTCGACGACTCGATCGTGCGCGGCAACACCCAGCGGGCGATCGTGCGGATGCTGCGCGAGGCCGGCGCGCTGGAGGTGCACGTACGCATCTCCTCGCCGCCGGTCCGCTGGCCCTGCTTCTACGGCATCGACTTCGCCACCCGCGCCGAGCTGCTGGCCAACGGGCTGGACAACGAGGGCATCCGGCGGTCGATCGGGGCGGACACGCTCGGCTACGTCTCGCTCTCCGGGCTGATCGCCGCCACCGAGCAGCCGAAGACCCGGCTGTGCCGCGCGTGCTTCGACGGGGAATACCCGATCGACCTGCCCGCCGGCAACCTGATCGGCAAGCACGTGCTCGAGGGGGTGGGCCGGCGGGTCGCCGCCGGGGCGCCCGACAACCCGGAGCACACCACCCCTCCGCTCGTCGCCACTCCGGGCGGCGTGACCACACACCGCCCGTAGCACCACCCGGCGCGGCCGGTCACCACCGGCGCGGCGCCAGAACCACAAAGGGGAGAACCGTGACGCACGTGTCCGAGCGCAGCGGCGCAGGAAGCAGCCCGACCGGCGCCGGCGGCGACCGCCAGCCCTGGACGGCCGGGGCCGGCCGCCAGGCGCGCAAACGCTCGGTCTCGTACGCGGACGCCGGCGTCTCGATCGAGGCGGGCGACCGGGCTGTCGAGCTGCTCAAGTCGAAGGTGAAGCAGACCCGGCGCCCGGAGGTGATGGGCGACCTCGGTGGCTTCGCCGGCCTGTTCCGGCTGGACACGAAGAAGTACAAGAACCCGATCCTGGCCTCGTCCACCGACGGCGTCGGCACCAAGCTGGTGATCGCGCAGCAGATGGACATCCACGACACGGTCGGCATCGACCTGGTCGCGATGGTCGTCGACGACCTGGTCGCCTGCGGCGCCGAGCCGCTGTTCCTGCTCGACTACATCGCCACCGGCGAGGTCGTGCCGGACAAGGTCGCCGAGATCGGCGCGGGCATCGCCGACGGCTGCCGGTACGCCGGCTGCGCCCTGCTGGGCGGCGAGACCGCCGAGCACCCCGGCGTGCTCCGCCCGGACGAGTACGACATCTCCGCGACCGGCGTCGGCGTGGTGGAGGAGGCCGACATCCTCAGCCCGGAGCGGGTCGAGGTCGGCGATGTGGTCATCGCGATGCGCTCCTCGGGCCTGCACTCCAACGGCTACTCCCTGGTGCGGCACGTGCTGCTGGGCGCGGGCCGGATGCGGCTCGACGTGGTGATCGACGACTTCGGCCGGCAGCGCACGCTCGGCGAGGAACTGCTCACCCCGACCAAGATCTACGCGCAGGACTGCCTCAAGCTGATCGCCGAGGCCGAGGTGCGGTCCATCGCCCACGTCACCGGCGGCGGCATCCCCGGCAACCTGGTCCGGGTGCTGCCCGAGCACGTCGACGCGGTGGTCAACCGCTCCACCTGGAAGCCGCAGCCGATCTTCGACCTGATCCAGTCCAAGGGGCGGATCGAGGACCCGGAGATGGAGGCGACCTTCAACATGGGCGTCGGCATGTTCGCGATCGTCTCCGCCGAGGACGCCGACCGCGCGCTGGCCACCCTGACCGGCCGCGGCGTCGACGCGTGGCAGGCCGGCGAGATCATCGAGGGCTCCGGCAACGTGCAGATGATCGGGCAGCACACCCGGGGATGATCACGCTCCGGTGATCGTACGGGCACCTGATCAGGGCTTCACCCGAGTGGCCGTCGCCGCCTAGCCTGAAGGGCACCCTCAAAAGCTGTCGGGGCAACCCCCTCACCGGGGTTCCCGACAGCCCTTCAGGCGCGAAGGAGGGCAATGGCTGCTCGGGGACAGTCGTTCAGCGGGATGCGTGGCCTGGCCGCCGTCCCCTCGTACGTCGTGATGCAGCCGACAACCCTGTGCAACCTGGACTGCGCGTACTGCTACCTGCCGTTCCGTGCCGCCGACCGGCGGATGCCGGTGTCGGTGGCGGAGGCGGTGGCCGAGTCGGTCAACCCGTGGGCCGCGGCGGGCCGGTTCTCCGTGGTGTGGCACGGCGGGGAGCCGCTCGCGGCCGGCCGGGAGCACCTGGCCGCGCTGCTCGCGCCCTTCGGGCCCGAGGTCGAGCACCACGTGCAGACCAACGCGACGCTGATCGACGACGCCTGGTGCGCGTTCTTCGCCGAGCACCGGGTGCGGGTGAGCGTGAGCGTCGACGGCCCGCGGGAGCGCAACGCCGACCGGGTCACCCGGGCAGGCGGGCCGGCGTACGACCGGATCGTGCGCGGGGTGGCGGCGCTGCGCCGGCACGGGCTGCCGTTCTCCGCGCTCGCGGTGGTGGGTCGCCCCGAGCCGGGCCTCGCCACGGAGCTGTACGACTACTTCCTCGGCCTCGGGTGTGACGTGCTCGGCATCAACATCGAGGAGACCGAGGGGGTCAACCTCCGCGACAACTCCCACGACGCCCGGGCGGTGACCGCGTTCTGGGCGGAACTGGTGGCGGCCTGGCGCCGGGATCCCCGGATCCACCTGCGTGAGGTCGAGTGGTCGTTGCGGTACGCCGCCGCCGTGCTGGACGGCACCGCCGACGACCTGCTGCCCCGGCGGCTGGACCCGATCCCGACCGTCGGGCACGACGGCTCGGTGACGGTGCTCTCGCCCGAGCTGGCCGGCTTCACCGACGTCCGGTACGGCGACTTCAGCAGCGGCAACGTGTTGACCGCCCCGCTGGCCGAGATCCTGGCCGGAGCGGACCGGACGCCCTGGGTCGGCGAGTTCCTCGCCGGGGTCGAGGCGTGCCGTTCGTCCTGCCCCTACTTCGGTTTCTGCGGCGGTGGCCACGCGGCCAACCGTTACTTCGAGCTGGGGCGTTTCGACGGTACGGAGACCGCGCACTGCCGCAACAGCAAGATCCACCTACTGGAGGGAGTGTTGGAGCATGCCCGAGACCACCAGTCACCGGCAGCCTGAGCGCGGGGCGGACGCCGCCGCGGACGTCGCCGATCGGGTGCGGGACGCCGCGCCGGGACTCACCGCGCTGCTCCACGAGGCGGAGGCCGCGCGGCGACTGCGGGCGGAGGTGGCGGGCGGCGACGGCGCGAGCGCCGTCTGCGCCTGGAACCACTTCGAGAACATCCCGACGTTCTACAACTGGAACAACCGCCCTCGCTGAGGGCGCACCGCGATCAGGGACCTGCCGAGCAGCCGGAGTCGCCTCCGGGACGGCATGGTCCCTGATCGTCGGTTTCGGCGCCGCTTCAGATGGGCACATGCGTGAGCACGCGGGGGATTACCGCGTGCTCAGCTGCGACCGGAGGTCAGCGGGTCGGACGTACCCAGGGGTCCGGGTCTTCGTCCGCGTGATCCTCATCATCGTCGTCGACATACTCTTTGTAGTCGTCGTCGAAGTTGTGCTCAGACTTACCAGCACCCGCCAACTCGCGCTGCAAGGCGGTGAGGTCGGTGTTCGGGGAGTGGTACTTCAACTCCCGGGCCACCTTCGTCTGCTTGGCCTTAGCACGGCCGCGCCCCATGGCTCGACCCCCTCGCACAGAATGCGGGGCAGCCCGAAGGCGGGCCCCGATGACGTCAGGCATCTCTCGTGGCTCTTACGGTACATGGGGATGCCATCGTTCGGCACCTCGGGTTACCGTCGACCGGCACCGCGCGTCGCGGTCATCCAGCCGTCACCGATTGTACCGGGTAAGGAGCGGTGCCGGGAGCGCCCGTGACACCGGACAAACCCCCGCGAAAACAGCTTAACGGCGCGGACCGCCAAGGGCGGCGCGGTGGGGCGGAACCGGCCGGCTCCGCCCCGTGCCGCTCATCGCAGGTGGATCGTGCGCAGCCGGCCGACGTCGGCCATCCGCCGCTCCGCCAGCCGGTCCGCCGCCACCGCCGGCGGCACGCCCTCGGCGTCGGCCAGCCGCAGGATCTCCCGCGTGGTGTCGTAGATCCGCGTCGCGCGCAGCTTGGCCCGCTCGAAGTTGAAGCCGTCGATCTCGTCGGCGACCTGGATCACGCCGCCGGCGTTCACGACGTAGTCGGGGGCGTAGAGGATGCCGCGGTCGGCCAGCAGCTTCTCGATGCCGGAGTGGGCGAGCTGGTTGTTGGCCGCGCCGGCGACCACCTTGGCGCGCAGCGCCGGCACCGTGTCGTCGTTGAGCGCGCCACCCAGCGCGCACGGGGCGTACACGTCGATGTCGGCGGCGACCAGCGCGGCGGCGTCGTCGACCAGCGCGACCTGCGGGTGGGTGGTGCGGGCCCACTCCAGGGCCTTCGGGTTGACGTCGGTCGCCACCACCTCGGCGCCGTCGTCGAGCAGGTGGCCGACGAGGTACTTGCCGACCTTGCCCAGGCCGGCCACGCCGACCCGCCTGCCGGCCAGGGTCGGCGCGCCCCAGACGTGCTCGGCGGCGGCCCGCATGCCCTGGAACACGCCCCAGGCGGTGAGGATCGAGGAGTCGCCGGCGCCGCCGTGCTCGACGCTGCGGCCGGTGACGTACGACGTCTCCCGGGCGATCACGTCCATGTCGGCGACGTAGGTGCCGACGTCGCAGGCGGTGTAGTAGCGCCCGGCCAGGGACTCGACGAAGCGGCCGTACGCGCGCAGCAGCGACTCGCTCTTGATCCGCTCGGGGTCACCCCAGATGACCGCCTTGCCGCCGCCCAGGTCCAGCCCGGCCAGGGCGTTCTTGTACGCCATGCCCCGAGACAGGTCGAGCACGTCGGCGAGGGCGGCCTCCTCGCTCTCGTACGGGTAGAACCGGGTGCCACCGAGCGCGGGGCCGAGCGCGGTGGAGTAGATCCCGATGATCGCCTTCAGGCCGGACTGCTTGTCCTGGCAGAAGACGACCTGTTCGTGACCGGTGGATCCCGGGTCGTCGTTGGTGGCGAATACGCCCATGACTAGCTCCTGGGTTTGGGGTGCGTCCTTGTGGGACGCGGCCTGTGGACGCCGGCGGGATGCTGCCGGTGCCGCTGAGCCTAGTATCGGCCGACGCCGTCCGACCGCCCACGGCACGCGTGATCGCAGCGCCGACGACGGTTGGGTTCCGATTCGTGGGAGGATCGCGCCGTGCCGTCGCTCTTCGCTTCATACCTGCGCGTGTACGAGCCGCTGACCGCCTTCGACCGGGATCGCCAGACGTACTGGCGCCGCTACGTCGAGCAGGGGCGGGCGGTGGCCCCGGTCGAGGGGCCCGGTCGGCAACGGACGTCGGTGATCGAGGCCCTCGGCGCGGGCTGGACGCGGCTGCCCGACCTGCCGGACGAGGCGTACGTCCTGGAGACCGACGAGTCGCTGCTGGTCTGCCCGTGGAACCTGCGCATCCGGGTGGCCGAGGCGGCGCTCAGCGCCCGCGACGGCGTGCCGCCGGTGCTGGCCGACGCGTTCGTCCCGCCGGTGCTCGCCGGGCAGGCCAAGGCCGTGGTGGAGGACTGGCGCAGCGGGGCCCGGGTGCTGGAGCACGGTGTCCCCCGGCTGCACGAGCAGATCGCCACCTGGGGCGTGCCGCTGCGCTGGTTCGTGCTCTTCGACCCGGAGGAGCGGCACCACGTGACCAGTCCCGGCCGGCGGGCGCTGCGCTACCGGACGGAGATCTCCAAGGCCCGACGCCGGTCGTCGCGCGCCCTGTCGGTGCTGCGCAAGTCGGTGGGGGACGCGCCCATCACCGAAGCGGTCGAGGAGGCCGCCCGCTGGCTGGAGGAGTTCCATCCCCGCTCGGTGGTGGAGCTGGACTACGGCGGCCTGGTCGAGCTGCTCTCCGACGAGACGCTGGCCGCCGACGACTCGCCCGAGCTGGTGGCGAGCGGGCTCGCCGGGCTGTCCCGGGGCGAGGCCGAGGAGGCTTCCGCGGCGTACGACAAGCTCGTCGCCCGGTGGCGCGCGGTGCAGTTGCTGGAACGGTGCAACTAATCCCAAATCGCCCAGGAAGCGCCCTCGATCCGAGGCGTACTCGTAGTTGGCGCATCACGAACCGTGATCATGAGTCCGAATAAGGTACTTTCTGCCGTGTAAAAGTCGCATAAATCGGGCATGGTTCATCCGTCCGTCTAGGGACGTTCGGCCGTTCGGCCCATGTCGGACATCGGGGACTAGCCGGACCATGGGAGACGCGTCGGCCGGCGGGACCCCGGCCGATGTCTATACATGTGGAGGAGTGACCGATGGCATCGCGAACGCACGAACCAGAGCCGCTACTCACACCGGCCGAGGTGGCGTCGATGTTCCGTGTCGACCCGAAGACGGTGACCCGGTGGGCCAAGGCTGGCAAGCTCAGCGCCATCCGCACCCTGGGGGGCCACCGCCGGTACCGCGAGTCGGAGGTCAGGGCCCTGCTGCAGGGGCAGATCCCCCAGCAGCGCCAGGGGGACTGACGGCCGGAAGTCAACAGGTGTTCACGAAGGGCGGCGGACACGGTCCGCCGCCCTTCGTCGTGTCCGGACCGGGCGGGCGGGTCAGCCGCCGCCCGACGGTCGGTCGGCGAGGGAGACCCGGATGCCGATCGTCCCGCCCTCGCCGCGCCGCAGCCGGCTGCCGAGCAGGCTGAGCCGGCCGATCAGCCGGTACTTCCGCTTGATCAGGTCGCGTACCCGCCGCGTGTCGGCCGGGCCGCAGAGCGTCGCGTGGGCGGGCACCGCCTCGCCGTGCGGCCGGCCCCGGACGTCGCACGGCGCGACCGTGACGTCCCCGCTGCGCCGGATCCGCTTCACCTTGCCGGAATCCGCCGCCGACCACACCGCCAGCGCGTCGCCGTCGCGCACCGCCCAGACGGGCGTCGGCACCGCCCGACCGTCCTTGCGGAACGTCGTCAGCAGGACGTATTTCTCCGCCGCGAGGCGATCCAGTGTGGTCACGCCGTCAGGATACGGCCGCTGCGGCTGACTGACCGGCCGGATAGCGTGAAAGCCGTGACGGTGGAACCGCTGATCGGCGACGTGTTCGGGGAGATGCTGCGCGACGCGCTCGCCGTGGCCACCGGCGTCGGCCCCCGGCCGCTGGCCGGCGGGCGGCTGCCCCGACCCGTCATCGAGATCATCGAGCGGGACGACGGGCTGATCAACGGCGCGCCCGCCGCGCACTACCTGGACGGCCCGGCGGACTGGCAGCCGTACGACCACCGGGCCGTGGACCGGGTCGAGGGCGCCACCCTGGACGTCGGGGTCGGGGCGGGCAGGGTCGCGCTGCTGCTCCAGGAGCGGGGCGTGCCGGTCACCGGGCTCGACACCTCGGCCGGCGCGCTGACCGTCTGCCGCCGGCGGGGCGTCCGCGACCTGGTGCACGGCACGGTCGACGCGCACGTCGCCGACGGCCGCAGTTACGACACGTTCCTGCTGCTCGGCAACAACGTCGGGCTGCTGGAGGGGCGGGAACGGGCCCCGGTGCTGCTGGCCGCGCTCGCCGCGCTGGCCCGGCCGGGCGCGCAGGTCATCGCGCAGGGCACCGACCCGTACGGCACCCGGGACCCGCTGCACACCGGCTACCACGAGCGCAACCGCCGCCGGGGCCGCCTCGGCGGGCAACTCCGGCTCCGGCTGCGCTACCGGGAACTGGGCACCGAGTGGTTCGACTACCTGGTCTGCTCGCCGGACGAGCTGGCCGGGCTGGTCCGGGGCACCGCCTGGCGACTGACCGACGTGGACGACCGGGACGCGCCGTACTACCTCGCCACCCTGCGCCTGACCGGCTGACGCCGGGGCCCCGCCGGGTGGCGGGGCCCCGGACACCGGCGTACCCCTCAGACCTGGACGGTCGGGGGGAGCTGCTCGGGCGGGAGGCCGCCGTCGCCGTCGACCACCTCGTCCGGGGTGCCGTCCTCGTCGAGGTCGACCATCGTGATGTCCACCTTGCCGTCGTGGTCGGTGTCGAACTGGAACAGGTCGGGCTTGCCGTCCCCGTCGGTGTCCGCCACCCAGACGTCGGTACGGCCGTCGTTGTTGGTGTCGGCACGCAGCAGGTCCACCCGCTCGTCCCCACGGGTCTCCACGGTCTCCGCCGCGCCCGCACTGTCCACGGTCTCCGGTGCCTGGCTCATCTCGGCCCGTCCTTCCCTGTCGTTGACGGCCGTCGTACCCGATCCGCGCCGCCCCCACGCATGCCGGGGAGAGCGTCGCTGCATAGGGTCGGCCCATGAGCGAGTGGAGCGGGTGGCGGAGCGCGGGTCAACCCCGGGTCGCCGCCGGAGGCAGGGAGGCGTCATGAGCGACCGCTTTGTCGTCGTCGGGGCCGGCACGATGGGGCTCGGCATCGCGTACGTGGCGGCCGGGGCCGGGCACGCCGTCGAGCTGGTCGAGGTCGACCGGGCCCGGGGCGCGGCGGCCGTGGACCGGCTCGGTGAGCTGTGGGACAGGGCGGTGCGGCGCGGGAAGCTGACCGCCGACCAGGCCGCGACGAACCGGGAGCGGGTCACCCTGCGGGCCGCGCTCGCCGAGGTCGCGCCGGAGCCCGCCGTGGTGGTGGAGGCCGTGCCGGAACGGCGGGACCTCAAGCGGGCGGTGCTGCGCGAGGCCGAGGCGCTGCGCCCCGCGCTGCTGGGCAGCAACACGTCCAGCATCCCGATCGCGGAGCTGGCCGACGGGCTGGCGCGGCCGGAACGCTTCCTCGGGCTGCACTTCTTCAACCCGGTCTGGGCGATGGCGTTGCTGGAGATCGTGGTCGGCCCGGCCACCGCCGACGAGACCACCGCCGCGGCCGTCGCGCTCGCCGGCCGGCTGGGCAAGGATCCCGTGGTCGTACGCGACATGCCGGGATTCGCCACCTCCCGGCTCGGGGTCACCCTCGGCCTGGAGGCGATCCGCATGGTCGCCGACGGGGTGGCCAGCCCCGCCGACATCGACAAGGCGATGGTGCTCGGCTACCGGCACCCGGTGGGCCCGCTGGAGTTGACCGACCTGGTCGGGCTGGACGTGCGGCTGGACATCGCGCGCACCCTCCAGGCCGCGTACGGGGACCGGTTCGCGCCGCCGCCGCTGCTGGTGGAGATGGTGGCCGCCGGGAAGCTCGGCAAGAAGTCCGGGCAGGGCTTCTACCGCTGGGAAGACGGGGTTCGTTCGTGAGCGCGAGGAGCGAGTCCGTGAGCCCCGCGGTCGCGGGCGCAGGGGGCACCGCGTGAGCGGGCTGCGGGTCGAGGAGCGGCCGGACCGGCTGGTGGTCACGCTCGACCGACCGGAGAAGCGCAACGCCATCGACGCCGACCTGATCGCCGAGCTGCATGAGGTCTGCGCGGAGCTGGAGGCGCGCCCCCGCCTGCTGCTGCTCACCGGCGGCACCGAGGGCATCTTCGCCGGCGGGGCGGACATCGGTCAGCTGCGCGAGCGGGGCCGGCTGGACGCCCTGGCGGCCATCAACTCGGCCGCCTTCGCCCGGATCCGGGCACTGCCGATGCCGACCGTGGCGGCGGTGGACGGGCCCGCGCTGGGCGGCGGGGCCGAGCTGGCGTACGCCTGCGACCTGCGGGTCTGCACGGCGCGGGCGGTGTTCGGGCAGCCGGAGGTCCGGTTGGGGATCCTGGCCGGCGCGGGTGCGACCCACCGGCTGCCGGCGCTCGTCGGGGAGGCCCTGGCCAAGGAGCTGCTCTTCACCGGCCGCCGGGTGGACGCGGAGGAGGCGCTGCGCATCGGTCTGGTGAACCGGGTGGTCGCCGAGCCCGCCGAGCTGCTGCCCACCGCCCACGGGCTGCTGGACGAGATGGCGAAGGGGTCCGCGCTCGCGCTGCGGCTGACCAAGCTGGCCGTCGACGCGCCGCCCGCCGCCCACCCGCACCTCGACCTGGTCAGCCAGGCGGTGCTCTTCGAGGACGAGGAGAAGCACCGGCGGATGACCGAGTTCCTGGAGCGGCGTAGGCCCCGCTGAGTCGCGGCGACGCACCCCGGACGACGACGGCCGCACCGGATCACCGGTGCGGCCGTCGGAGTGCGACGGGTCAGCGGCTCAGTGCCGGATCTCCACGCCGGCGTCCGCGAGCGCGCGGATCACCTGCGCCGACTCCGCGAAGCCGATGATCAGCACGGCCTCCGCGCCGAAGTCCTTGATCTCCTTCGCGGTGGCGGTGAAATCGACGGGGCTGGCCTTGGCGTCGGCCGGCGGGTCGTAGGTCAGCAGCTTCAACCGGTCACCGCCGACGCCGGCGCGCTCCAGCTCGGCCTTGACGGTGGCCTGGAGGCCCTCGCCGTAGGAGTCCTTGCGGGCGACGATCGCGATCTTCTGCGGCCCGTCCCGGAGGATCACGTCGGCCAGCGCCCGCCCCTGCAGGTTGTCGGGCGGGGCGGTGCGGAAGTAGAGGCCGTTGTCGTCCAGCTCGGTCAGGCTGGCGTCCGTGTTGGACGGGGAGAACAGGACCTTCCCGGCCCGTACCACGTCGGGCAGCACCTCCCGGGAGATCCCGGAGCCGCCGGCGCCGATGATGACGTGCACCTTCCGCTCGACGTGCTTCGCCACGGTTGCCTTGGCCACCGCCGGGTTGGTGCCGTCGTCGCCCTCGATCCAGACCAGCGGCTCGCCGAGCACCCCGCCGGCCGCGTTGATCTCCTTGACCGCGACGGCGACCGCGGCGGCCATCTGCGGGTACGCCAGCGCCAGGTCACCGCTCTTCGGCAGCAGGCCGCCCAGCACCAGCGGAGAGCCGTCGCTGCGGTCGGTGCGGCCACCGCGCTGCTTCTTCGCCTTCGGCGGTGCCTTGGTGCTCGCGGCCGACTCGTCCCCGGCGCCGACGAACTCCGTCTTGCCGTCGTTGAGCTGCTGCCCGTCGAAGTGCACCGTGGCGTAGCTGGCGGTGGCCGGCTCGCCGGCGTCGGTGAACCCGGCGCGGGTCATCGAGACGCTGCGGTACTCGATGTCCTGGCCGGCGCGGGCCAGCGCCAGGCACGTCGCCACGTCCTCGCAGCGCTGCCCGTTGTTGGTGGCCCCGACGATCTGCTTGGCGATCGCGGCCGGGTCCGTGCTGCCGGCCAGCTGGGCGGCGAGCGCGCTGATCACCACCGCGTCGTACGTCTCGGCGGCGTAGACGAAGTCGTTCAGCTCCGCGTCGACGGACCGTAGCCGGTTCTTGAAGCTCTCCGGCAGCGGCGTCATGGGCGTGGTGCCCTTCATGCCGTCGACCAGGCTGGCGCGATCCTTCAGCTCTGCGGGGTAGGAGTTGAGCATGTTGCCGTCGGTGCCGTAGAGGCGCACCTGGTGGGTGGTCGCCTCTTCGGCGCCCTCGGTCCCGCAGGCGCTGTTGGCGAGCAGGAACGTCACGCAGGCGGCCAGGGTGGCCGCCCGCGAGGCGCGTGACTTGAGCATGGTCGTCCTTCCTCCGGCGAAGGTCCGCTGCGCACATTAGCGTGCCGAGGCGGGTGGCGTGACCACGGAGGCGACTCAATCCGCAGGTCGCCCGCCATGCTCACGGAGAGTGATTCCGGCTCGGTCACTTGACCTCCTGCCCTACCGTGCGGTGCGTGACCGAATCACCACAGCAGACGCTCGACGACGCGACCGCCGTGCTCCGCTCGGCGTTGGCCGGGGACGGCGACGCGGTGGTGGGAGCGTTCGACGCGGTCGTCGACCGGTCCGGCCTGGCCGGCGCGTACGGTGTGGCCTGGTGCCTCGCCGCGACGATGGTCGGCGGGCCGGTGCCGCCGGGCAGCTGCGCGCTGGACTTTCCCGGCATCGACGAGGCGGACTACGACACCCGCTGGGTGGCCCGGTTCGTCAGCGCGTACGCCAACGCCGACGCCGACACCGGCGAGGCGCTGTTCGGGGCGGCGGCGGCCGACGGGTTGCTGCCCGACTGCCTGCTCACCCTGGCCGGCTCGACGGTGGCGACCCTGCGCAGCCGGGCGGGCTGACGGCGCGGACACGGGCCGTCGCTACGCCGACACCCTGCGCGGCGACCGGCCGGTCGCCGTCCCGCCTCGAGCGTCCGGCGTGACAGGCTGGGGGCATGTCCGAGGCCATGCTCAGCAAGGTGCGCAAGCTCCTGGCCCAGGCCGAGGACCCGGCCTGCACCCCCGCCGAGTCGGCCGCGTTCACCGCCAAGGCGACCGAGCTGATCGCCCGCTACGGCGTGGACCGGGCGCTGCTGGCCGCCCGCGACCCCGCAACCGACCCGGTGGGCGACCGGGTGGTCGAGGTCGTCGCCCCGTACGCCCGGGACAAGGCCGGCCTGCTCGCCGCGGTCGCCGACCCGCTCCGCTGCCGCTGCGTCCGCCGCCGGCAGGGCAGTGGCTTTGCCATGCACCTGTTCGGCTTCGCCAGCGACCTGGAACGGGTCGACCTGCTCTTCACCTCGCTGCTGGTGCAGGCCGCGCACGGGCTGGCCGCGGCCGAGGTGCCGCCCGGCGAACATCCCGCCGCCTTCCGGCGCTCCTGGCTGGCCGGCTTCGCCCAGGTGATCGGCTTCCGGCTGAGGGCGGCCGAGATCGACGCGGCCACCGAGGCGGGCGGGCCGTCGGTCGCGCTGGTGCTGGCCGACCGGTCGGACCGCGTGCGGCACCGCGTCGCCGAGGTGTATCCGCGGCTGCGCACCGCCGCGCCGCGTCGGCTGGCCGGCACCGGGTTCGGCTCCGGCGCCGAGGCGGGACGCCGCGCCGATCTCGGCGGCCGGGGTGTCGCCACGGCTCCCGGCACCCGCCCCGGCATCGGGCGCTGACGCGCCGCGGGTGACGGTGCGCGGGGCCCGGTCGGTCGGACGAGTCGGTCAGCCGGCGCCGTTGGCCACCGTGGCGGCGTAGCGGGAGAGCAACTCCTGCCAGCCGGCGGTCAGCGCCTGCCGGTAGCCCTCGGCGGCCTCGCCGTGCCGGTCGAAGTGCCGGTGCTCGACCTCCACCCGGGTCCGCTCCGGTGCGTCCGGTTGGAAGAGCACCTCCACCTCGCTGGCCCGCGCCGGATCCGGGACCGGCGCCCGGTCCGCGCCGATCTGCCACGTGAAGACCAGCCGCCGGGGCGGATCCCAGGTCAGCACCCGCCCCCAGTCGCAGCGGAAGCCGTACGGGCCGATCTCGTAGAGCATCCCGCCGGCGCGCGGCTCCATGCCCAGCTCGGCCAGGCGCTCCGGGCCGGACCACGTGTACTCCATCACCCACCAGTCCGCCAGGGCGTCGGTGAACACCGCGAACGCCCGATCCGCGGGGGCGTGGACCAGGAGGACGCTGCGCAACGAGAACCGCTCGGACTCCTGCCGGATGTCGGCCGGGTCAGCCATCTCCTGTCCCATAGGCCCGGACCATACCGGCTGGTGCCCGGGTGCGCAGCTTCGCGTTCTGCCCGGTTCCGGACACCCCTTTCCCGTACGCGCGATGGCGGGCGTACGGCCAGGTCGGCCGGTGGCGCCCGCCCGCCGGGGCGCGGGGACGGAGGGCGGGATGGTCGGTCGGATAGCGGGTAACCGCGCCGGACGGTCCCGGCCGGCCGGGCCGGAGGAGGCGGAGCGGGGAGCATGAGCGAGAACGCACAGCAGCGCGAACCGGACCAGGTCAGTGAGCGACCAGCCCGACGAGAGGGGGCGGCCGAGCCGGACGTCCTGCTCGACGTACCGGAGGTGTCGGTCGACTCGATCCGGCTCGCCGTGGACGGGCTGGACGCCGACCTGTCCCTGCGGGCGCGGCTGGCCAACCTCCTCGAGCTCGACGCCGGCGTGCGGGTGCACCTGCGGGGCGTCGAGCTGGACATCACCGGGGTGCACGCCGAGGCGCAGCTCAAGGTGCGTCTGGAGAAGGTCGTCGACATCCTGGACCGGGCGCTGACGACCATCGACCGCAATCCGCAGATCATCGAGGCGCTGTCGCGTACGGCGACCGTCTCGGTCGACGACGTGAACCGGGCGACGCAACAGGTGACGAACCTGAGCGGGCAGGTCGCCGCCTCGGCGGAGCGGTTCGGCGGCGCGACCGACGAACTCGGCCAGCAGGTCGGCGCGATCGGCGCCGTCGCCGACCGGTCGCTGCGCGAGCCGGGCACCTCCGGCCAGGGCGGGAAGCCGGGTGCACCGGATCAGGGCGGGAAGCCCGGCGGCCGCGCGGAGGGCGGCGGGCCCGGCGCTGGCCAGGCGGCGCGCGGCGGCGGTCTCGCCAGCGGTTCGGGCGGCGGTGGCGAACAGGGCCGGGCCCAGCGCGCCCGGGAGCAGTCGGCGCGCGGAGCGGGCCCGCCCGAGCAGGGTGGACCCGAGCAGGCCCGCGAGGAGCGGGGTGGGCCCGAGCGCGAGCGGGGCCCGGCTGAGCAGGCGCGCCCCGAGCCGGGCGGGCCCGACCGCCGGCCGCGCGAGCAGGGTGGCGGTCCGGCCCCGGCGGAGAAGCCCGGCGGTGGCGCGCGCCAGGGCGGGGAGGACCGCGGGCCGGAGGCCGGCCAACGCAAGCCGTCCGAGGACCGACCCGGGGGCGGGCCGGGCACGCGGCCCGACGACGCCGCTGGCGCGCCGCCGAGCGCGACGCAGCTCGCCGAGCAGGCGGGGGAGACGCTGCGGCAGGCCGGGCGGAGCGTGTGGGAGGCGATCCAGAGCGGGATCGCCCAGCACCGGCAACAGGGGCGCTGACGCGGGCCGGCGCCACCGCCGTTCGTCCGTCAGGAGGGCGTACAAGAAGATCCCCACCGGCGTTTCCGCAGGTGGGGATCTTCAGTAGCCCGGCGAAAGGCTATGTGGCCAGGGGCGGGGTCGAACCGCCGACCTTCCGATTTTCAGTCGGACGCTCGTACCAACTGAGCTACCTGGCCGTGTTGCTCGGTTCATGCTACCCGCACGGCGGGTTCTCCGCCGGGAGGGTCACACGCTCCGATACGCAGAACGCCGCGCATGATGGGCGCGGCGTAAGCGCTGCGGTCCTGACGGGACTTGAACCCGCGACCTCCGCCTTGACAGGGCGGCGAGCACTCCAACTGCTCCACAGGACCTAGCTTTGTTGCCTCCGGCCGAAGCCGGACCGTGCCCCCAACGGGATTCGAACCCGTGCTACCGCCTTGAAAGGGCGGCGTCCTGGGCCGCTAGACGATGAGGGCGGCCCCGCCATCATTGCACACTCGCAACTTCAAGCGGACTTGCTCCCATCCGGCCCCGCCGGAGGCTTGGATAGCTTACGTGATGGCCCCCCGGTCGACCAAACCGGTATGGCCCTAGCCACACCGGCCCGCAAAACCGCAGGTCAGAGGCGTTCTAGCGGAGCCGCGCGATGCCGAAGCGGCGCTTCAGGTCGATGATCAGGTGCGGGCAGGCGGCCAGCGTCGCACCGCGATCACCGCCCCCGTCGTGCAGCAGCACGACCGATCCGGGCCGGGCCGCGGCGCGTACCCGTTTGGTGATCGTCGCGGCGGTCGGCTTGCCCCAGTCCTGCGGGTCGACGTTCCAGTGCAGCGACCGCATGCCGAGCTGCTTGGCGACGGACACCACCTCGCGGGTCCACCGGCCGCCCGGCTGCCGGTAGAACGGCACCTTGGCGCCGGGCACCGCCGCCCGGATGGCCGCGTTGGTGCGCGCCAGGTCGGCGCGGATCTCGGCGACCGGTCGCCGGGCGAGGTCCATGTCGTGGCGCCAGCTGTGGTTGCAGAGCTGGTGCCCCTCCCGCACGATCCGCCGGATCAGGTCGGGGTGGCGGCGGGCCTGGGTGCCCACCACGCAGAACGTGGCCGTGACCCGGGCCGCGCGGAGGCGGTCGAGGACCTTCGGCGTCCAGACCGGGTCCGGCCCGTCGTCGAAGGTCAGCGCCACCGTCCGCGCGCCGGTGGTGCGGTGCAGGCCCGCCGGCAGCGCGGTCGGCAGCGGGCGGACGGGCCGCCTGGGCGGCGGCGTGGTGCGGGTCGGACGTGGACTGGCGGTCGGCTTCGGCTCCGGCGGCAGCGGCGCCGAGGCGACGGGGCTGGGGCCGGCCGGCTCCGACGCGGACGGAGTGGTGTCGCCACAGCCGCCGAGGAGGAGGGCCAGGGCCAGACCGGACGCCAGTACGGCGCGTGGGCGCATCGTTCGCTCCCGAAGGGGGTCGGGGGTCAGCAGCCCCCGACGCTAGTGGACGGCGTTCCGTCCCCGCACCCCCGGTCAGTCCGTCGTCGACTGGTCCAGCGAGTCGCGTACGGCCAGCGCCAGCGAGAGCGCCTCGGTGAGGTCGACGGGCCGCACCACTCCGGCGGGCAGCGAGTCCGCCAGCCAGCCCGGCCCGGCGGCGAGCACCAGCAGCGGCCGGCGGGGCGCGGCGAGCAGGGCGGCGAGCTGGGCGGGGTCGGCGGTGGCCCGGGTGTGCGACCAGATCACCACGGCGGCCGGCCCGGTCCGGTTGACCGCCTCGACCAGCGCCGCCGCCGGCACCCGGGCGCCCAGCATCCGGTAGCCCGCCCCGGCCTCGGCGAGCGCGGCGGCGAGCGCCTCCAGCGGCAGGCTGTGCTGCTCCTCGTCGGCGCAGGCGAGCAGGACGCGCGGCGGCTCGGCGGGCGCGCCGGCCCGGGTGACCGCCGCGAACGCCTCCGACACGCAGCGCGAGATCAGGTGCTCGACCTCGATCAGGCCGGCGGTGGCGGCGTGTCGCTCCCCGATGCCGACGAGCACCGGGCGCAGCAGCCGGTCCCAGGTGGCGACCACCCCGTCCGCCTCGATGGCGTGCGCGATCGCCTCGTTGACCGCGACCGGATCCAACCGCATGGCGGCGCGGGCCAGCCCGCGGGCAGCCGGCCCGGCCCGGCCGACCGGGATCGTCAGGCCGCCGCCGTCCCGCGTGCCGGTGGTGCGGGCGCGTGGGCGCGTGCCGGCGTCGGTCGGCGCGGTGTCCGGCGCCCGGCGGGCCCAGCGGGCCGCCTCGGCGGGGGTGACCCCCTGGGCGGTGAGCCGCCGCATGATCTCCAGGCGCGCGAGGTCGGCCGGCGTGTAGCGCCGGTGGTGCCCCGGGACGTGCTCGCTCGGGCCGAGCCCGTAGCGCTGGTGCCAGGTGCGCAGGGTGGTGACGGCGACCCCCAGCCGCCGGGCCACGGCCCCCGCGCTCAGCGCCTCATCGACCACCCGGCCGCTCCGACGCGTCGTCCGCCGGCAGCCCGGAGGGGGTCATGGCCGCATCCGGACCGCCGGCGGACGGCCCCGAGGGTTGCCGCAGCCGGTTCACCACCCCGCCCAGCCAGGGCGCGTACGCGCGGGGGTCGGCGTCGAGGTCGGCGGCCAGCTCGACGGGGTCGACCCAGCGCAGCTCGGCCACCTCGTGCGGGTCGGGCAGCAGCGGCGCGCCCGGCCGGAACTCGCCCCGCAGGACGTGGTCGTACTCGAACTCGACGCGGCCGGTGGCCGGGTCCTCGGCGTAGTAGATGTACACCCCGACCTCGGTCAGCTCGACCGGTTCGGCGCCGAGCTCCTCGCGCAGCCGGCGGTTGGCGGCCTCGACCAGCGACTCGCCCGGCGCGGGGTGGCCACAGCACGAGTTGGCCCAGCGCAGCGGGAAGCGGGTCTTCACGCCGGCCCGCCGTTGCAGCAGCACCCGGCCCTCGGGGTCGACGAGCAGCACCGAGAAGGCGCGGTGCAGCTGGCCCGGGGGCTGGTGCGCGGCGGAGACGGTGGTCTCACCCTGCGCTCGTCCGGCGTCGTCGACGAGTTCGACGAGGTGCTTCTCGCGGGTGGTCACGGCGCGTGCCTTTCGGTTGTGCGGGGGTGGGCCATCAGGATCCGCCGGTGATCCGGGCGGCGGCGAGCTTGCCGGAGATGAGCACCATCGGCACGCCGACGCCGGGCTGGGTGCCCGAGCCGACGAAGACCACGTTCGGCAGCGTCCGGTGCAGGTTCGACGGGCGGAAGGGGCCGGTCTGGAAGAGGCTGTGCGCGGCGGCGAACGGGGTGCCGGCCGCCATCCCCTGCTCGGCCCACTCGGCCGGGGTGACCGCCCGCAGCACCTCGACGCCCTCCCCGAAGCCGGCGTAGCCCCGCTCCTCCAGGGTGCCGACGAGCTGGTCGGCGTACCGGTCGGTGAGGTCGCCCCGCCAGTCGAAGGGTGCCCGGTCGAGGTTGGGCACCGGGGCGAGCACGTAGTAGGTGTGCCGGCCGGCGGGCGCCACCGACGGGTCCGTCCGGCTCGGGTTGGTGACCAGCAGGGACGGGTCGCTCATCAGCTCGCCACGCCGGATGACCTCATCGAAGGTGCCCTTCCACGACCGTCCGAAGTGGATGTTGTGGTGGGCGATCTTCCCATATCCCTGGCGAGATCCGACGTGCAGGACGACGCAGGACGGCGAGTAGGTGAGCCGGCGGGGACGGGCCGGCGGCAGCAGGTCGCGGTAGGCGACCGGCAGGTCGGGGTTGAGCACCACCACGTCGGCCGGGATCAGCTCCCCGTCCGCGGTCAGCACGCCGGTGGCCCGGCCGTTCGCGGTCTCCACCCGCGTGACCGTGGTGTCGTACCGGATCTGCACGCCGTGCTTCTCGGCGGCGCCGGCCATGCCGCGGGAGACCGCGTGGATGCCGCCGCGCGGGAAGTAGACCCCGGCCACCGAGTCGAGGTACGCGATGACGGCGTAGATGGCCAGCGCGTCGTGCGGGGCGAGGCCGGCGTACATCGCCTGGAAGGAGAAGATCCGCTGGGTGCGCGGGTCGCGGAAGAACTGGTTGATCTTCGTTTGGAGCCGGCGGAAGGCGCCGCCCGCCAGCAGCCTCACGAGGTTGCCGGTGAGCAGGTCGGTGGGCGCGTCGAGGTTGCGCTCGATGAAGTCGGCGCGTTCCCACTGCCAGAGTTTCCGGGCGTAGTCGACGAAGCGCAGGTAGCCGTCGGCTTCGCGGGGGCCGCAGACCCGCGCGATCTCGGCCGCCATCCGGGTGGTGTCGGTGATGACGTCCAGCGTCGACCCGTCGGGGTAGTACGCCCGGTAGGCCGGGTCGAGGGGGGTCAGGTCGAGCCAGTCGTCCAGCTCCTCGCCGACGGCGGCGAGGGCCTCGGCGATCAGGTCCGGCATGGTGAGCACGGTGGGGCCGGTGTCGAACTCGTAGCCGTCCACGCTGAGCCGCCCGGCGCGGCCGCCCGGCACCGGCTCGCGCTCCAGCACGGTCACCTGTCGACCGCTGCCCGCCAGGTGCAGCGCGCACGCCAGCCCGCCCAGGCCGGCGCCGACGACCACCACCCGGTCCGTACGCCCGTTCACGGTGCGCACGCGACCACCTCCTTGTGCGAAGTTGCCCATCATGCCCGCCGGTTGGTGGCGGCGGTGGCGAGACCGGTGAGCGCGGTGCGCGCCGTCCCGTCGATCGACGCGGTGTCGAGCGCGGCCAGCGCCTCGGCGACCCGGTCGGAGATCATGCGCTCCACCCGGTCGACCGCGCCGGTCTCGGCGACCAGGCCGGCGAGCCGGGCGATCTCCCCGTCGCCCGCCCCGGGGCGGAGCCCGTCCAGCGCGCGCCGCTGGGTGGGCGTGGCGAGCTGCCGGGCCAGCATGAGCAGCGCGGTGGGCTTGCCGGTGCGCAGGTCGTCGCCGGCCGGCTTGCCGGTGGCCGCCGGGTCGCCGTAGACGCCGAGCAGGTCGTCGCAGAGCTGGAACGCCTCGCCCACGGCGAGCCCGTAGCGGGTGTAGGCGGCGATCAGCGGGGCGTCGGTGCCGACGCCGGCCAGGCAGGCGCCGAACAGCAGCGGACGCTGCACCGTGTAGCTCGCGGTCTTGTAGCGGGCCACCCGCAGCGCGCGGTCCACCGTCCAGTTCGCCGCGTCGCTCTCCCCGAGCACGTCGAGATACTGCCCGGCCACCGTCTCCACCCGCATCTGGTCGTAGCAGCGGCGGACGTCGAGCAGCCGGGCCGGCGGCAGGGCGGCGTGCGCGAGGAGCCGGTCGGCCCAGACCATGCAGAGGTCGCCGACCAGCACCGCGACGGCCTCGCCGAACCGGCGTGGGTCGCCCCGGTGGCCGGCGGCGGCGTGCCGGGCGGCCAGCGCCGTGTGCACCGTCGGCCTGCCCCGCCGGGTGGCGGAGGCGTCCATCACGTCGTCGTGCACGAGGGCGAAGGTGTGCAGCAACTCCAGGGCGGCGAGCGCCGGCAGCACGGGCGGCAGCGGCTCGGCGCCGCCCACCACGCCGCGCCAGCCCCAGTAGGCGAACGTCGGGCGGAGCCGTTTGCCGCCGGCCAGCACGCTGTCGCGCGCCGTCGTGGCGAAGCCGCCCATCGCCGCGTCGATCTCGGTCAGCGAGGCGACCTCGGTGGCCAGGAAGGCGGCGAGGGTGTCGTCCACCGCCGAGACCAGATCCCTCGTGTACGCGGCCAGGACCGCGCGGACCGGGTCGTCTCCGTCGGCCCGTCCGGCCGGGGCCACGCGGAGGGTGTTACCCGCAACTGCGTCGTTGGCCATGCGGCCGAGAGTACCCTAGGGTTACGTGTTGCGTCGATTGGTGCGTCGATAATGAGGAGGGCCGGTGGACCTGGATCTCACCGCTGCCTATGACCGTTGCCGTGAGCTGCACCGACACCACGGCCGCACCTACTATCTCGCCACCCGGCTGCTGCCCGCATGGAAACGGCGGCACGTGCACGCGCTGTACGGGTTCACCCGCCACGCCGACGAGATCGTCGACCGGACCGAGGAGCTGCCGCCGGCCGAGCGGGCGGCGCGCCTCGACGACTGGGCGGGCCGCTTCGTCGCCGGGCTGCACGGCGAACCGGTCGACGACCCGCTGCTCCCGGCCGTGCTGCACACCATCGCCGTCTTCGATCTCGACCGGGACGACTTCGCGTCGTTCCTCAGGAGCATGACGATGGACCTGACGGTCACCTCGTACCGCACCTACGACGACCTGCTCGGCTACATGGAGGGCTCGGCGGCGGTCATCGGCACGATGATGCTGCCGATCCTGGGCAGCTCCGACCCGGCCGCCGCCCGGGAGCCGGCCCGCCAGCTCGGCTTCGCCTTCCAGCTCACCAACTTCATCCGGGACGTGGCGGAGGACCTCGACCGCGGGCGGACGTACCTGCCCGACGACGACCTGGCCCTGTTCGGCGTCGCCCGCGAGGAGCTGGTCGAGGCCCGCGCCCGTGGTCGCGCCACGCCGCGGATCCGGGAGCTGATCGCGTACGAGGTGAGCCGCGCCCAGGCGCACTACGCCGCCGCCGCGCCCGGCATCACGCTGCTCGCGCCCGCCTCGCAGGCGTGCATGCGCACCGCGTACGCGCTCTACGGCGGCATCCTCGACGAGGTGGCCGCGCGGGACTACGACGTCTTCGCCGGCCGGGCGGGGGTGCCGCGGCGCCGCCGGTTGGCGGTGGCCGCCCGCGCCCTGGTCACCCCGGCCGGCACGCCGGTGGTCGTGCCCGGGCCGCCCGCCCCGGCGCCCACCCCGGTGCCCGTGCCGAGCCGGTGAGCGTGCCGACCCGGTGACCCGGTCGCCTCCGGCGAGCGCGCCCGCCGGGGGCGGTCAGAGGCAGGAGTGCAGGGCGTCCACCAGTGCGTCGACCCGGTCGTGGTCGGCCAGGTGGGACGTGGCGTAGGCGAACGTGTAGCCGCGCCCGGGGTCGGCCCAGGCGGAACTGCCGCCGATCCCGGCCATGCCCCAGCTCCCGTCCTCCTCCCACTGCATGCCCAGCGTCCACCGGACACGCCGGCCCAGCAGCAGGTCGTCGCCGTCGTACTGGACCCGCGCCGCCTCGGCCACCAACTCCCGGCCGAACAGGCGCACGCCGTCGAGGACGCCGCCGGCGAGCAGGCCCGCGTAGAGCCGGGCCAGGGCGCCCGCGGTCGAGTGGAGGTTGACCGCCGGCACCTCGGCGCCCCGCCAGAGCGGGCTGTTCACCACGGCCAGGTCCCGCCCGCCGGGCGGGTTGTCCAGCGCCCGCGCCCAGAGCGAGCCCGGCTCACCGGCCGCCCGGTCCGGCCAAGCCGGATCGCCGTACCGCAGCTCGGCGCAGCGCCGCTGGTCCGCCTCGCCGAGGCCGAAGCCGAGGTCCAGCCGCCACGGCCCGGCGATCTCCTCGGCCAGGAACCGGCCCACCGGCCGACCGTCGACCCGCCGCACCAGCTCGCCCACCAGGTGCCCGTACGTCCAGGCGTGCTCGCCCGCGACGGAACCCGGCGGCCACTCCGGCTCGGCGGCGGCCAGGTCGGCGCAGAGCAGGTCCCAGTCGGCGATCGCGGCGGCCGGCCGGGGCACCGGGAAGGCCGGCAGCCCGGCGGTGTGCGTGAGCACCTGCCGGACGGTGGCCGGGGTGCGGAAGCCGGGCCAGTGCGCGGCGACCGGGTCGTCCAGGTCGAGCCGGCCCCGGTCGACCAGCATCAGCAGGCAGAGCGCCGCGACCGGCTTGCCGACCGAGTAGACGTTCACCAGCGTCTCCGGCCGCCACGCCCGCCCCGGCGACCGCACGCCGCCGACGAGGTCGACGACCGGCTCGCCGTCGTACCAGATCGCCAGGCCGGCCCCGGTCTCCCGGCCGGCGGCGAGCAGCTCGGCGAAGCAGTCGTGGACGGCGGAGAAGCGTGCGCGCATCCGGCCACCGTAGGCGGCCGGGAGCCGACGGGCAGCGGAATTCCGGGGGTGATCGTTGGCCCGCAACCGGGCGGTGCGCAATGCTGGCGGGATGGCGGAGCCGGAAGTGGTGGACGTGGTCGTGGTCGGGCTCGGGGTCGGCGGCGAGGAGGTGGCCGGCCGGCTCGCGGAGGCCGGGCTGACCGTCGTCGGCGTCGAGCGCGACCTGGTCGGCGGGGAGTGCCCCTACTGGGGCTGCATCCCGAGCAAGATGATGATCAGGGCGGCCAACGCGATCGCCGAGGCGCGCCGGATCGACGGGCTCGCCGGCGCCGCCGAGGTCCGGCCCGACTGGGCGCCGGTGGCGAAGCGGATCCGCGAGGAGGCCACCGACACCTGGGACGACACGGTCGCGGTGGAACGCTTCACCGGCAAGGGCGGCCGGTTCGTCCGGGGCAGCGCCCGCCTCGACGGCCCCGGCCGGGTCCGGGTCGGCGAGCGGGTGTTCCAGGCCCGGCACGGGATCGTGCTGGGCACCGGCACCAAGCCGTCCGTGCCGCCGGTCGACGGGCTGGCCGACACGCCGTACTGGACCAACCGCCAGGCGATCGAGGTCGAGGAGCTGCCGGAGTCGCTGCTGGTGCTGGGCGGCGGCGCGATCGGTCTGGAGCTGGCCCAGGTCTTCGCCCGGTTCGGGGTCCGGGTCACCGTCGTCGAGGCGGCGGACCGGGTGCTCGCCGTCGAGGAGCCCGAGGCGTCCGAGGTGGCCGCCGCCGCGCTGCGCGCCGACGGCGTCCAGATCCACACCGGGGTGCGGGCGGAGCGGGTCGGCCACGACGGGCGCGGCTTCACCCTGCGCGGGGCCGGCGGGGCGCGGTTCACCGCCGAGCGGCTGCTGGTGGTGACCGGCCGCCGGGCCCACCTGGACGAGCTGGGCCTGGACACCGTCGGGGTGGACGCCGGGCAGCGTTACCTGGTTGTCGACGACCGGCTGCACGTCACGGAGGGGATCTGGGCGGTCGGCGACGTCACCGGCGAGGGGGCGTTCACCCACGTCGCGATGTACCAGGCGGGAATCGTCGTCGCCGACGTGCTCGACCACGTCGCGCGCGCCGACGGCGGGCCGGACGCCAGCGGGACCGCCCGCGTGACGGGCGGCGCGGTCGGCGCGTCGGGCGCCGCCGGGGCGGACGGTTCCGCCGGCGCGGTGCCGCGCGCCGACTACCGCGCGCTGCCCCGGGTCACCTTCACCGACCCCGAGGTCGGCGCGGTCGGCCTCACCGAACGGCAGGCCCGCGAGCGGGGGATCAACGTGCAGGTCGGCCTCTCCGAGCTGCCGTCGTCGGCGCGGGGCTGGATCCACAAGAGCGGCAACGAGGGCTTCGTCAAGCTGGTCGCCGACGCCGACCGGGGCGTACTGGTCGGCGCGACGTCGGTCGGCCCGGCCGGCGGCGAGGTGCTCTCCGGGCTGGCGGTGGCGGTGCACGCGGCCGTGCCGCTCGGCCGGCTCCGGCAGATGATCTACGCGTACCCGACGTTCCACCGGGCGATCGAGGACGCCCTGCGCAACCTCCGCTAGGCGGCCGGGCGCGGATCCCGCCGCCGTCGGCCCAAGGGGATCAGCGTGTCTCTGCCGGTCGGGGGCGGACCAGGGTCGCGCCCAGCGCGGCGCCGACCACGCAGGCCACCCCGACCGCCTGCGGCCAGGCCAGCACCTCGCCCAGCAGGACCAGCCCGACCAGCGCGCCGATCGCCGGCTCCAGGCTGAGCAGGATCGCGAAGACCCGGGCCGGCATCCGGCGCAGCGCGGCCAACTCCGCCGAGTACGGCAGCACCGACGACAGCAGCGCCACCGCGACGCCCAGCGCGAGGGTCCACGGGTCGAGCAGCGCCGTGCCGCTGCCGGCGACCCCGAACGGCAGTACGGCCAGTGCGGCGACGGCCATCCCCAGCGCGAGACCCCGGCTGCCCGGCACGCGGGCGCTGACCGCCTTGCCGAGCAGCACGTACCCGGCCCAGCCGACCGCGATGGCGACGCAGAGCAGCAGCCCCACCCGGTCCAGCCCGGTCCCGCCGAGCCCGCTGATCAGCAGCACCCCGCCGCCGGCCAGGACCGCCCACGCCACGTCGGCGGGGCGGCGGCTGCCGGCGAGCGACACCAGCAACGGCCCCGCGAAGCCGATGGTGACCGCGACGCCGAGCGGCACCCGGTGCAGGGCCGCGTAGAAGGCGAGGTTCATCAGCGCCAGGGTGAGCCCGAACGCCCCGACCAGGCCGGCGGTGCGCCAGCCCAGCCGCAGCCCGGGCCGGGCGACGAGCAGCAGGATCAGCGCGGCGAAGCCGAGCCGCAGCGTGGTCGTACCGCCGGCGCTGGTGCTGCCGAAGAGCTGCTTGGCGACGGCCGCCCCGACCTGGGTGGAGAGCATGCCCAGCAGCATCAGCAGGGGCGGCGGCACGGCCCGGGGCCGGCCGAGGGCGACGGTCAGCCGGGCCGCCGGGTGGCCGGCCGGCAGCGGGCGGGAGGCGAGTGCGTACACCCGGACCACGGTGCTCGCGGACGGCGCGCCGCGCGACCGGATTTCCACGCCCGCCCCGGCGACGCCGGGCACCCGCCCGTCGGCGGTGCGCCGCCGATCCCGCTACCATGCCGGGCGGCACGATCATGTGAGGTGCCCCGCGCGAGCGGGGAGAATCGGGAAGCCGGTGCGAATCCGGCACGGGCCCGCCGCGGTGACCGGGGAGCCACCGTCCACGCGCGAGAGCGCAGCCACTGGCCCGGACGGGCCGGGAAGGCGGACGGCCAGGCGTCGATCCGGGAGTCCGAAGACCGGCCTCGCGTCAGGTGCCCACGCCCGGAGCGTGGGCCGAGCGCAGCGGGAGCCTGCCTTGGATCTGTACGACGTCATCCACCGCCGCCGGGACGTACGCGCCCAGTTCACCGGGGCGCCGGTGCCCGAGGAGACGCTGCACCGCGTGCTGGCGGCGGCGCACGCGGCGCCGAGCGTCGGCTACTCCCAGCCCTGGGACTTCATCGTCGTGCGGGACCCGGAGCTGCGGCGCCGGTTCCACGAGCACGTCCACACCGAGCGGGAGACCTTCGCCGCCACGCTGGAGGGGGAGGCGGCCGAGCGGTTCGCCCGCATCAAGATCGACGGGGTGCTGGAGTCCACCCTGTCGGTGGTGGTCACCTACGACCCGGCCCGGGGCGGCCCCGCCGTGCTCGGCCGGCACGCCATCGCCGACACGGGGCTCTACTCGGCCTGCCTCGCCATCCAGAACCTCTGGCTGGCCGCGACCGCCGAAGGGCTCGGCGTCGGTTGGGTGTCGTTCTACCGCGAGCCGTGGCTGGCGGACCTGCTCGGCATCCCCGACGGCGTACGGCCGGTGGCGTGGCTCTGCGTCGGCCCGGTCACCCACTTCGAGCGCGTGCCCGACCTGGCCCGGCACGGCTGGCGGCAGAAGCGCCCGCTGGCCGAGGCGATCCACCACGACCGCTGGACGCCCCCGGGCCCCTGACCCAACCACCGGCGGACCCGGCTGGCGGACCCGGCCGGCGCGGACGCAGGCGGCCGGCGGCGCAACTTCCCGGAAAGAGTCGCCTCCCGGCGTGCCGAGGCCACTCTTTCCGGGAAGTTGCGCCTCTCGGCTCTGCCGGGCGCCGACCTCACCGCCTCGGGGGCGGCGCGTCCGGTTGTGGGCCGGCAGGGGCCTCGTCACGTACCGCTGCGGATCCGTCACCGGCGACCGGTTTGCGGCCGCTCCTGCCGGGAAGTCGGTACGGGTGCGAGCACTGATGACGAAGATCGAGCAGGCCTCCGGGCTGGACCGGATCGGCGACCGGTTGCAGCGCGCCGTCCAGGCCACCCTCCGTCCGCAGCGGGTCCGTGACCTGCTGCACGGCGTCTGGCTGGGGCACCCGTTGCACCCCGCGATGGTGCAGGTGCCGGTCGGCGCGTGGATCAGCACCGCGGTGCTGGACCTGATGCCGGGGCAGCGCAGGGCCGCCACCACGCTCTGCGCGGTGGGCACCGTCAGCGCGCTGCCGGCGGCGGTCGCCGGGCTCAACGACTGGGCGGCGCTCGCCCGCGACCAGCGCCGGATCGGCCTGGTGCACGCCGCCTCCAACAGCGTGGGCCTGGCGTTCTACGCCGGCTCGGTCGCCGCCCGGATGTCCGGCCGGCACAACCTCGGCCGTACGCTGGGTTTCCTCGGGCTCAGCGCCGCGAGCATGGGGGCTTACCTCGGCGGACACCTGGCGTACAAGCAGGGCGCGCAGGTCAACCAGAGCATCTCCGAACTGCACCGGATGAGCGACGGCTGGCACTCGATCGCCGACATGGCCACTCTGCCGCAGCGGAAGCTGATCACCCGGGAGGTCGACGACGTCTCGGTGATCCTCTACCGACACGGCGACGACGTGACCGTGATGCTGGAGCGGTGCCCGCACCAGAGCGGCCCGCTCGGCGAGGGCGAGGTGCGGGAGGTCGACGGGCACGAGTGCGTGGTCTGCCCCTGGCACGGCAGCACGTTCCGGCTCAACGGCGGCGAGGTCGTGCACGGGCCGTCCGGCAACGACCAGCAGGTCCTGCCCACCCGCATCGTCAACGGCATGCTGGAGACCCGCCTCCCCTGACCGCCCCCGCCGCACCCTCCCGCCTGCCGTCGTTGTCGTCCTGATCGGCGTGCCCCGCAGCAACGTCCTGGCCGGAGCGCGAGTCCCGGCGTGGGTCAGGGGCGGCGGTGGCGGCCGACGGGGCCTTCCCGGGTGGCGTCGGCGTGCGCCCGCGCCTGGGCACCGACCACCGGTCCGGCGTGCCGGTTCCCGCTCGCGCCGCCGTGCCCGCTCGCGCCGTGCTGGCCGCTTGCGCCGCCGTGCCCGCTTGCGCCGCCGTGCCCGCTCGCGCCGTGCTGGCCGCTTGCGCCGCCGTGCCCGCTTGCGCCGCCGTGGCCGCTTGCCCCGCGGTGGCTGCTCGCGCCGCCGCCGGCACCTGAGCGGCGTGCCGTGCTGGTGCCGGCCGGTACGGGGGCGGGGCGGCGGCGCAGGCCCAGGACCGCGCCGATCTGCGCGCCGACGATGCTCGCCACCGCCAGGACGGCGGAGACCGCGAGCGGCCGGTTCACCCGGTCGGGCTCGCCGGGCCGGGCCGCCCCGACGGTCACCGTCGGACCGTCGTCGCCGGGCGCGTCCGCCGGCGGCGCGGGGGCCTCCGCCGGCGGGGGTGACGTCGGCCGCTCCGGCGCGGCCTGTTCCGGCGCGGCCTGTTCCGGCGCGGGCCGGGGGGCCGGGGCGGTTGGTGCGGGGCGGGCGACGAGGTGGCCGGTGGCGTGCCGGCGGGCACCCCGGTCCTCGGCCTCCTGCGGGAGCCTCAGCAACTGGCCCGGGTGGATCCGGTCCGGGTCGGCGAGCCGGTTCAGCGCGGCCAGCTCGCGGTAGTCGCCGAAGTCGTCCAGGTAGCGCTGGGCGACGGTGCCCAGGTGGTCGCCCCGGGCGACCCGGTAGACCGCCGGGTCTTCGTCCGGGTCCGCCGGAACAGGCTGGACCGCCGGGGCGGCGCGGGTCACCGGGCCGGCCCGGCCCGCGACCGGCTGGACGGTCGGGGCGGCGGAGTCCGGCCAGGCGGCCCGGGGCGTGACCGCCGCCGCGGTCGCCGTGGTCGGCGCCGGCGGGGCGTACGGGCCGGCGACCGCAGTGGCCGCGCTCGCCGCCGGGCTGGCCGCGACGATCAGCGCGACCGACCCGACGAGCGCGGCGGCCGCCCGCTGCTGGCGGCTCATGCCGGGCAGCCGGGGCGCCGGCCGGCGCAGCGCCTGCGCGCAGAGTTCCACCAGCACCGAGAGGGCGAAGGTGGCCCAGCCGAACCACCCGGCCAGCGCCAGGGCGCGCAGGAACAGCCGCCCGTCGTCGCGGCTGGTCAGGGTCGCGCCGATCTCCGCGACGGTGGGCAGGTGGTCGGGCAGCGGGTTGCCGGCGAGGGCGAGCAGCGCCACCGGCGCGCCGGCCAGCACCGCGCAGAGCACGACGAGCGCGCCGAACCCGGTCAGGATGCGTCCGGTCCGCCGTACGGCGGAACGCCCCGATGCGGCCATGGCTGCCTTCCTTCCTACGGTGCCCCGGTGAGCGGCCGCGCGGTCGCCTCGCCGGAGACGGTGACGGTCTCGTCGAAGCCGAACAGGCCGAGCATGGATCGGTGGTGCGTGACGGTGACCCGTACCCGGACCCGGGTCTCCCCGTCGACCACCGGGAAGCTGACGGCGTGGCCGGTGACGCCGGCCGCGGCGAGGTAGGCGGCGACGGCCCGGCGGGCCTGCGGGCGGTCGATCCGCGTCGGCCCGCCCTCGATGGCGGTGGCCCGGTCGATGGCCTGGCCACCGGCGCGGGCGGCCTCGGCCGCGAGGTTGCCGGCCCGCTGCAACGTGCGCAGTTGGCCCGCGCCGTCGAAGGCCATGCCGATGACGGCGAGGACCCCCACCATCGCCACCGCGAGGAAGACGCTCACCCGCCCGTCGTCCCGTCCGCCGGGCCGGCCGTGACGGGCGGTCATCCCCGACTCCGGTAGCGGTCCAGCGGCGAGGTGAAGCTCGCCGACACCCGCCTGCCGGCCGGCATCCCCGGCAGGGCCGACAGGCGCAGGTCCTGGTAGGAGACCGTGCAGGCGATCCGGACGGTGACCGAGGCGTCCTGCCCGGCCGGGCTGCGGAACGCCGCGTCGAAGCTGGTGGCGCGACCACGTACCGCGCCGCTGAAGGTCACCTGCGGAGCGCCGACGCAGTCCAGGCCGCGCCAGTCGAGCTGCCGGCGGGCCGCGTCCCGGGCCTCCGCCCGGGCCGTGCGGGCGTCCCGGGAGATCGAGGCGGCGCGGGCCGCGTCGTGGGCGGCGGCGTCGATCGCCTCGGCCGCCACGGCGGTACGCCCGGCGACGCCGGCCAGCACGATCAGCGCGATGAAGGCCGGGGCGAGCACCGCCACCTCGATCGAGACCGAGCCCCGCTCGGCGGTACGGCTCACGGCGTCGTCCACCGTTCCACCGTCCCGTGCGCGGTCTGCCGCACCGGGAAGTCGACCCCGGGTACGACCGACAGGGAGCGGCCGTGCACCGTGCAGGTCACCTCGGTGGCGCTGGTCTGGCAGCTCGGGGCGGGGTCGTCCCAGTCGACGAGCCAGCCGCCCGCGGCGCGCAGGAAGGTGGTGGCCCGGGCCTCGCCGGCGCCGGGCGGCGCCTGGTGCAGCCGCTGGGCGTTGACCGCGCTCTGCGCCGCGTTCAGGGCGGTGGACCGGGCGACGAACCAGGCGGCGGTCTGGATCGAGGCGAAGAGCAGCAGCAGGATCGCCGGCATCGCCACCGCCAGCTCGACGGGGTTGGCGCCCCGGTCGGCCCCGCCGGCCGCGAGGCGCCGGGCGACGGCCGGGACGGGACGCCAGCCGCCGGGACCGGCCCCGGCGGGGACGGGGCGGCGCTCGGCGGCCAGGGCGGGACGCCGGGCGGCGGTGGCCACCCGGCGTCCCGGTACGGAGTCTGCTCGGCGCACGGCCCGGCGTTACTTCGGGTCCTGGTGGGTCGGGATGTTGTCCATCCAGTCGTTGGCCGCGCCGAGGGCGGCGGCGGTGACCGCCATCGCGACGGCGACCAGGCCGAAGATGATCACGGCGGTGGGCACGGGGCTGTCGCCCCGGTCGCCGTCGCGGCGCAGCTCGGCCAGCCGCGCCGCCAGCGCGACGTGCAGGTAGGTGATGACGGACATGACGTGCTCCTTCTCTCGGGGTCGGATCACAGGCGGGCGATGAACGGATAGACGGCGAAGCCGAGCAGGACGAAGACGAGCAGCGCCCCGGGGATGTCGAGCCGGCTGGTCACCCCCTCGGCACGGGCCAGGTTGTCGGTGCGGATCTGGTCGCGCAGCGAGTCGGCCCGGCTGCGCAGGGTCTCGTGCACCTGCGCGCCCTCGCTGCCCGAGGCGCGCATGATGGCTCCGACGTCGCCCAGCTCCGGGATGCCGATGCGCTCGGCCAGGTCGCGCAGCTCGTCCCAGGGCGAGTGCATCTGCATCTGGGCGATCCGCAGGGCCTCCGAGATGCGGTCGAAGACCCAGCCGTCGCAGACCGCGGCCGCCCGCTCCAGGGACTGCACCGGCCCGTGGGCGGCGGAGAGCTGCAACGCGACCAGATCGAGGTAGGTGCAGACGGCCTGGCGGAACTCGTCGCGGGCCTTGTCCGCCCGGTCGAGCACGGCCCGGTGCGCGGCCAGGGCGCAGAGCAGCGCCAGCCCGAGGCTGCCGAGCACCGGCACGACCACCGGCAGCCGGACCCCGACGGCGAACAGGGTGGCGCCGAGCAGCGTCGGCGCGGCGAGCCCGATCAGCGCGGAGAGCAGCATCGACAGGGCGTACTGCTCGGGGCTCCGGTCGATCAGGGCGAGCTGCCGGTGCGGTGGCCGCAGCCAGCGGGACAGCCCGGTGAGCCACTCCAGCCGCCGGTCGGCGGGGGTGGTGAGCTGCCCGCCGCCCGGCGGTTGGTGCAGCCGGCGCAGCGCGGGCCCGAGCGCCGGGGTGGCCGGCACCAGCTCGCGGACCACCAGGAAGGCGCCCAGCCCGACGGTCGCCCCGCCGCTGACGGCGAGCGCGAGCTGCCAGTTGAGGATCACGGGACCGGCCTCCCGTTCCCGACGTCGGCCGGGGCGCGCCGGGCCGGCGCCGGCACGTGGACCGCGGCGCCCGCGCGTTGCCCGTACGTGGTCACGCCAGCACCTCCTGCGGGTCGGGGGCGGGCAGGAAGCGGGCCGGCCGGCGCGGCTGGCTCATGGACCGCACCCAGGCCAGCAGGCCGACGAACGCCGCGCCGAGGGCCGCCATCACGAGCTGGCCGAAGGGCGTGCCGTAGGGGCTGACGTACTCGGTGTTGAGCAGCCCGTACGCGACGGTGGCCAGGGTCATCCCGGTGAGGAAGCGGACCGCGAACCGGGGCTGGGTGCGCTTCGCCTCGATCTCCCGGCGGGTGGCGACCTCGGCCGCCGCCGCCTGCGCGATCGAGCCGAGCACGTCGCCGAGGCGTTCGCCCCGGTCGGTGACGTGCAGGATCAGCGCCGCCACCACCTGGTCGCAGACCGGGTCGCCGATCTCGTCGGCGAAGGCGAGCAGCGCGGAGCGGGCCAGCCAGCCGGCGTGGAGGCGGGCGGCGAGCAGCCGTACCTCCTCCTGGATCTCCTCCGGGGCGGTGGCGACCGTACCGATGATCGTCTGCTGGAGTCCCTGGCCGGTGGCGGAGACGTCCTTGAGCCGGCGGGTCCACTCGCCGACCGCCTCGATGCGGGCGATGGCGCGTTGCTCGGCCTTGCCGACGGAGAACAGCCACGGCGTGCCGGGGACCGCGACCGCGACCAGCAGGCCGACCACCGGCAGGCCGGTGACCAGGAAGGCCAGCGCGCCGGCCACCAGGGCGCCGACCAGCAGGGCCTGGTAGGCCCGCTGCTCGCGCGGGGTGGCGCCGGAGCCCTTCCACAGGCGGTCCAGCCCCCGGCCCGCGCCGGGCCGGCCGGGCGGCCGGCGGGTGCCGACCAGCGCGACGACCGCCAGCAGCAGCCCGGCCACGCAGGCGGCCCCGGAGACCACCGCGACGAGTTCGACGTTGTCCGGCATCTCCGGGTCACCGCCGTCCGAGCCGGGTCTGCCGGGGCCGCCGCCAGGCGCCCGTGCCGGCCTCGATCCACCGGCTGAGCAGCCGGGCGTCGTAGCCGACCCGGAGGAGTTGCGCGCGGATCCGCTCGGGCAGGTGCCGGGGCACCGCCCGGCCGTCCGGCCCGGGACCGAACACCTGCGTGGTGGTGATCCGGTTGCCGTCGCCGACCCCGATGACCTCCTCGACGTGCGAGACGAAGCGGTGCTTGCGCCCGCCGATCGCGGTCTCGTCCTCGACGGTGACGTAGACGATCAGGTCGAGCGCGTTGCCGGCCATCCGGCGGGCCTGGTCGACGGTCATCTCCCGGCCGTGCGCCAGCGCCAGCTCGATGATCCGCTCGCTCACCCCGGCGGGCGTACGCGCGTGGATGGTGCACATCGAGCCGCGGCTGGTGGTCATCGCCTGGAGCATCGGGACGATCTCCCGCGACCGGACCTCGCCGACGATGATCCGCAGCACGCCCATCCGCAGCGAGACGGGGATCAGGTCGGCGATGCTCACCTCGCCGGCCGGGCGGCCGTCCGGCCCGCGCTCCCCGTGCCCCTCGCGGGCCTCGAAGCTCATCACCGCCCGGTGCTTGAGCCGTCGGCGGGCGGGCAGCAGCTCCCGGCTCTCCTCCAGCAGCACGTACGGCTCGTCGGCCGGGATCTCGTCCATCAGCGCCCGGATGACCGTGGTCTTCCCGGCCCCGGCGAGCCCGGCCACCATGATGTTCAGCCCGGCGCGCATCGAGGCGCGCAGGAAGTCGCGCACCAGCGGGTCGATCATCTCGTCCAGGTCGCCCCGGCCCCCGGCGAGATCGTCGAGGCTGACGTCCAGCGTGTTGTGCTTGCGGATCACCGCGTACGGGCGGTGGCTGACCAGGAACACCGCGGCCAACCGGCTGCCGTCGGGCAGTTGCAGGTCGAGGGTGGGCTTGGAGGTCGACAGCGACCGCTCGGTGGCCCCGGCCCGGCGGGCCGCCGCCTGGAGGATCTCCACCAGCTCGTCGTCGCTGTCGGCGATGGGCTCGGCCCAGTCGACGCCGCCGCCGTGCCGGGTGACGCGCACCTGGTCGCAGCCGAGGATGTGCACCTCCTCGATGGTGTCGTCGACCAGCAGCGTCTGGAGGCGGCCCAGCCCGGCCAGTTCGGCGGTGACCTGGTCGAGCAGGAGCCGCTCCTCGCCGGCGGCCATCGGGGTGCCGGACCGGCGCACCGCGTCGGCGTACTCGGCCACCACCGCCACCGCCAGCCGGGCCCGCTCGGTGTCCTCCTCGTCGACGGTGAACTCCCGGCCGCGCTGCCACCGGGTGAGCCGTTCGCTGAGTTCGCGGCGCAGCTCGCGGACCACCTGGAAGTCGATCCGGTGGCGGGGCGGCGGCTCCGGCGGGGGCGCGGCCACCGGCGCCGGCAGCGCGAGGGGATGGTGGTGCCGCCCATTGGGCGGGGGCAGCGGCGGGGCGGTGGAGGTGGCACCGGGTGGCGCGGTGGAGGTGGCGCCGGGCGGCTGCCGGCGCGGGTCGGCGGAGACCGGCTCAAACCGCATCCGGCACCCCCTGCGACACGGGCCAGGCCAGCCGGGCGCGCCGCCGCTCCAGCAGCGCCCCGACCGGCACCTCCAGGGCCCCGGCCGCGCGCATCAGCGGCCGACCGGCCCGCACGGTGCCGCCCAGGCTGAGCACGTCGGCCGTACGCGGGTCGTGCGGGAGCCGGGCGGCGACCGGCAGCCGCAGGGCCTTGCTCACCTCGCCGCTGCCGTGGCCGTCGCCCACCAACAGCAGCCGCAGGCTGCCCGGCGGCACCCGGTGCTCGGCGAAGTCCCGCTCGATCGCCCGGATCATGGCCCGGGCGCCGGACAGGTCGGGCAGCCGGGCGCGGCTGACCAGCAGCACCACCGAGGCGGCGCGCAGGATCGGCCAGGGTGGGCCGACGACGTGCAGCCGCCCGCAGTCGACGAGCACGTCGTACGGCGGGTCGCCGCGCTCCAGGCTGCCGAAGAAGTCGGCGAACCGCTGCCAGAGCGGGGCGACGCTGCCGGCCTGCGCCGGGTCCACGACGCCGGGCAGCAGCAGTCGCTCCCGCTTCGGCGCGTCCAGGTCGACCAACTGCGACCAGAACGCCGTCTCGAGGTTGCCGTCGCGCAGCTCGCCGACCGCCAGCTCGCCGATACCCCGGGGGCCGTCGAGCGCGCCGCCCAGGTAGCCGGCGAGGACGGACCCGCCGGCCGGGTCGCACTCGGCGAGCACCAGCCGTCGGTGCCAGGTGAGGGCGCAGGCCAGGGCGGAGGTGGTCACGCCCGGGGAGCCCTTCGCCGACACCAGCGCGATGATCGCCATGGTCAGGCCGCCTCGGTCAGCACGACGGCGATGCGCTCCTGCGCGGACAGCGCCACCACGGCCGGCACGTCCCGCACGGCGAGCGCCAGGTAGACCACCACCTCGTCGTCGTTGTCGGACGTCGCGGTGTCGATGACCGTCGCCTCGAACCGGGTGGCGGCGCCCGCCGGGCGGTCGTCGTCGCCGTCCGGGCGGCTGACCAGCAGAACCCTGTCGCCGGGGTGCAGCTTGCGGGCGGGCACCTCGGCGGGCCCGAGACCCAGCGCGAGCTGCTGCTGGCCGGGGCCGAGCAGCGGGTCGTCGGTGAGCTGGGCCATGGTCAGCAGCGTCCCGGGGGTCAGCGACACGGCGGCCCGCTTGCCGACCACCTCGTCGAGTCGGCCGACGGGCACCGGGGACAGCCCCTGGCCGCCGGCCACCTGCACCGGGACCAGGTCGTCGGCGCTGATCTGCCGGCCGACCTCGACCGGTCGGGCCACGGCGAGGTAGCTGCCGGTGGCGCGTACCGAGGTGACCGCGAACGCCGCGCCGAGGCCGCCGAGGGCGATCAGCAGCACGGCCAGGCCGAGCAGCCCGGGCCGCATGCGGCGCTGCCGTACCACCTTCGGCGGGGCGACCGGCGCGTCCACCGGTCCGGTTCCGTCACGGGTCGCCACGCTCACTCGGACACCACCTGTAGTTCGTTGATCCGGACCGGGACCGTGCCCGTCGTCCGGGTGAGGGGAATGACGCCGCTCTCGCCGCCGCCGCGCCAGGTCACCGTCCAGTACGTCGTGGCCCGCACCCGGTAGTCGCCGGCCTTCGGGTAGCCGCTGTCGTAGCCGCAGTCGGGGGAGGGGCGGCCGGCGTACCGGCCACCGGCCTCGTACGGGGTGCCGGCGCCGGAGCAGGTGACCGTGCGGCCGTTGCCCATGTCCCAGACGATCCGGTCGAACGTCGCCGTGATCTCCACGGTCAGGCCCCGGTCGGTCTCCGACGCCTCCTGGGTCGGCCCGAAGTACTTGGGATCGTCGTTCCTGCCCCACATCCAGACCGGCAGCCCGACCAGGCCGGGCCCCTTGCTGCGGCGGGGGGCGACCGCGATCCGGGGCGCCGCGATGGTGATCTTGGCGAGGGCCCGGCGGGCGAGTTCCTCCGGGTCGGGCGGCGCGCCGAACCCGGGCGGCGGGGCGTCGAGCAGGACCTCGGTCTGGGCGCCGAGGTCGCCGCCGTTGCAGGTGCGCGTGTACCACTGCTTGCCCTCGGGGGCCTCCTTCTGTGGCTCCGAGAGCTTGTAGTAGCAGCCGTCGCCGTTGTTGAACCAGCCGAGCACGTCGTGGTAGCACTTGACGGTCCGGCCGTTCCACTGGCACTTTCCGCCACCTCCGCCGGTGCCCCCACCGCCGGGGTCGCCACCTCCGCCGGTGTCCCCGCCACCGCCCGGGGTGCCGGGATCGTCGTCCCAGACGCTGCAGTCGCTCTGCCCGGGCGGGCACTCCGCGCCGGGGTCCGCGCGCCCGGCGGCGAGCGCGGGCACGGCCGCCCCGAGCGCCAGCAGCAGGGCCAGCCCGGCGCCGGCGAGCGCCCGGCGGGTCGCCCCGGCCCGCGCGCCGGCGGTACGCGGACGGGTCGCCCCGGCCGCGGTCGACGCGAGGGCCGGGGCGTCCCTTCCTCCCCAGGTCAGCACGGCAGGTCCTCGTGGGCGGCGCCGGCGCTGATCAGCCAGCGGCCGTCCGGGTAGCGGGTGGCGGTCGCGGTGGCCAGGTGCCGGGTCCCGCCGGTGCCGGGGACGACCCGCTTGCTCCGGGCGTAGACGAGGCGGTAGCCGGTCGCGTCCAGGCAGTCCTGGATCTCCACGGTGGGCGGGCTCGAATCCAGGCTGACCGACGTCACGGTGGGGTCGGAGACCAACGTGCCGGTACGCATCGCGCCGTGCTCCTTCGCCTCGTGGATGGAGAGCCGGACCCGGGTCAGCAGCGGGTCGGCGAGGAACCGCGCCAGGTCCGGATGGTGGGGGTCGCTGCGCCCGCTCGCCGTGCGGGAGGCGGCGAGATACCCGGCGTACGCGGCCAGGGCCGCCTGCCTGGCCGCCCGCTCGTCGGCCGCGGAGTGGGTCGGGGTCGGCGTGCCGGCGGCGGGGGCCGTCCGGGCGGTCGTCGCCGGGTCGGCGCCGCAGGCCGTGGCCGCGCCGACCGCCGCGACGGTGAGCAGGCTGGTCGCCCGTCGGCCGAGTTGCCGTCCGCGCACGTGGTGCCTCCTCTGGCTGTCCGGTGACCGGCGCGCCGGCCTCCGGGCATGCGGCGACGCGGCCGAATGGGGTCATCCGGACCTGTCGGGAAGCGTCGCTGCATTCGCCGTTATAGATCTCTACAAATGCAAATCCTGGATCGTCCTGTCGCTTTGTCGCGGGGTTGCACAGTGCCCAAGGGGCGAGCATAGGCTGACGTTCGCCGATGCAACAGGGGCAATTCTGGTCGACACGGTGAGTGATGACAGGTGGTGGCACGGGTGGTGGCGGACGGCGGGGCGGGGCCGGATGGCCGGGCTGTGGCCGGCGGCCGAGGGAGTCGACGCGGTGGGAGTTCGCCGGACGGGCGAGTTGCCGCAGTGGCCGGCGGGACGTGTCCCGGACGTGGCGTCTGGTCCGATCCGTCCCCCATGTCGATGGCCCGCCATTGCATTCACATGGGATTCCCGCTTATGCGTCCACGCCATTTCCGCGCGCATTTCCGCGACTTCGACAGCAGGGGCGCAGGCCGATCCGCCCGTTACCGACCGGCGGCGGTGGCGTCACCCTCCGTGTCGTGTCCCGGCGTCCGATCGGAGGGGCTGCCGTGGCGCTGACCGAACCGCCGGTGGTGGCGGAGCCGACCGGGCGGCCCCTCGGCTCCCGCGCCGCGCGGACGCTGGCCGTCCTCGCCGTCGCTCCGGTGCTCCGCCTCGCCGTGCTCCGGCACGCCGTACCGCCGGGGGTGGCCATCCGGACCGGGTGCGACGCCTGCGGCACCCAGATCGGGCTGGCCTGGCCGTGGCCGGCGCTGGGCCCGGCGGCCCGGTGCGGGCGCTGCGACGCGCGGGTCGGCCCGCCGCCCGGCACTGTCGAACTCGTCCTGGCGGCGGCGGTCGGGGTGCTGCTGCTGGCGGGGCCGCCCGCCGCCGTGCTGGCCGCCACCGCCTGGTGGCTGGGCTGGGCGATCCCCCTGACCTTCGTCGACGCGGCCGTGCACCGGCTGCCGGACCGGCTCACCGGGCCCGCAGCGGCCGGGACGTGGCTGCTGCTCGGCGTGGCCGCGCTGGCCGGCGCCGGTCCGGCACCCTGGCTGCGGGCCACCGCGGCCGGCTTCGCGCTGGCGCTCTTCTTCGCCGCCACCACGCTGCTGCTCGGAGCGCGCGGGTTCGGCCTCGGCGACGCCAAGTTGGCGCTCGGTGTCGGCGCGCTGCTGGGCTGGTACGGCTGGGCCGTCCTGGTCGCCGGCCTGTCGCTCGCGCTGCTGCTCTCCGGGGTGGCCGGCGTCGCGCTCCTGGCGGCCCGCCGCGTCGCCTGGCGCAGCCACCTCCCCTTCGGTCCCTTCCTCGTCCTGGGCGCCCTGGCCGCCCTCCTCCTCACCTGACCCTCCCACTGCCGCGATAGTGCACTTGTGGCCCCGGAGATGCGTGCTTCGTGCGCCTCGCCGGGGCAGAAACTGCAAGATCGCGGGAGAGGGAGAGGGAGAGGGAGAGGGAGAGGGAGAGGGAGAGGGAGAGGGGGAGGGTGAGGGAGAGGGAGAGGGAGAGGGAGAGGGGGAGGGTGAGGGAGAGGGAGGGGGAGGGGTCAGCGGCGGGGGGTGGGGGTGGGGACGGGGCGTTCGGCGTGGCGGGCGCGGCGCTGGAGCAGCCCGGCGGCGGGGCGGGCGAGCAGCGGCGTGAGCAGTGCGGTGACCAAGGCGCCGAGCAGGACGCCGGCGACCACGTCGTGCGGGTAGTGCACGCCGACGAAGGTGCGGGAGAACGCGGCGAGCGCCGCCACCGGCAACGCCACCCAGCCGACCCGGCGGGACAGCAGCAGCGTCGCCACCGCCAGCCCGCCCGCGATCGTGGAGTGGTTGCTGGGGAAGGACCAGTCGCCCGTCGGTGGACACTCGCTCGCGACGATGGCGAGCTCGGTGGCGACCGCCCGGCAGGGGCGCTCCTGGTCCACCACCGTCTTCAACGCCTCGCTGCACCCGTACGCGAGCACCACCGCCACCGGCGTCACCAGGGCGTACGCCCGGTCGCGCGGCCCACCTCCGAGCCGGGACACGGCCGCGACCAGCCACAGTGCGCCGAGCAGCAGGATCGCGCCCTCGGTGAAGTGCCCGGCGAACCACTGCACCGGTTGCGGGGTGTCGGCGGCGAAGTCGACGATGTCCTGGTACCACTCGACGCTGATCTCCGGAACATCCGGCACGTCCGCATCAACCATGATTCACCTCACCGATCGTTCATACCGCGTTTAGCGGCCAGACAACCCTGGAACATCTGCAAGTCGGACGCAGTGTGCGTTGGTCAGGTGGCAGCCCTGACTTTCGTCTCAGCGACCTCTCAGCCCGGTCTGCCACGGTTGACCCCGGTACGTCGACTCCTGGAGGCGTTGTGCACGACACCCCCACCGCCGATCGACCGCCGGCCGTGCGCGGGACGGGGGACGACGAGGTCTGGCGGATCCGGCGTACGGAGGCGGACTTCGACCGGCTCGCCGAGACCGAGTCGATCTTCGCGTTGGGCAACGGGTGGGTGGGCTGGCGCGGCAACCTCGACGAGGGCACGCCGTACGGGATGCCCGGCAGCTACCTCAACGGCTTCCACGAGCGGCGGGAGCTGAGCTACCCCGAGGACGGGTACGCCTTCCCGCAGCTCAGCGACACGGTGATCAGCGCGCCGAACGCCGCCCTGATCCGACTCTGGGTCGACGGCGAGCCGCTGGACGTGCGCACCGGCACCCTGCGTGTCCACGAGCGGGTGCTCGACCTGCGCGCCGGGGTGGTCGAGCGGCACACCGAGTGGGTCTCCCCGGCCGGGCGCGGCGTACGCGTCCGCAGCACCCGGCTGGTCTCGCTGCCCCGGCGCCCGGTGGCCGCCGTCCGGTGGAGCGTCGAGCCGCTGGACGGGACGGTCGAGGTGCGGGTCTGCGCCGACCTGCTCGCCAACGAGCGGGTACCGGAGCGCTCCGACGACCCCCGCGCCGCGTCGGTGATCACCGATCCGCTGACCGCCGAGTACCGCCACTCGAACGGGCACGACGGCGTCCTCGTGCACCGCACCGGGCGCAGCGGGCAGCGGGTCGCCGTCGCCGTCGCGCACGAGGTGCGGGCCCCGGAGGGCTTCGCCACCGGCGTCGACTGCGCGCCCGACCGGCTGCGCCTCACCCTGACGGGGACGCTGCGCGCCGGCGAGCGGGTGCGGCTGACCAAGTTCGCCGCGTACGAGTGCGCGCCGGTGGACGCGACGCCGCCGCAGGAACTGGCCGGCCTGGTGGTCGATGCGGCCGGGGCGGCCCGCGCGGCGGGCTTCGACGCGTTGCTCGCCGCCCAGCGCGCGGCGCTGGACGACGCCTGGCAGGCGGCCGACGTGCTGCTCGACGGCGACGTCGAACTCCAGCAGGCCATCCGGTTCGCGTTGTTCCACCTCATCCAGGCGGGGCGACCGGACGGCGACCGGACCATCCCGGCCAAGGGCCTGACCGGCAACGGCTACGACGGGCACGTCCTCTGGGACACCGAGGGCTACGTGCTGCCGGTGCTGACCTACCTCGCCCCGCGGGTGGCCCGCTCGGCGCTGCGCTGGCGGCACGCCCACCTGCCCGAGGCCCGCGAACGCGCGGCGGAGCTGCGGCTGGCCGGGGCGAGCTTCCCGTGGCGCACCATCGGCGGCCGGGAGTGCTCCGGCTACTGGCCGGCCGGCACCGCCGGGTTGCACGTCAACGCCGACATCGCCGACGCGGTGCTGCGCTACGTCGCCGCCACCGGCGACGAGGAGTTCCTCGCCGAGACCGGGCTGGAGCTGCTGGTGGAGACGGCCCGGCTGTGGCACGGCTTCGGCCACTGGTCCGACACCGGCACCTTCCACCTGCACGGGGTGACCGGCCCGGACGAGTACTCCGCCCTCGTCGACGACAACGTCTTCACGAACCTGATGGCCCGGCGCAACCTGCGCGGCGCCGCCGACGCCGCCGAGCGGCACCCCGAGGCGGCGGCCCGGCTCGGCGTGGACCCGGCCGAGGTGGCCGGCTGGCGGGCCGCCGCCGACGCGGTCCTCGTCCCGTACGACCGCAAGCGCGGGGTGCACCAGCAGGCGGCCGGCTTCACCGAGCAGCCGGAGTGGGACTTCGCGAACACCTCCGACGACGACTACCCGCTGCTGCTGCACTTCCCCTACCTGGAGCTCTACCGCCGGCAGGTGGTCAAGCAGGCCGACCTGGTGCTCGCGATGCAGCGCTGCCCGGGGGAGTTCACGGCCGACGAGAAGGCGCGCAACTTCGCCTACTACGAGGCCCGGACCGTCCGGGACTCGTCGCTGTCGGCCTCCCCGCAGGCGGTGCTCGCCGCCGAGGTCGGGCACCTCGACCTGGCGTACGACCTGTTCGCCGAGTCGGTGCTGCAGGACCTGGCGGACCTGGGCGACAAGACCGGCGACGGGCTGCACCTGGCGTCGCTGGCCGGGGCGTGGCTGGCGCTGGTGCAGGGCTTCGGCGGGATGCGCGACGACCGGGGCGTGCTCTCCTTCGACCCCCGGCTGCCGGCGGCGGTCGACCGGTTGGTGTTCCACCTGCGCTGGCACGGTCACCGGCTCCGGGTCGCCCTCACCCGCAACGAGGCCCGCTACGAGCTGCCCGACGCCGGCCCGGAGACCGGCATCGAGCTGTGGCACCACGGCGAGCCGCTGCGGGTCACCGGCGGCGAAGCGGTGGTCCGGCCGATGCCCGAGGTCCCCGACCCCGGCCCGGAGCCGCCCTCCCCGCCCGGCCGCCGCCCCACCCGCCGCTCCGCGGGCGAACGCTGACCGCACCGAAATCCGGGGGCGATCGCGGGCGCGCCCCGGCTAGGGTGGCGCGGTGCCCGACCTCCAGCGGCTCGCCGCCCACCACGCCGCGGCCCTGCTGCGCTTCGAACTCGACAACCGGGAGTGGTTCGCCCGGTCGGTGCCGGACCGGGGCGACGCGTACTTCGCCGACTTCGACGCGCGGCTCGCGGGGCTGGTCGCCGAGCAGGAGGCCGGCGTGTGCCACTTCCACGTCCTGGTCGACGGCGACGGCACGGTGCTGGGCCGGTTCAACCTGGTCGACGTCGCCGACGGCGAGGCCGAGCTGGGCTACCGGGTGGCCGAGCGGGCCGCCGGGCGCGGGGTGGCGACCGACGGCGTCCGCCGCGTCGTCGCGCTGGCCCGCCGGACGTACGGGCTGCGCCGGCTGACCGCCCGGACCACTCTGGACAACGCCGGCTCCCTCGCGGTGCTCCGGCGCACCGGCTTCACGCGGGTCGGCGAGGTGTCACTCGACGGGCGCCCCGGTCTGCGGTTCGCCCGCGAGCTGACGGCCGACGACTGACGCGCCGGACATCCGCTCCCGGACGGCCTCCAGCGCCTCGAAGGCGTACGCCCAGTTGTGGCACTTGAAGCTGCGCAGCCCCTCGATCGAAGTGCGGCAGTCGGAGCAGCGCACCCCGGCGATCGCGTCCGGGACCTCGGTGTTGACGTACTTGCGGTCGCCGAGGATGACCGTCGCGATCATCATCCGGTCGTGTACGCCGGAGAGCGCCGAGGAGACGATGTCGTACCAGTTGACCCGCCGGCCGCACTTCGGGCAGTCCGGCTCGTCGCCGCTGACCCACAGCGGGGCGCCGATGCTGCGCAGCGGCATGCCGAGCAACTTCTCGATCCGCCGTACGTCCGACTCGGGCGTCGTCCACCGGTGCGCGCCGGGCAGCGACGCGGGCGAGTCGTAGACGGCACGGAACAGGACCGGGTCGACCTCCACGGTTTCGCGCTGACGGGTCATCGGCGTGCCTCCTCACGGTCGGTGCCCCCACCGTCGCCGCAGGTGGGGGCAGGCTCAACCGGATCAACGACACGGCGGGCCCGACCGGATCAACGACACGGCGGGCCCGACCGGATCAGCGCGTGGACGCGGTTCGCCGAGAGCGGCGACCCAAACGGCGGACGCGACGGCGGGTCGCCGGGGGACGTCGGCGCCCGGCGTGCCGGGGTCAGCCCTCGTAGAGCGGGTGGTCCGTGGTGTTCGGCTCCGTGTCGTCGACACCGATCGCCCGCAGGTCGGCCGGGCTGAACGTCAGCTCACGGACGCTACCTCGTCCGCTGGACGGCGTAGCGTTGACGCATGATCACCTGTGTCGTCGACTACGTGATTGATCCCGGCAAGCTGGACGAGTTCGAGCGGTTCGCCCACCGCTGGATAAAGCTGGTGGCGCGGCACGGGGGGACCCACCACGGCTACTTCCTTCCCGCGGAAGGCGCCAGTGACCGCGCACTCGCCCTGTTCAGCTTCCCGAGCCTCGCCGCGTACGAGCAGTACCGGTCGCTGTTCGGCACCGACCCGGATTTCGTGGCGGCCGACCGCATCCGTGACGACAGCGGCTGCGTCCTGCGCTACGACCGCTCCTTCATGCGCCCCCTGCTGCCGCCGTCCCGCCCTTGACCTCAACCCAACTTGAGATTTTAGCCTCGTACGCATGACAGGCTCGATGCTCGACGAAGCGTACGAACGGGTGCGGAACACCGGCCCGGAGCGGAACGGTTGGCTGTCCAACCACGCGCCGATGGCGGTGGAGGCGTTGGCGCACCGCGGTCACGAACAGGCCGTCCACCGGTGGCTCGACTCCTACGCGGACCGGCTGGAGGAGCGGCCGCGCGGCATCCGGGCCATTCCCGCCGACGAGTGGCGTGACCCGCTCGGCGACCCGGTCCGCACCGGCGACTGGCTCGACTACTTCGACCGCGAGCTGGCCGGCGAACACTGGCGCGAGGTGCTCGTCCGTTGGTGGCCGCGTCTGCTCCCCGGCATCGCCGCGGGCGCCACCCACGGCGTGATCCGCGTCGGGCACGCCGTACGCGCGTTGCTCGACGAGGAGACCGGCCCGCGCGTCGCCGAGCTCGGTCAGGGGCTGGCCTACTGGGCCGCCCGGTGGCAACCCCTCGCCCCGCCCGGCACCGGGCCGTACCGGACGACCGACCCCCGGTCCGCGCTCGACGCGGTGCCCCGCGTGCCCGACCAGCGGTTCGGCATCCGCGCCCGCCTCGCCCAGCTGGCCGACCTGGCCGAGTGGCCGGCAGCGGCGGGTGCGGTGCCCGGCAGCGACACGGACGACGTGCCGGCCCGGCTCGCCGGCATCGTCGACGCCGCCGTCGTCCGACACGGCACGCACGGATACGCCAGCCCTGTCATGCTCGTGCACGCCGCCACCGCGCCGAACGCGGTCCTGCGGACGCTGCCCGCGCTGCCGGGAGCGCTCTGGGCGCCGAGTCTCGCCGCCGCCTGGGCGGCGACGGCCGCGGTGACCGCCGCCTACGCCCCCGCGGAGGGACGGCCCGCCCCGCGCGCCGGTTCCGCTCCCGACCCCGACGAGGTCATGCGCCGCGCCATGGACACCGGCGACGCCCACGCCATCAAGTTCGTCGACACCGCGATGGACACGTACGCCCGCAGCGGCAGCCCCGCGATCCTCGCCGTCGCCGCCGAGGCGACAGATCAGATCCTCGCCGACTGACCGTCGCCGCCGGGGGAACGCGAGCGGGTACGCCCGCGCGAGCCGCGGTCATGGGGGCCGGCCGCGTCACCGCCGTTCGACGACCTCCGACTCGTGGGGGATGCCCTGCTCGACCGCGACCGGCGGCCCGTCGGGCCGGCGCCACACTTGATAGTCCCGAAAGGACAGGGGAACGCCGCGCGCGGTGAACGGGTCCGCCGAATCCATGACCTGGATATGCAGGTGCGGCTGCGTGGAGTTGCCCGAGTTGCCGCAGGCCCCCAACTCCTGGCCGGCCGCGACCGGCTCGCCCTCGCCGACCCGGATCGAACCGGCGCGCAGGTGCGCGAGCACGACGTACCCGCCGCGATCGTCCAGTTCGAGGACGACGTGGTTGCCCGCGATGGCGCCCGCGCCCCCGCGAACCCGGGCCGCCTGGGTCAGGGCGTAGGGCACCCGCGCGAGCGGCGACCGCCGCGCCACGAGGTCCGGCTCGCCGTCGTGCACCGACACCACCCGGCCGGCGGCGGGCGCGAGGATGGGCTGACCGAACGCGAAGAACCGCTCCACCGGCTCCGTGGACAACAGCGCGCGCCAGTCCCGCGTGGTCGCCGTGCGCCGTCCCCGCACCGCGACGAAGTCCATGGCGTACGTCGTGGCGAACAGGTCGGTGCCGTGGCTCGGCACGCGCCGCGCCGGGCTGTTCCGCGCGAGCCACGTGCCGCGAAACGGCAGCGAGAGTACGACCGGTTCGGGTGTGGACATCGCGGGTCCTTCCGTGTCGCCTGCTCGTGGCGGGGCGCGAGCGCCAGGCGCGTTTCTCCGCGCGGTCGCGTGCCACGAGGCTCCCGCGCCGACCGGCCGGTGATCGGCCCGCCCACGTCGTGTCCCGCACCACCGACGACCCTGGCACAGGTGCGCAAGCTTGGCGGCCCGAGGAGTCGCGGGTACTGTGCCTCGGGTGAGCCCTGAGTCAGACAGAGTGGAGCCGCCGGTCGCTCGGCGGCGGGTTGTTCTCTGACCAGTGACCGATCGGTTCCCGATCGGGTCTCGCTCCCAGTGACCGGACACGTGTCCCGCGCGTCCGGCCCAGTTCCGTCTCTCGTCCCGGCTTCCCGGTTGACGTAGGTCGCTGCCCGGCGCGCGCTGCCTCTGCTCGCGTATCCCAGCGCTGGAGTCGACCCATGCCTCTGTTCGTCTACGTCCTCAGCCTTGCCGTTTTCGCGCAGGGAACCTCCGAGTTCATGCTGTCCGGTCTCGTGCCGGGCATCGCCCGCGACATGTCCGTGTCGGTGGGGGCCGCCGCGGGCCTGACCTCCGCGTACGCCGTCGGGATGATCGTCGGGGCGCCGGCCATGGCCGTGCTCAGCGCCCGATGGCCACGTCGTCGGGCGCTGGCGGGCTTCCTGGCCGCGTTCGTCGTCGTGCACGTGGTCGGCGCGGTCACCACGAGCTTCCCGGTGCTGTTCGGCACCCGCATCGTCGCCGCGATCGTCAACGCCGGCTTCCTCGCGGTCGCGATGTCCGCCGCGACCGCCCTGGCCGGCCCGGCCCGGCAGGCCAGAGCCACGGCGGTCATGCTGTCCGGGGTGACGCTGTCGTGCGTCGCCGGCGTGCCGGCGGGCGCGCTGCTCGGCGACCGCTTCGGCTGGCGGTCGGCGTTCTGGGCGGTCGCCGCGCTCTGCCTACCCGCACTGGCGCTCGTGTTCCGGTCGGCGCCCGCCGCCGCGGCCCGCCGCCGGGACGTGTCGATCAGGAAGGAAGCGCGCGAGGTGGGGTCGCGCCCCGTGCGGCTGGCGATGATCCTCGCGGCGCTGGTCAACGGGGCGACCTTCGCGACGTTCGCGTACCTCGCCGTCATCGCGACGGAGGTCACCCACCTGCCCGGCGGCGCGGTGCCCGGGCTGCTCGCCGCGTTCGGGGTGGGCGCGTTCGTCGGGGTCACGGCGGCCGGTCGGATCGGCGACGGACAGCTACGGCGGGGCCTGGTCCTCGCCGTGTGTGCCCTGTCTGCCGGATGGGCGGTGCTGGCCGCGACCAGCGCCCACACCGCCCCGTTGTTCGTCGTGACGATCCTCCAGGGCGGGCTGTCGTTCGGCATCGGCTCGATGCTCGTCAACCGCGTCATGGTGGTCGCCTCCCGCGCGCCGTCGCTGGGCGGGTCGTTCGCCACGGTCGCGCTGAACGCCGGCGCGTTTCTGGGACCGCTCCTCGCCGGCATCGCGACCGAGACGACGCACGACTACCGCCACGCCGCGTGGGTCAGCGCCGCGCTGGCGGCGGCGGCCGTCGTCATCGTCGCCGCCCGGACGCGAGCCGCCGTGGCGGCACCGAGGTGACGCGCCGCCCCGACCAACCGGGTGCGCGACGGCGTGCACCCGCATTCGCCGGTGCGCGAGTCACGCGCTTCTGCCCAACGGGCGAGCCCCGAATTGGATCTACCCGTCGCGCCGGTGCGGTCACTAACGTCGGACCTTCTCCGAATCGTTCTTCATCCTGGACGGCACCGTGTCGCTCTACGACGGCGACACCTGGCGCGACGCCACCGCGGGCGACTTCCTGTACGTGCCACCGGGCGGCATCCACGCCTTCCGCAACAACTCCGGGGCAGCCGCCTCGATGCTGGTGCTGTTCACGCCCGGCGCGCCGCGCGAGGCGTACTTCGAAGAGCTCGCCGACATCGTCGCCACCGGCCGGCAGCTCACCGAGGACGAGTGGACCGAGCTGTACGCCCGCCACGACCAGTACGAGGTGAAGATCTAGCACGGGCCGGGCGGCTCGCCGCCCGGCCCGCACCCGTCCGCCGGGTGCCGGCCCGCCCGGCTCCGCGCGGGCTACCCGAGCGCCTGCCGGGCACCCTCGCCCATGGGATCCTGGCGGGTGGGCAGGCGCTGGACGGTCGGCAGCACCTCCTCCTGGAAGACGCCGTGCAGCCGCCGCAGCTCCCCCGCCGGATGCTCGGCGTCGTCGACCCGCACGTCCCAGAGCGGGTACGGCTGGTCGCCGATCACCGTCACGGTCGCCGAACGGGCGCCGTGCCGGTCACCGCCGGCCTCCTCACCGGCCTCGATGACCCGCACGAGCCGCTCCGCCAGGTCGAGTTCCCGGCTTTCCTCGAACACCCGGACGATCTCCGCGAGCGTCTCCGGGCCCACCAGGCGGTTGCCCTGCGCCGCGTAACCCGGCCCGGTGCGGTGCCCCGCCCAGTCCGCCGTACGGGAGCCGGTGAAGGCGTGCGAGCGCCCCTGGCGGTCGACCATGCCGACCTGCCGCACCTCCCGACCCGGATCGCGGGCCAGCAACTCGGTCAGGACGTCCTGCGGCGAGCGTCCCTCGCCGAGCAGTGGCAGGCCGTCGTAGGCCAGGAACGGATTGGGGGTGGCCTGGGTCGCCACCGCGCCACCGCCGGCGTGGACGTGGGCGACGAGCTTGCCCACCGCAGGCCGGGCCGTCAGGGCGCCCACCCCGAGCTGGCCGGTACGCGGACACCGCGCGGCGATCGAGAAGGTCACGGCCAGCGGGTACCCGGACGAGTGACCGGCATGCCGACGGACGTACCCCACGTGCCGGCGGCCAGGCCGGATGCCCGCCTGAGCCCGGTCCTAGGGTGGTCGCCATGGCCGACATCGAGTTCACCACGCCGCCGACGCTCCCGCAGCCGAACGGGTACAGCCATGCAGCCACCATCGGTCCGGGTTGCCGGCTGGTCTGGACGTCGGGTCAGGTGCCCATCGCCGCAGACGGCACCGCAGCGCCCAGTGACGACTGGGAGGCCCAAACCCGGCAGGCCATGCGCAATGTCGGTGCCGCCCTGTCCGCCGCGGGCGCGACCTGGGACGACGTCTTCAAGCTCACCTTCTACCTGACGGATACCTCTGCGCTGGCGGTCGTACGGGCGGTACGGGACGAGTTCATCAACACCCAGCGGCCACCGACCAGCTCGCTTGTCCAGGTAGCAGGTCTGTTCCGACCGGATCTGCTGATCGAGATCGAGGCGGTCGCCGCCATCGCCGACCGCTGAACCTCACGACGGGGACCATGCCGGCGACCGGATCCGGCATGAAGATCAGGGCTGTTGACCTGCGGAAAAGTGGGCGGTGCAGGTGGCCGGCGGGGACGTGGCCCAGGTCCTCGGCGGCGTCGACGAGCTGCGCGCCCAGGCAGAGGACGAGCGGCACCGGGGTGCCCTACCGCGCGGAAACCTATGGGGTGGCGTCGTCGGTGGAGTCGGACAGGTGTGGCGCTTCCAGGCAGTGCAGTGCGATCTCGGCCGCGTGCTGCATCGCGGCGCGGGTGCGTTCCGGTGGCTCGGCGTGCTGGAGGCTGGTCACGGCGGCCGCGCTGACGGCTCCCATCAGCGCGCCGACGACGGCTGCCGCGGTGACCTCGTCGAGTGCTTGTGGGTAGGCCCGGTGCAGCGCCTCGGCGATACGGGTCTGAGCGGTGAAGATGGTGTGCAGCACGCGGGCCTGAACAGTGGGTGCGGTGACCACCAGCTGCGCACGCAGCGCCGCCAGCCCGCTCGGTAGGTCACCCGCGGCGGTGTCGGCGATCATGCTTCGCGTCGCTTCGGCCAGTGCCTCCTGGATCGACGCGCCGGGCTTCCGTGCCGCGATGGCCTGTACGGCCAGGTCGATCCTCCTGCTGCCGTCAGCCAGCAGGACGTCCTCCTTGGTGGCGAAGTGCAGGAAGAACGTGCGCTTGCTGACGTCGGCGGCCTCGGCGATGTCAGCCACGCTGGTCTGGTCGTAACCCTTCGCGGTGAACAGGCGGACCGCCGCGTTCACCAGCGCCTGCCGGGTGAGCTGCTTCTTGCGTTCACGGCGTCCGAGGTCCTCTGGCACGGGACGAGCGTAGTACACCGCGTATATCAGTTCACCGAGTGCATGAGTACACTGAGTGCATCGAGATGGATGAAGCGGAGCGAGGTGCCGAATGGGCGAGTTGACTGGACGGACGGTGCTGGTGACCGGTGCCGGGCGGGGCATCGGCCGGGCGGAAGCGTTGTATCTGGCCGCCAGCGGCGCGAATGTGGTCGTGAACGACCCCGGCGTGGAGATCGACGGGCGCGGCGGCGACGCCAGCGTCGCCGCCGCTGTGGTCGACGAGATTCGCGCACAGGGCGGGCGCGCGGTCGCCGACACCGGCAGCGTCACCGATTGGACGGCCGCCCAGCGCATGGTCGAACTGGCCGTCGCGGAGTTCGGCGACCTGCACGCGGTGGTCAACAACGCCACGATCGAGATCAACAAAGGGCTTGAACGGCTGACCGAAGCGGAGTTCGACGACGTGGTGGCGGTCAAGCTGAAAGGGACCTTCGCGGTGAGCCGCTGGGCCACGGCGTACTGGCGTGACCGGCGAGACGAAGGAGTCCGCACGGACCGCGCCATCGTCAACACCGCGTCGGGCTCCGGCCTGCTCAATCCCTTGCCCACCCAGACGAACTACGCGGCGGCGAACGCCGCGGTCGCGGCCATGACCACGGTGCACGCGCTGGAACTGCGGCGGCTGGGAGTCCGGGTGAACTGCGTCAGCCCGTCGATGGTGCGCACTCGGCTGACGAACCCCGTGCCAGGCATGGATCAGACGCCGCCGGACGGGGAACCGGATCCCAAGGACCCTCGTTGGGTGGCTCCCCTCGTCGCCTACCTGGTCAGCGAGGCGTGCTCACTGACCGGACAAGTGCTGTCGGTGCGTGGCGGCTCGATCGGGGTCAACCACGGCTGGTCGCGCGGCGCGCAGGTCAACAAGGACAAGACGCTCTGGACGGTTCCCGAGCTGGCGGCAGAACTGACAGCACTGCCACTCGAGGACCCGTTCGACCGGCTGGCGACCGCACTCGGCAGCGCTCTGGGCATCCAGGGCCGCGACAAGTTCGAAGCGATGATTGACGCAGAGCTCGACAAACGCTGAGAGCTCCTGACGAAGCCAATTCTCATTGGTACCTGGCCAGCGACGATGGGCCGTGGCTCGGGTTCGAGTCCTGGGTGGAACGTGATCGTCTGGTGACGCTGGACTTTGACCGTCGGAGACCCGAAGTTAGGGTTCCCGCCGTGACGCGACATGCGGATGATCGGGACCGGGCGGGCTTGAGGCAAGCGCTTCACGAGTTGGTCCTACAGTTGGACAGCGATCAGGGCTCCGATCGTCGGCGACGTACCGCAGGCCTTGTTGAACAGCTCGCCAGGCCAGCGGCCGGGTTCCTTCAGCCCAGTCTGGAGGAACTGCTACATCGGTACGTTGCCGCCGACGACTCTGTTGCCCGGGATCAGATCGCGCGTGTGCTGGCGGGGGCATGCGAAACCGCCGCGTTGCCTGTGCTGTTGCGGGCGCTTGTCGGGGACCGCAACGACGACGGTGACACGCTGCAATGTGACGTTCTGGCGGCAGATGCGCCGCCAGTGCCGCCATGACCACAGAGGCCGGTGTAGGCGGGCGAGGGTCAGCGCCGCCGCCAGGACGTACTCGTCGTAGGACACACGCCGCCAGCTGTTGTCCCGCCGCTGTTGGCACCCGGCATCCCGCACGGCACCTGCGGTTAAATTACTTGCATCGTGCGGTGCGGTCATCACGCCTCCCGCCGACGCTTGGGATCCCGTGGGCACCCGGTCAGCCGTGTCCGGAGACAGGGCACCCACGGCAGGACGACCAAGCCACCAAGCTGGGTAGCCCCACGAGCAACTTAAGACGCAATGTGCGCTGGGCCAACGGCTACGACACATAGCGTTGTAAGTCGAGCCCGCGATGTGGTCTGGCTGCACCAGCCGCCAAGCTGGGAGCACCGCCTATGTCTGAAGCTGCCCTACCTACAGGTCGCCCGGGATATCCGCGAGCAGGTCAGCTGCGGCCAGTTGAAGCCGGGCGACAAGCTGCCCTCGTTCGCCGCCCTCTGCGAGCACTACAAGGTCAGCCACACAGTGATCCGCGCCGCCATGCTCGTGCTCAAGGCCTACCTGCGGAGCCCGTCGGCGGGAGTCCGTGGGCGTCCGGCACCATTCGTACCCGTCGTCACCCAGTTAGTCACCCAAGCGGGTTGATCTCAGGTGTAGACGCCGCGTCTGTTGATCCGCCGCAAGGTATATCCGCACAGCGGATCACGGTGTAATGCCTTCCCGCCTCATCCACCCTGCCAGCGCTCCTGCCTGAGCTCGCAGAACTGGGTTTGCATCGTTCTTATTCATCGAGTCGATCTCGGGAAGGATTTGTGGCCAAAGTGCCCACAGCGCTGCCCAAAGTCCAGCCTCACGTACTCGCTCGTCACTGGAACGCATTGCCTCGACGATTTTCTCTCGATAGCGTGGGTCCTCCACAGTGGAAGCCCCGACGCCCAGGCGAGTTAGGTTCTCTCTCCTTTGTTCAACAGAGGTGGAGCTGTCAACGGCGGAGAGCAGTTCCTCATCGGTTGGTGGCTCGAAGTACTCCGATAGCATCGCAGTCAGTTCGCCCACTTCCGGTTCCTCCGGACCGGAGGCGAAGACAAAATTGATCCCGAAGGGGTACTCCTTGCCGAAATGCATATAGTAGTCGTTGGCAACTCGCCACGTCACTTCCCTTGTCAAGCCGATCTCGACCAGTGCGGTCGTGTCTCGCACCTTTGTGGCGTTCATCAAGGAAGCACAGTCTTCTACGTCAGTCTCGTCAACTCCTCTAGGAAGGACGATGCGACGGCCGCGATGGGCACCCCATTGCATGCCAGTAGACCCTCCTTGCTCTCAGAATCACGGAGTCCTATATCCTGCCATACCTCACTGACGCGGGTCCTCCCACTTCTCGATGGCATCTAGCAGGTATCTAATCGGGGCTCCTGCATATGTGTGCAACCGGGTTGAACGCCGCGAATCGTTGCCCGGCTAACGCCCACGCGCGCCGTTGCCATCTCGTCTGCCCTCGGCCCGCCCTCCTGGGGAGCGGGCCGCCGCCCGGCCCGCCACGTCAAGCGGACCTCGGCACCGCTACCGACCTGCGGGCACACTTCCACCGAGCCTTCGCGACCACGCCCACCGCCTGCCGCCTACCGCCTACCGCCTACCGCCTACCGCCGAGCCTTCACCCCGTGACGCCCTCTCCCGCTGTCGACGTACGCCTCCTCGGCCCGCCCGCTCGAACCGCGCCTCGGCGAAGAAACCTCGCCACGCTCCGTGACGCGCCCGCGCCGACGACGACCCGCTCTACGCCGCGTACGTCCTAGTCCTGGTGCTCGGGCTCCGCAAGGGCGAGATGCTGGGGCTCACCTGGGCTGACGTCGCCCCGGACGTCGGTGAGTTGACGATCGATCGGCAGCTCCAGCGGGTCGGTGCCGACCTGCTGCACCGGGAGACGAAGACGGCCGCCTCGGACGCCACCCTCCCGCTGCCGGACATCTGCACCGTGGCGCTCGATCGCCGCCGTGCCGCCCAGACCACCGCCCGGGATGCCGCCGGCCCAGCCTGGCACTCGTCCGACCTGATCCTGGCGGACCTGGATGTTCACCCCCCGGGTGGCGATGCAGATCCTCCGGCACGCCCAGTTCGCCATCACGATGGAGATCTACACGGTGGTCTCCTCGTCGGCCACCCGCGACGCCCTCAAGCGGCTCGGCAGCGCGCTGGACCGGTAAGGCAGCTACTGCTGCACTTCGCTGCTGTACGAGCCGTGCTGACAAAGACAGCGACCCCCAGAGGGCCGCTGACCTGCGGAGGAGTGGGCCGCCAGGGACTCGAACCCTGAACCTATGGATTAAAAGTCCACAGCTCTGCCATTGAGCTAGCGGCCCGCGCGCTCAGGTTACCGGACGTCGGCCGGCAGCGACTTACGGCTTCCGCGCCGCCGTCGATACCAGCAGCTCAATGGGGGTGTTCAGGTCGCGACCACCGGAGGCGCCCGCCCCGGTCGGGGGACGGGCTCCTCCGGGCGTACGGGAGGGCGGTCAGGCCCGGTCGGCGGTCCGGGCGACGAACGCGCGCCAGGCCGTGGGGGTGAAGGTCAGCGCCGGGCCGGCCGGGTCCTTGGAGTCGCGGACGGCGACCACGCCGGGCAGGTTGTCGGCCACCTCGACGCAGTTCCCGCCGCTCGAACCACTGCGGCTGGACTTGCGCCACCGCGCGCTACTGAGGTCCATGATGGCTCTCCAGTTCCTTCATCAGGTCGATGGACTGCCGACGTGGGAGCGCTTCGTTTCGCACGCCCTCCCACTTCGCCAGGAGGCTAGCCACATCATCCTTGCTGTCGGCCACCACTCCGCCAAGCTGGTTCTCCAGGTGCCCGACCCATCCGCCGTCGGCCGACCGAGCCAGGGCGAAGGGACCGGACAGGCCGATGTGCAGGCCGGTCGCGGCCGGGATCACGTGCACGTGAACGTGGGGCAGTTCCGCCATCGCGACGAGGTGCGCCACCTGTTCGGCCATGATGCCGCTGAATCCGTCGCCCGTCCGGCGCAGCGCCGATTCGTCCATGACGGCGACCAGTTGCGGCGGGTTCTCGCCGGTCAGGATTCTCTGGCGCTCCATGCGGGCGCTCACCTGCTGGTCGACCTCCGTCGCCGACATCAGGTCGTTGAGGCGCATGACCACGCAGGCGTAGTTCTCGGTCTGCAACAGACCGGGGACCAGCAGCGGCTCGAACAGCCGGAGTTGCCGCGCAGCGCGTTCGGCGTCGAGCCAGGGTAGGAACCAGGACGGCGCGCCGACGCTGGCGACGAGCCGTTCGAAGAGCCCGCCGGTCCTGAGCGCCCGGTCCGCGCCCTTGATGAAATCCATCGTCAGGGCGCGGGTGCCGCCCTCGACGGCGCTGACGTGCGATGCGCTGAACCCGGCGCCCCGCCCGAAGGTCTCCTGCGTCATCCCGGCCGCGCCCCGGGCACGGCGGATCTCGGCCACGACGAAGGCGGCGAGCGGACTCGGCACGTCGGCCATCCAGGCCCTCCCAGTTTGAAGATCGACTACCCACGACGCCACCCGCCGGGCGCGGGGCCGGCCAGCTCCACCCGGACGCCCGCGGAGCCTTCCGAGCGTAGTCGCCTCCACAGCAGAGTGTCACCAGCGAGGGCCGCTCGTGGAGCACTGGCCGGGGGTGGTCCTCGTGGGGGCCGCCCGGGCGAGCATCCGTCGGCGGCCCCTCCAACGCACCGGACCGGCCGGCGGACCGGCCGACGACAGGTCGACAGGCAGGAGGAAGACGTGACGGGCGACGGGCCGCGCCGGGAGGGCGCGATCGTGACGGGCGAGGTCATCCGCGTCCCGGAGGACTCCTACCGGTTCGGCACCGGGGTCCTCACCCTGTACGTCACCGAGATCGTCAGCCGGGGCCCGTTCCAGGGCGCGGAGTGGGTCGAGCTGCGCGGCCGCGAACTGACCCTGGGCGGCGCGCTCCGGCCGCGCGAGCGGTACGCCTTCGTCCGGGTGGACCGGGCGACCGTCGTGACGGTGCCGGCGCGGTGACCCGACGCCGGGACCACCTGCCCTCCCGTCCCACCTGGCGCTGCGCGGCCTGCGGGATCGCCTGGCCCTGCTCGGCGGCGAAGCTGCGGCTGCTCGGCGAGTACCGCACCGACCGGACCGCGCTGCTGGTCTATCTCGGCACGCTCCAGGCCGAGGCCGCCGGGCAGCTCGCCGGGCTGGACGGCGAGCGGCCGTGCACCGACCTGGCCGAGCGCTTCACCGGCTGGGCCCGCCCGCGCGGGCAGGCCACCGCCTGAAGAGGGCGAGCCACCCCGCGACGCGCGGCGGGCAGGCCACCCCTGATCCCGCCCGGGCCGGTCTTTCCCGTGGGCCGGCCCGGGCGGCCCCCTCACGCTCAGCCCGCAGCCACCGCGAGCGGTGGACGCTCGCTTATGGGGCCGAGTGGTCCGGCCATGGCTGAACGGATCTTCCGCCGGTTGACTGAGGGGACGAACAACGGGAGGACCACGATGCCTGAGCCGATCCGCACTGCCGCCCTGGCCGGTGCGACCCTGACCACCGGGCTGATGGCCGGGCTCTTCCTCGCGTACACCTGCTCGGTGATGCCGGGTCTGGGCGCGACCGACGACCGGACGCTGATCGGCGCGATGCAGTCGATCAACCGGAAGATCCTCAACGGCTGGTTCCTGACCGCGTTCCTCGGCGCGGTGCTGCTGCTCACCGTGGCCGCCGCCGCGCACCTGTCCCGCGGCGGCCCGGTGCTGTTCTGGACCCTCGCCGCGCTGGTCTGCTACCTGGTCACCGTCGGGGTCACCATGGGCCTCAACGTGCCGCTCAACGACCGGCTGGAGGCCGCCGGCCCGGTGGACCGGATCGGCGACCCGGCCGAGGTGCGGGCCTGGTTCGAGGCGACCTGGGTGCGCTGGAACCTGGTCCGCACGGTTTCCTCGGTGGCCGCCCTCGCCTGCCTGATCGCCGCCCTGCTGGCCCGGCGCTGAGCGCCCGCCGGCACCCGGCGCGGCCGAGCGCCGCCCGCGCCCGCCGCCGGAGACCCGCCCGACAGGCAGGCATGGGCGGGCGGGCGCGGGGGAACCGTGTCCGCATGAGGATGAGCAGCACCCCCGCCGTGGCGGCCTCCGGCGAGGAGACCGGCCCGGACGGCGTACGGGAGCCGGCCGGCGAGGTGCACGCCTGGCTGCCCGGGCAGAACCAGACCGTCTGCGGGCTCCCGCTCAGCCGGACCCGGCTGCGCCGCTTCCCGCACGTGCGGTTCGACTACCGCTCGACGGACGTGCTCACCGAGGCGGACGCGGTGGGCCGGATCTGCCCGCGCTGCCAGGCCGCCGCGGAAGGCCGCCGCCGGGACGAGAAGAAGAGCTGGGTCCGCCACTCGCCCCGCCCCTGACGGCCGCCGCGATTGGCGGGCGGCTGACCGGGTACGGGGTCGGCATGCGGATCGTGGTGGTGGGGGCCACCGGCAACGCGGGCACCGCCCTGCTGCGCCGGCTGCGCCGGGAACGCGGAGTGGATCTCGCCGGGGTGGCCCGCCGACTGCCGGGGCCGGACGCGGGTGAGCCGTACGACCAGGTGGAGTGGCACTCCTGCGACGTCGGGCTGCCGGGCGCGGCCGACCAGCTCGCCGAGGTCTTCGCCGGGGCCGACGCGGTGGTGCACCTGGCCTGGCAGATCCAGCCCAGCCACGACCAGCGGGTGCTGCGCCGGACCAACGTCGGCGGCAGCGCGGCGGTGGTCGACGCCGTGGTCCGCGCGAACGTGCCGGCCCTCGTCTACGCCTCGTCGGTCGGCACCTACGCGCCCGGCCCCAAGGACCACCCGGTTTCCGAGCGCTGGCCGGCGACCGGGGTGCCCGGTTCGTCGTACAGCCGGGACAAGGCCGACGTGGAGGCGCTGCTCGACCGTGCCGAACGGGAGCACCCGGGGCTGCGCGTGGTGCGGATGCGGCCCGGCCTGAACTTCCAGCGGGTGGCGGCCACCGAGATCACCCGCTACTTCCTCGGCCCGTTCGCGCCGGTGCGGCTGCTCCGCTTCGGCCGGATCCCGCTGGTGCCGACGAACCGGCGGCTGCGGATGCAGGCGGTGCATACCGACGACGTCGCCGACGCGTACGCCCGAGCGGTCCTGGGCGACGCGCGCGGCCCGTTCAACCTCGCGGCGGACCCGGTGCTGACCCCGGAGCTGGTGGCCCGGCACTTCCACGGCTGGACGGTGCCCGTGGCCGCCCCGGTGCTGCGCGCCGCCGCCGCGCTGACCTGGCGGGCGCGGCTGCAACCGATCGACGCCGGCTGGGTGGAGCTGGCGCTGAACGTGCCGCTGATGTCGAGCGAGCGCGCCGAGGCGGAGCTGGGTTGGCAGCCCCGGCACGACGCGCTCAGCGCCCTCAAGGAACTCTTCGCCGGGATGGCCGGCGGCGCCCGCACCGCCAGCCCCGCGATGTCCGCCGCCAGCGGCCGCCCCGCCGCCCTGCTGCGCGGCCGTCCCGCCGGCCACGGCAACCCCTACTGACGCCGGCATCCGTGGGACCGCACCCGGCGCCCGCCGACCGTCGCGTCAGAAGTCGGCGAAGAGGTACGGAAGCTGGCGCGGGAAGAGGTTGCGCAGCTCCGCCGCCGCGTCCGCCGGCACCTCGCCCAGCCCTCGCAGCCCCACCTCCACCGGGTCGAGCACCCCGTACGCCAGCGCGGAGATCCCGGCGGCGGTCAGCGTGGCGACCGGCGGCTCCCCGGCGGTGGCGGCGGCGCCGCCGACCAGCTCCAGCGCGCCGGTCGCGCCGTCCAGCAGGTACGACCCGGCCAGCCAGCGGTCGCCGGTCAGCTCGACGCGCACCCGGCCCGGCCCGGCGGGCAGCCCCGCCAGCGCCTCCACCGACAGCAGCCGGGCCATCGGCGCGGACGAGCCCGGGCGGGCCACCCGCGCCTCGACGTGCACGGCCAGGTCGGTGAGCCACAGCTCCGGCACCTCGTCGGCGGGGATCTGGACGCGCACCCGCTCCACCTGGTCGACGTGCCGGGCGAAGAACTGCAGCAGCAGCGCGCGGGCGACCGGGTCGGTGGCGAGCAGGTCGTCGGCGATCAGGGTGCCGCCGTGGTCGTCGATCCGGTAGGTAACCGCGCCCGTGACCGTCCCGCCCACCCGGGCGGTGAGCAGCCACCGCTCGTCGCGGTCGCGCAGCCCGACGTCCCGGTAGTCGGGGAAGATGGCGAAGCCGTGCCGCTCGCGCAGGCAGCGCTCGGTGAACTCGCGCCAGGTTCGGTAGCCCGCGCCGATCCGCTCCCAGCCCACCTCGCCGGGCAGGTCGGCGCGGAGCAACTCGCCGAGGTCGGCCGGCGAGAAGGTGGCCGTACGCGCCTTCGGCAGCCCGACATAGCCGAACCGGGCGTAGAACGACGGCCGGAACGGCCAGAGCGCGGTCAGCCGGTGCCCCTCGTCGCGCATCTCGTCGAGGAGTTGGTGCAGCAGGGCCCGGACGTGTCCCTGCCGGCGGGCCAGCGGATGGGTCGTCACCCCGGCGACGCCGGCCATCGGCAGCACCCTGCCGCGCAGGTTCTGCCGCATGGGCACCGCCGAGGCGGCGGCCACCGTCACGCCGTCCGCCTCCACGACCAGCGTCCGGTTGCCCTCGTTGTAGGGCAGGTAGTCGCGGAACTCCTCCGTCCGGGCGGCGGTGAGCGGCGACGTCTCGAACGCGTACGCCTGGAGCGGGAAGCTGGTGGTCAGGCGCTTCTCGGCGCGCACACGGCGGATGGTCATCTGCCAATCCCAACCCGGCTTCCCGCTCCGCGCAACCGCAATCGCCGGAAGTGGTCGGCCCACCCGTCGCCGCGGTCAGCCGGTCGGCAGGGTGGCGCAGGTGCCGGCGGCGGCGCAGCCGGCAGCTGAACACGGCCGCCACGGTGACGACCAGCAACGCGGTGACGGCCAGCCCGTGCGGCGACCCCGGGGTCAGGTAGCCGGAGTCCGCGTGGTCGACCGCCCAGGTGGCGATCTCCCGGCTCTAGACGGCGGTGACGTCGGAGACCACGACGGTGACGTTGTCCGGCGCGCCGGCCTGGTGGGCGAGCTTGACGAGCTGCTCGCCGCACTGCTGGCGGTCGGCGTACATGCCGAGTGTCCCGGCGATCGTGGCGTCGTCGACGTAGTCGGAGAGGCCGTCGCTGCACAGCAGCAGCCGGTCGCCGGCGACCACGGTGAGCACCCCGATCGCGGGCGGGGCGTCCGCGCCCTGCACCGCCCGGGTCACCAACGACCGCTGCGGGTGGTGGCGCGCCTGCTCGGGCGAGAGCGCCCCCTGGTCCACCAGCGCCTGGACGAAGGTGTCGTCCCGGGTGAGCTGGGTGAGCTGCCCGTCGCGCAGCAGGTAGCAGCGGGAGTCGCCGACCTGGGCCAGCACCAGCGCGTCCCCGGCGAGCAGGGCCGCCGTGAGGGTCGTACCCATGCCGTCGCGGGCCGGGTCGACGGCGATGGCGGCGTGGATGCGCCGGTTGGCGGTGCTCACCACGGCCCGCAGCGCGTCGGCGGCCTCGTCGGGGTCGGTCGGCGGGCTCAGCTCGTCCAGGATGCGGATGACGATCTCACTCGCCACCTCGCCCGCGGGCAGGCCGCCCATGCCGTCCGCCACCGCGACGAGGCGGTCACCGGCGAGGGCGGAGTCCTCGTTGTTGGTGCGGACCAGGCCGATGTCGTTGAGGATGGCCGAGCGGAGGATCAGCGTCATGGGACAAGCTTGCCAAGAACACCCTGCCGCCGTCTCTACGCACTACTGCGTAGGGTGTGGGAATGATGCCGGTGTCCATGGTGGGGCGCGCCGGTGAGCTGGCCGAGCTCGACCGGGCGTGGTCCACCGTGGCCGGTTCCCGGCGCTCCGCGCCCGCCGTCGCGGTCATCACCGGTGAGGCCGGGGTGGGCAAGTCCCTGCTGGTCGCGGCCGCCCTGGACGCCTTCGCCCCCCGCCCCGCGGTGGTGCTCTCCGGCGCCGCCCGGGTGCACAGCCCCGCCCCGTACGACTGGCTGGCCGCCGTTCTCACCGGTCGGGACACCAGCGGGCTCGACCTGCCGCCGGACGCGCTGGCCTGGCTCGCCCAACAGCCCACCGCGCCGCGCGAGCGCTACGCCCCGGGCACCCTGCTCCGGCTCGCGGTGCGGGTCGTCCGGCTGCTGGTCGGCGCGGGGCCGGCGGTGCTGGTGGTGGAGGACCTGCACGCCCTCGACCCGGCCAGCCTGAACCTGGTCGGCGAGCTGGCCACCGCCGCCGACCTGCCGGCGCTGCTGGTGGTGGCCACCCGGCCCGCCGCGGACGCGGTCGCGCCCGACCTCGCGGTCCGCGCGCTGGCCCGGCTCTGCGGCGTCCGCGGCGCCGTCCGCCAACACCTCGGACCGCTGCTCCCGGCCGAGGTCGCCGAGGTGCTGACCCAGGTGTACGCGGACCCGCGCCCCTCCGGTCGGCTGGTGCGCGCGGTCTGGCGGCGCACCGGCGGCAACCCGTACCTGCTGACCGAACTGCTCGCCGCGCACGCCGGCCGGGGGCCCGAGGCGTTGCTCCGCCCGCCGCCGCCGGCCCCGTCGCGGGCCGCGCGGTCGACGCCGGCGCCCTCGGCGGCGGTGGTGCCCCGGCCGGCCGGCCCGGTGGACGCCGAGCTGACCGGGCGGGAGATCGAGGTGCTGGGCTGCCTGGTCGCCGGGATGTCGAACAAGCAGGCGGCGCGGGCGCTCGGCATCTCGGTGCGGACGGTCACCGTGCACGTCTCCAACCTGCTGCGCAAGACCGGGTCGGCGTCGCGTACCGAGGCGGCGATCTGGGCGGTGCAGCGGCGGATGGCGGTGCCGACGCCGGTCGACGGCTGAGCCGGCGCGGCGGCCGTCGCCCGCGCTCAGGGGCGGGGGTAGCGGAGCAGGAGGCTGGCGGCGACCTCCTCGTCGCCGACGGCGGCGTACACGTGCGGCACGTCGGACGTCCAGCGCAGGTGCTCGCCCGCGGTCGCGGTCAGCGGCGCGTCGACCGGGCCGGCGCGCAGCACGCCCGCGAAGACGGTGACGTGTTCGGTGACGCCGGGCTGGTGCGCTGGGGAGAGCTGCTCCGGGCCGGGCGTGATCAGCATCCGGTACAGCTCGTAGGTGGCGTCGGCCTCCTCGAAGACCTCCAGCAGGATGGCGCTGACCGCAGTGCCGCGGACGGTGGGTGTCGCGGCCGGGCCGGAGAGCACGGCCGCCAGCGGCACGCCGAGCTGCGCGGTGATCGCGTAGAGCGTCTCCAGGGTCGGGTTGCGGGTGCCGTTCTCCAGCCCGGAAAGGGTCGCCTTCCCCACCCCGGCCAGCCGGGCCAGGGTGGACAGCGACATGCCCCGCTCCTCGCGCAGCGCGCGTACCCGGCGGCCGACGGCGTCGGCGCCCGGGTCGGGATGCGGTGGGCGGGCTGGTGAGGTCGGTGGCACCCCGCTATGGTGCTACAGGTCCGTGTTCCGTAAACGGAACGATCTGGGGGGCGGGGATGGCGGGACGGTCGCAACCGTTGCTGGCGGGGGTGGTGACCGCGCTGGTGGGGTTCGCCAGCTCGTTCACCGTGGTGCTGGCGGGCCTGCGGGCCGTCGGCGCCACCGACGCGCAGGCCGCCTCCGGCCTGCTCGCGGTCTGCGTCGCGTCGGGGGTCTCCGCCGTCTGGCTGGGCCTGCGGCACCGGATCCCGATGAGCGTCGCCTGGTCCACCCCGGGCGCGGCGCTGCTGGTCGCCACCGGCCCGGTGCCCGGTGGGTGGCCCGTCGCCGTCGGGGCGTTCCTCGTCTCGGGCGTGCTGATCGTGGCCGCCGGGCTGTTCCCGGCGCTCGGTCGGGCCGTCGCGGCGATCCCCCGGCCGATCGCGGGCGCCATGCTGGCCGGCGTCCTGCTGCCGCTGTGCACCGCGCCGGTCCGCGCGCTGGTCGAGGTGCCCCGGCTGGCCGCCCCCGTGGTGCTGGCCTGGCTGCTGCTGCACCGCTTCGCACGGCGCTGGGCGGTGCCCGGCGCGCTGGTCGTGGCGGTGGCGGCGATCGCGCTGACCACCCCGGTCGCCGACCTCGGCGGCGCGCGGCTGCTGCCCGCCGTCGAGCTGACCACGCCGGCCTGGAGCGTCTCCGCCCTGGTCGGCCTGGCGCTGCCGCTCTTCCTGGTCACCATGGCCGCGCAGAACGTGCCCGGGATGGCGGTGCTGGTCGGCTACGGCTACCGGCCGCCGTTCGGCGCCGCGCTGCGGGCGACGGGGCTGACCAGCCTGGCCGCCGCCCCCGCCGGCGGGCACGCGGTCAACCTCGCGGCGCTCACCGCCGCCCTGGCCGCCGGCCCGGACGCCCACCCCGACCCGGACCGGCGCTGGATCGCCTCGGTCACCGCCGGGACGGGGCTGGCCCTGCTCGGGCTGGGCGCCGGGGCGGCCACCGCGTTGATCGCGCTCGCGCCGCCGGTGCTTATCGAGGCGGTCGCCGGGCTGGCGCTGCTCGGCGCGCTGGCCACGGCGCTCACCTCGGCGCTGGCCGAGCCGGCCGCCCGGGAGTCCGCGGTGGTCACGTTCGTGGTCACCGCCTCCGGGGTGACCCTGGTCGGCGTGGGCGGCGCGTTCTGGGGGCTGGTCGCCGGCGGGCTGATGCTCCTGCTCTTCCGCCGGCGTCCCGCCGACCCGGCCGCGCCGGAGCCGTCGCCCGAACCCGCGACGGGGTCGGCGGGGCCGAGGGCGGCCGGGCCGGCTTCGGCTGGGCCGGCTTCGGCCGGGCCAGGCGTTTCCGGGCCAGGTGCGGCCGAGCCAGACCCGGCTGGACCGGACTCCGTCGCGGTCACCTCGTCAGCGAGCGGCCGGACCGGTGGCAACTGATCTCCACGCGCCGTGGAGCTGAGTCGTCCACGACATCGCCGCAGTGCCCGGCAGCGGCCGGCACGGCTACGGGCCACCTACCCCGTGACCAGGGCGTCCGGCACATGATCGCCGCCTTGCGCCTGACCGCCCGAATCGACCCTTCCGGAGCCCGGCGTCAGGGGCACGGACCGGTGCGCGCCCCTCAGCGGCGGCAGTGCCACACCAGCGGCCGGTGCATCTGGTTCTCGTAGACGGCACCGACCACGGTCAGACCGTCGTCGCTGATCCCGTTGGCCGTGTACGTGCCCGCCTCGGTCGCCCGGACGTCGGGCCGGCCCGGCAACCGGCGGGACGTGCCGTCCGGGGCGACGACCATCGGCTCACTGCCGCCGACCAGCAGGTCGCCGTTGCCGGCGATCGCGGTCGCCCCCGGGAACGGCAGCACGCCCACCGCCCCCGTCGTGAGATTCCACCGCACCGGCAGCATCTGCACGGCACCGCCCTGCTGGGCGCCGGGAACCATGCCGATCGCCCACTCGCCGTGCGCGGAGTCGACCGAGGCGCGCGGGTAACCGTCGGGCACCGCCAGCGCCGCCCCGATCCCCTGCGGCGTCCACCGGTAGGGCAGTTGGCCCATCGCGCCGACGACCGTGCCGTCCTCGGTGATCCCGGTCGCGGTGGAACCCGACTGGCCGACCAGCCGGTGCTCCTGCGGGCGGTCCGCCGACCACCGCACGGCGTGGTGCGAGTCGCCGGCTCCCCTGGCGGTGCCGACGATGTCGCCCCGGCCGTTGACCGCGTGCACGAGGACCGCGCGGTAGCCGGGTGGGGTGGCGAGGAAGCGCAGCTTCCCGTCGCGGTAGACCCACCCGGTGCCGTCGCCGTTGGTGCCGACCACGACGCCGCCGGCGTTGACCGCGGCCGCGTGCCGCGCGCCGGCCGGCAGGACGCGTGCCTGGCCGTCGGTCCACAGCACGACCCGCCCGTCCTCCTGCCCGGTGCCGATCTCGCCGACGATGTGCCGCCCGGTGGGGTCGACGCCGTTCGCCACCGCGACCGGACCGTCGATCGGCTGCGGCAACCACGACGCCTCGCAGGTGACCGGCGAGACCGGGGCGGCCGACACGGTCCCGGCCGGTGACGCCGCGAGGGCCGGCGTGGCCGGAGCCGGCCGGCTGGCGGCCCCGCCGAGCTGGACCGCGCCCACGACGCCGAGCCCGGCCAGCACCGTCACCGCAGTGATCCCGCCGAGGCGGCGGCGCTGGCGGCGACGTCGGCCGTCCCGGACCGCGCGGCCCACGTCAACCCGTGGCTCGGGAACCGGTGCCGCCTGCATCAGGGTGGCCATCCGCTGGTCGTCCAACGCGGTCATCTCGAATTCCTCCCGGCCGTTTCGGTGACGTCGAGCACCTGGCGGACCGCCGCCAGCGCCCGCGCCGTCTGCGATTTCACGTTGCCTTCGGAGCAGCCCATCGCGGCGGCCGTGTCGGCCAGCGACAGGTCACACAGGAACCGCAGGACCAGTACGGTGCGCTGACCCCGGGGAAGGCGGGCGAGCGCGGCGAGCAGGCTGTCCCGCTCGGCCAGGTCGTCGTGCGGCGTGACCGGCGGGCGCTCCGGCTCCGGCATCCACCCCAGCAGCCGGACCTTCGCCCAGCTCAACCGCTTCTCGTCGACGAGCTTGTGGACCAGCATCCGGTGCACGTACGCATCGACGTTGTCGGCCCGGCTGACCCGGCGCCAGTTCACGTACAGCGCCGTGATCGTCTGCTGCACCACGTCGTCGGCCAGGTGGGCGTCGCCGCACATCAGGAACGCGGTCCGGTGCAGTCTCGGCAGTCGCGCGGAGACGTACTCCACGAACTCACGCTCGGCATCCGCCATCGGGGCTCCCTCCTCCGCAAGCTCGACGGGTCCGGACGACCGTCGGGTTGCGTCACGTCGGAGTTCGGCGGGGTGCCAGATCAACGCCGGTGACCGTAGCGCCACCGACCCGTCGGAGAACGTCCTGCCATCGGCATGATCGGACGCACTCATCTCGGCTGACCCCAGAATGATCAGCTCGCGGGACGGGCGGTGGCACGTGGCGGAGCCGCGGTGGCTGGTGTGGGAGTGGCTGTGGTAGAGCCGGTGGCAGGGATGCGGGACCGGAACGGTGAATCGTTTACGACATCAGCTCGACAGCGTGCGCGGGCACGCCATCACCCCCGGCGTTCGAGGCCCCTGCCACTGGCGGGACGTCACTCACTCCTCGGGCGGCAGGTCGCGGGCCGGGACGTCGAGGCTCACCCGGTCGTCGGCGACGGTGGCGATCTGCTCGGCGAGCACGTAGACCGCGCCGGTGGGCGCCAGGTCCGTGGAGACCTTCAGGTAGCCGCTGTGCAGCAGCCGGGCGGCCAGGTCGGCCGGCACGTCCGGCTCCTCGACCGCCGTCGACTCGATCAGCTCGTCCAGGCTGCTGCCCGGGTCGGCGGTCGGCGCCTGCGCGGTCACCGCGTTCGGGTCACCCCGCTGCACGAGGTCGACCGTGCCGACCTCGGTGCCGTCGACGTCGATCACCCGCATGCCCGTGGTGACCCGGGAAACCATCGCCTGCCGCTCGGTGCCCTGTTGGTTCATTCCCGCGCGGTTCCCGGCCCCCGCTCCGGCTAAACCGCCCGCGCCCCCGTCTCAGGCGTCGGGGGACCAGGCGCTCGGCGGGCGGGGGGAGAGCTCGCGCCAACCGTCCGTGCCCTGGAGCAGCGCCCGGACCGTCTCCTCGGCCTCCTCGGCGCTGTCGTACTCGTAGAACCGGGAGACGCCCTCGGCACCGCCGGCCCGCTGCTCGACGTGCCACCGGTCGGCGTCCACCCGGAGGAAGACGTCCCGCCGCGCCAGCCGGCCCCATTTCCCGTTCCACCAGTGCTTCCGCTGCTCCATGGCGGGGACTCTATCGAACAGGCGTACTAAAAAGTGCGGCCCCCGCGGGATTCCCGCAGGGGCCGATGTGCGTGTGCCGGGTTCAGCGCGGAGTGGGCGGTTCCTCCCGGCGGCCGAGCACGTCGTCGAGCGCGCCGCGCTGCTGCCCGGGGGTGGTGTGCCCGGCGGCGACCAGGGCGTCCCGGATCTCGGTGAGCAGCCGGACCTCCTCGCTCGGCGCCTTCGGCGGCGGCTCCTCGCCGCGCTTGCGCCGCTCGGCCAGCTTGTTCATGGGGTAGACGACCAGGAAGTACAGCGCCATGGCGGTGAGCAGGAACGTGATCAGCGCGTTCACGAAGGCCACCCAGTCGAACGGGATGCCCCGGAACGACGGCGTCGAGCCGGTGAGGCCGTTCTTGTTGCCGGTGATCAGCACGATGAGGACGCGCACCAGCGGTTCCAGGAACGACTTGGTGAGCTGGGTGACCACGCCCGTGAACGCGGCGCCGATGACGACGCCGACCGCGAGATCGACCACGTTTCCGCGCATGATGAAGTCTTTGAAGCCCTTGAGCATCCGTACTCCCGAAGTGTCCGGTCTTCCGTCCGGCACAACCTATGCCCTGCGGGGAGGCTCCAGAAAAGCGCCGGCTTCGATCGCCGCCCGGTCCGGGTCGCCGGCCCGGATCGCCTCGACCAGCCGCGAGTGGTCGACGTAGCGCTCGGGCTCCAGCGCGTCCCCCATCGACTGGGCGACGGTGCTGCGCATCGCGGTGCCGACCGAGGCGTACAGCTCGGCGAGCATGCCGTTGTGCGCGGCCGCCACCACGGCGACGTGCAGCGCGGCGTCGGCCTCCACGAACTCGTCGACCCGGCCACCGCGCCAGGCCGCCTCGCGGGCCGCGAGCGCGCCGTCGAGCGCGGTCAGGTCCTCCGGCGTACGCCGCAGCGCGGCGAGCCGGGCCGCCTCCACCTCGAAGGCGCGCCGCACCTCGACCACCTCGGCCATCCGGTCGTCGGTGAGGCGGCGGGCCACCACCGGGGCCAGCTCGTCGGTCGACACCACGTACGTCCCGGAGCCCTGCCGGCACTCCAGCACCCCGGCGTGCACCAGCGCCCGCACGGCCTCGCGGACCGTGTTCCGCCCCACGCCCAACGCCGCGACCAACTGCGGCTCGGTGGGGATCCGGCCGCCCACCGGCCACTCGCCGCCGAGGATCCGCTCCCTGAGCTGGGCGATGGTCTGCCGCACCCGGTGCCCGCGGGGCGGCGCGGTGGCGGAATCAATCGGCGGTGGCACGCGTTACAACTCCTGCCCGAAATTCATCCCATGATTGTAGGTTCAAGCGCATGACGCCGCCAGCAACTCCCACCGCGTACGCCGCCGGCACGCCGACGACCACCGCCGACGTGACCCCCGGCCCGGCCCCCGAGGCCGCCGCCACGGCGGGTCCGGCGCGCCCGGACCGGGCGGTCCGCCCCGGCGCCGGAGGCGTGCTGGTGCTGGTCGGGATGCTGCTGGTCGCCGTGAACCTGCGGGCCGCCGTGACCAGTCTCGGGGCGCTGCTCGACGAGGTGCGGGACGGCCTGGCGCTCTCCGGGGCGATGGCCGGCCTCGTCACCACCCTGCCCACCATCGCCTTCGCGGGGCTCGGCGCGCTCACCCCGTGGCTGGTCCGCCGGTTCGCCCCGGCAAGGGTGCTGGTGGTCGCGATGCTCGCGCTCGCCACCGGTCAGGTGCTGCGGGTGGTCACCGACTCCGCACTGGTCTTCGTGCTCACCAGCGCGCTGGCGCTGGCCGGCATCGCGGTGGCGAACATCCTGCTGCCGATGCTGGTCAAGCAGCACTTCCCGCACCGCACCGGGCTCGTCACCGGGGCGTACACGATGGCGCTGACCGTGGGCACGACGGTGGCCGCCGCGTCGGCGGTGCCGGTGGCGCACGCGTTCGGCTCCTGGCGGGTCGGGCTCGGGGTCTGGGCCGGCCTGGCCGCGCTGGCCGTACTCCCGTGGGTGCCGCTGGCGCTGCGGGCCCGGGCCGCCGCCCGACGGGCGACCCCGACGGAGGCCGTCGCGCCCCGTGTCCGGATCCGGCCCGGCCGCACCCGGCTCGGCTGGGCGATGGCGGTCTACTTCGGAGCGCAGTCGCTCAGCGGGTACGCGATCATGGGCTGGCTGGCCCAGCTCTTCCGGGACGCCGGCTACCACCCGGAGACGGCCGGGCTGCTGCTCGCCGGGGTGACCGCGCTCGGTGTGCCGATCGCCCTGCTGATGCCCACGATGGCCGGCCGGCTGCGGACGCTACGCCCGCTGGTGCTCTCGCTGACCGCCGCGTCCACCCTGGCCTACCTGGGGCTCGCCCTGGCCCCGCACGGCGCGGCGCTGCTCTGGGTGGCCCTGCTGGCGATCGGGCAGGGCGCGTTCCCGCTGATCCTGACGGTGATCGGCCTGCGCGCCCGGACCGCCGAGGGAACCGTCGCGCTGTCGGCCTTCGCGCAGAGCACCGGCTACGTCATCGCCGCCCTGGGGCCGCTGCTGGTGGGCATCCTCTACGAGGCCACCGGCGGGTGGACCGCGCCGATCGGGTTCCTGCTGGCGGCGCTCGCCGTGCAGACCGGCGCGGGCCTGGTGATCGCCCGTCCCCGGTACATCGAGGACGAGGCGTGAGGCGGGACGGTCAGGAGGAGGCCGGCGTCGGGTCGCCCGCCACGGCCTGGTCGACCGTCGGGTAGGTGTGCAGCACCTCGACGAGGCCGCTGACCTCCAGGATGCGCAGCACGCCCCGCTGCGGGGCGGCCAACCGCACCACGCCGCCGGCCTCGTCGCAGCTGTTCTTGGCGCGGACGAACACCGACAACCCGGTGGAGTCGCAGAACGAGACGTTCGCCAGGTCGAAGACGAGCCGGCTGCGGCCCTTGTCGAGCAGGTCGGTGATCTGGTCCTGTAGCTGCGGTGCGGTCGCCATGTCCAGCTCGCCCGCGACCGACACGACGACCACGTCGCCGCGCTGTTCCGTGTGCACCGTCAAGGACATTCGCCAGACCTCCTGTTATCGGGGAAACGGTATCCCACGATCGGGGTGGTACGCAGAAGGGGAGCCGGTATCCGGTGGCCACCATCATTCGTTTGCCACGTGGCAAGTAGCTCTCCGGCCTCCGGTGATAGAGTCCGCCGGTCCAGGTCGAAGGGGGTTTGCCATGGCGCTGAGCGCCGACGAGAGCAGCCGACTGGCCGGTCTGCTGACCAGTCACGCCGAGCGGATCACACAGCGCTGGACGGAGATCGTCGCCGGGTCGCTGCGCGGGCGGCTCAGCCAGGGGGAACTGCGCCGGCAGGTGCAGGAGCTGCACTCCAGCATGATCACCGTCGGCCACCAGGGTGCCGTCGACCTCGACTCCGAGCAGGCCACGGAGCTGCGCGCGGTGCTCTCCGAGCTGTCCCGGGGGCGCGCCCGGCAGGGCTTCTCCGCCTCCGAGACGGCGATCAGCGTGTTCGCGCTCAAGGAGGTGCTGCTGGAGCTGATGGAGGCCGAAAACGGCCCCGACACGCTCCGCGACTACGTCGCCTTCTCCGGGCTGATCGACCAGATGGGGCTGTTCACCTTCGAGAGCTTCGTGCGCACCCGCGAGAGCCTCATCGCCGACCAGGCGGAGCAGCTGCTGGAGCTCTCCACCCCGGTGGTGAAGCTCTGGGAGGGCGTCGTCGCCGTGCCGCTGGTCGGCACCCTCGACTCGGCCCGCGCCCAGGTGGTGATGGAGCGGCTGCTCCAGACCCTGGTCGACACCGGCTCGCCCTACGCGATCATCGACATCACCGGCGTACCGGCGGTGGACACCCAGGTCGCCCAGCACATTCTGAAGACCGTGGTGGCCGCCCGGCTGATGGGCGCCGACTGCATCATCTCCGGCATCCGCCCGCAGATCGCGCAGACGATCGTCGCCCTGGGCATCGAGTTCGGCGACATCGCCACGAAGGCCAGCCTCGCCGACGCGCTGCGGCACGTGCTCCGGCTCACCGGGGTCGAGACCGGCCGCCGCCAGCGCCGGGAGGCGTGATGGAGCGGGTGCCGATCCTCAAGATCGGCGACATCCTGCTGGTCTCCATCCAGGTCGACATGTCCGACCAGACGGCGGTCCAGCTCCAGGAGGACCTCGCGGAGCGGATCGTCGCCACCGGCTGCCACGGCGTGATCATCGACATCACCGCCCTGGACATCGTCGACTCCTTCGTCGGGCGGATGCTGTCGACCATCGCCTCCATCTCCAAGGTGCTCGACGCGGAGACGGTGGTCGTCGGGATGCGGCCCGCCGTCGCCATCACGCTTGTGGAACTCGGCCTGTCGCTCAACGGCATCCGCACGGCGCTCAATGTCGAACGGGGCATGGAGCTGATCGCGGCGGCGCGCGCGGACGAGCACGAGCTCGCGTTCGACGACGAACCGGACGTCGAGACGACGGCCTCGTCATGACCGCCGGCATCGACCTGGGCCAGCCGCAGGCGCAGGCGATCCGCAGCGACGAGGACGTGGTACGCGTCCGGCAGCTGGTGCGTACGGTCGCGGTGGCGGTGAAGCTCTCCCTGGTCGACCAGACCAAGGTGGTCACCGCGGCGAGCGAGCTGGCCCGCAACACGCTGGTCTACGGCGGCGGTGGCACGGTCGAGGTGGGCACGGTGGACAACGGGATGCGGCGGGGCGTGCGGATCGTCTTCACCGACTCCGGTCCCGGCATCGCCGACCTCGACCTGGCGCTGACCGACGGCTACACCACCGGCGGCGGGCTCGGCCTCGGGCTCAGCGGCGCGCGCCGGCTGGTCGACGAGTTCGACATCCAGACCGCGGTGGGTGAGGGCACCCGCATCACGGTCACCAAGTGGTCGAGATGAGCGAGGACGCGGTCCCCGACCGCGGCATCTGGTTCCGGGTCGAGAGCGGCAGCGCGGCCAGCGCGGTGCGCCGGGCCGCCGAGCGGCTCGGCGCCCAGCTCGTCCTGGGGGAGGCCCGCACGGCCGACCTGGCGATCGTCGCCGCCGAGCTGACCAGCAACCTGGTCAAGCACGCCGAGGACGGGGTGCTGCTGCTGCGGCCGGTCCGACACGAGCAGGAGGCCGGCGTGGAGCTGGTCGCCATCGACGCCGGGCCGGGGATGGCCGACCTGACCGTCTCCTCGCAGGACGGGCACTCCACCACGGGCACGCTCGGCATCGGCCTCGGCGCGATCGTCCGGCAGGCCAGCTGGTTCGACGGCTACTCCCGCCCGGGGCGGGGCACCGTCCTCGCCGTGGAGATCTGGCCCGACCGCCGGGCGCAGCGGGAGCGGCCCTGGGTCGGCGCGCTCACCCGGCCGCTGGCCGGGGAGACGGTCAGCGGCGACGGGTACGCCTGGCGGATCGCCGAGGGCCGGCGGCAGATGCTGACCTGCGACGGCCTGGGGCACGGGCCGCTCGCCTCCGCCGCCACCGACGCCGCGCTCGACGCGTTCCGGAAGGCGCCGGCGGGGCCGCCGGCGGCGGTCGTCCAGCACCTGCACCGGTCGATGTCGCACACCCGGGGCGCGGCGCTGGCCGTCGCCGAGTTGGACCCGTCGGCCGGGGTGCTGCGCTACTCGGGGCTGGGCAACATCTCCGCGGCGGTGATCGGCGCGGACGGCCAGCGCCGGGGCCTGGTCTCGCTGCCCGGCATCGCCGGGCACCAACGGCCCCCGGTCCGGGAGTACGACTACCCCTTCCACCCCGGCGCCCTGCTGGTCATGCACAGTGACGGGGTGGTGGATCGCTGGCAGCTAGCCGACTATCCCGGTCTCGTCGACCGGTCGCCCCTCGTGGTGGCCGCGACGGTGCTGCGCGACGCCGGCACCCGCCGTGACGACGCGTGCGTCCTGGTCGCCCGGGCGTGGTCGTGACCGGCCCCGCCGGGGCGGCGGCGCCGCTGCTCCAGATGGCGTTGCGGGTGGAGCACGACATCTTCGTGGTCCGGCAGCGGGGCCGTGAGGTCGCCGCCGCGGTCGGCCTGGAGCACCAGGACCAGGTACGCGTGGCCACGGCGCTCAGCGAGGTCGCCCGGGACCTGCTGCGCGGGGTCGGCGGGGCCGATGTGACATTCGCGGTCGCCCATGACGCCGTTGGCGGTAGGAGCCACCTGCGGGTGGACCTCGTCCCGGTGCGCCCGCTGCCCGGCGGGCGGTACGAGCCGCAGTCGGGCGCGGTGGCGCGATTGGTGGACATGCTGGGCGTGGTGACCGGGGAGGGGGATACGGTCGTGAGGATGTCCCGACGTGTCCCGGTCACCGCGGAGGTGCTGACGCCGGAGCGTCTCACCGAGCTGCGCTCCGAGCTCGGCCGGAACGCTCCGGGCAGCGCCCTCGACGAGTTGGCCGCCCAGAACGCGCAACTCGTCGCCGCCCTCGACGAGGTGCGCAGCCAGCGCGACGAGCTGGCCGTGCTGAACGAGGAACTGGCCGAGACCAACCGTGGCGTGATGGCGCTCTACAACCAGCTCACCGAGGAGCTGGAGGAGACCAACCGGGGCGTGGTGGCCCTCTACGCCGAGCTGGACGAGAAGTCCGCCCAACTGCGGGCGGCGAGCGAGTCGAAGAGCCGGTTCCTGGCGAACGTCAGCCACGAGCTGCGCGCGCCGGTCACCGCGATCATGGGGCTCGGCCGGCTGCTGGGCGACTCCGCGTCCGACCCGCTCACCGCCGAGCAGGCCCGCCAGGTCGGGCTGATCCGCTCCTCGGCGAGTGACCTGCTCAACCTGGTCAACGAGCTGCTCGACCTGGCCAAGGCCGAGTCCGGCCGGATCGAGCCCAACTGGGCCGAGGTCGACCTGCGGCCGGTCTTCGGCCAGTTGCGCGGCACGCTGCGGGCCCTGGCCACCCGGCCGGACGTGGAGCTCGTGGTGGAGGAGCCGCCGGTTCCGGCCACGCTGCGCACCGACGAGGTGCTGCTCGCCCAGGTGCTGCGCAACCTGCTGCACAACGGGCTCAAGTTCACCGAGCGCGGCGAGGTCCGGCTGCGGGCGGAGCGGCGGGGCGACCGCTGGCTGCTGTCGGTCTCCGACACCGGTCCCGGCATCCCGCCGGAGCAGCACCACCGGATCTTCGAGGAGTTCTACCAGGTGCCGGGCGTGACCCGGGTCGGCGGCACCGGCCTCGGCCTGCCGTACGCGCGGCGGCTGGCGACCCTGCTCGGCGGCACCCTGGAGCTGTCCAGCGAGCCGGGCCGGGGCAGCACGTTCACCGTCAGCCTGCCCGCGGGCGGAGCGTGACGGTGGAGGGCGGCGCGGCGACCGTCCTGGTGGTCGACGACAGTCGCACCAAGCGGTACCTGCTGGTCAGCTGGCTCTCCCGGGCGGGCTTCACGGTGCTGGAGGCGGAGACCGGCGGCGAGGCCCTCGCCCGGGTCGGGGTGGAACCGATCGACCTCGTGGTGCTCGACGTGCGGCTGCCCGACCTGAGCGGGTTCGAGGTGTGCGAGCGCATCAAGGCCGCGCACCCGGCGATGCCGGTGATCCACGTGTCCGCGCACGCGGTGGACGTGGTGGACCGGACGCAGGGCCTGACCCGGGGCGCGGACGCGTACCTGGCCGAGCCGATCGAGCCGGACGAGCTGGTCGCCACCGCGCACGCGGTGCTGCGCTACTACCGGGCCCGGCAGCGGGCGGAGCTGCTCGCCGAGCGGCTGCTCGGGCTGGCCGACACCACCGTGGCGGTGCACTCCGCGCCGAACTTCGCGCGGCTGCTGGAGGAGGCGGCGACCGGCGCCGCGCGGATCTTCAAGAGCCCGGCCGCCGTGATCGCCGAGACGTTCGACGGTGACTGCCTCGCCGGGGTGGCGGCCGGCTCCGGCTCCGGGGCCGCCATCGTGCCGTGGATCGTGGACGACGCGGGCGTGCCGACCGGCGCGACGGTCCGGGTGGACGACCCGACCAACTGGGGTCTGGTGGACTGGCCGGCGGGCGACACGGTCACGGTGGCCGCCGCCCGGCTGCGCGAGGACCGCGCGCCGCTCTACGTCGTCGTGCCCACCGCCACGCAGACCGCCCGCACCCCCGTGCTGGTGCAGCTCGCCCAGGCCGTCGCGGCGGCGGTGGAGGCGCAGCGCTCCTTCGACGAGGAGCACCGGATCGCGGTCACCCTCCAGCGCAGCCTGCTGCCGCGCCGGATCCCGGAGATCAACGGGCTCGACCTGGCCGTGCGCTACGAGCCGGCGAGCGCGCAGACCGAGGTGGGCGGCGACTTCTACGAGCTGGTGATGCTCGACGGCCACCTGCTGCTGGCGATCGGCGATGTCGCGGGCCACTCGCTGCACGCCGCGACCGTGATGGCCGAGCTGCGGCACGCGGTGCGGGCGTACGCGGTGGAGGGGCACCAGCCGGGCGAGATCCTGGAGCGGGTGAACGAGCTGATGCGCACCCTGCTCCCCACCGAGCTGGCCACGATCTGCGTGCTGCTGCTGCACCCGCCCACCGGCCGGGTCCGGCTGGCCAGCGCCGGGCACCTGCCGCCGGTGCTGAACCTGGACGGCAAGGTGGAGTTCGTGCAGCACTCGGCGCCGCTGCTCGGGGTCCGCGCACAGCGACCGCCCGACCTGGAGTTCGTGCTGCCGGCCGGGGCGACGCTGGTCTTCTACACCGACGGCCTCATCGAGCGGCGGGACACCACGATCGACGACGGGCTGGCCGCCCTGGCCTCGGTCGCCAGCCAGATCGACGACGACCTGGACCGGTTCTGCGAGCGGCTCCTGGTCGAGCTGGCCCCGCCGGAGATCCACGACGACGTCGCCGTGGTCGCCCTGCGCCGCCGCTGACGCGCGGGGAAGGCTCCCGGACGGGGCCGGCGGCCGTGGTCAGCCGACCGAGCGGGCGTACGCGGCCGGGGAGACGCCGACGACGGCGGTGAACTCGCGGACCAGGTGGGCCTGGTCGCTGTAGCCGAGGTCCGCCGCGAGCGCCGCCCAGTCGGGCGGACCACCGGCCGCCTGCTCGACCGCCTCCTGGAGCCGGTACCGACGGATCACCCACTTCGGGCCGACGCCGACGTGCGCCAGGAACAGGCGTTGCAGCCGCCGGACGGAGAGGCCCCGCCGCCGGGCGAAGTCGTCCACGCGCAGCACCGTCCGGTCGACGCGGACCGCCTCGACCAGCGCGATCACCTCCTCCGTGACGGGGTGCGCCTCCGTCGCCCAGCCCAGCAGCAGGTCGTCCAGCGCGCGGCAGCGCTCGGCGTCCGTACCGTCGCAGCGGCCGGCGGGCGGAGATCCGGCGCCGCCCGACGCCGCGTCGACCAGGGCGGCGGCCGGCGGCCAGCGCCCGGCGAGCGACGGCATCGGCCACCGCCGCCCGGTCAGCTCGGCGACCGACCGTCCCCAGAAGGGGCGGAAGCCGCCCGGCCGGAACTGGACCCCGCTGGCCCGGCCGGCTCCGGCGAGCGTGATCGCGAAGAGCTCCCGCCCGACCCCGGCCACCTCGGCGGTCTCCGGGCCGTCGCCGTCGCGCCGGAACACCACGTTCACCGCCGGGTGCGGGACGATCCGCTGCGTGAGCGGCTCCGTCAGCTCCCAGTCGACCAGCCAGTAGTGCTCGACGTACGGCCGCAGCGCGACGGCGGGCAGGTGCCGGCGGAAGCGGACCCGCCGCAGCAGCCGGGCCGGGTCCAGGATGCCCCGGCTGTCCCCGCGCGGCTGGTGTCGCATTTCTTCAAGACCACCCTCATACGCTGGCCGTATGGCAACCCAGACTAGTGACCTGCTGGCGGTGGCCGCGCCGCCGACGGTGGCGGTGGTGCGCGGCATCGCCGACGACCAGCTCGACCTGCCGACGCCCTGCCGCGAGTACGCGGTGCGCGACCTGCTGAACCACCTGTTCGAGGTGGTGGTGAACTTCCAGGACCTGGCGGCGAAACGCGGCGTGGCGTGGGCGGACAAGCCCGACCACCTCACCGACGGCTGGCGCGACCGCTTCGAGGCCGAGACGCGGCGGCTGGTCGACGCCTGGTCCGACCCGTCCACCCTGGAGGGCGTCTCGCCGGGGATGGGCATGCCGCAGACGACGGTCGGCGGCATGGCGCTGCTGGACCTGACGGTGCACGGTTGGGACCTCGCCGTCGCCACCGGCCAGCCGTACCGCCCCGCACCGGAGGCGATGGCCGCGCTGCACGAGCTGGTCGGGCAGCTCGGGCCGCAGGCCCGCCGGATGGGCGTCTTCGCCGAGCCGGTTCCGGCCGACGCCGACCTGCCGGAACTGCACCGGCTGCTCTGCGACACCGGTCGCGACCCCGCCTGGTCCCCGACCGCCTGACGCCGGGGGCGGCACGACCACCGCTCGACGCCTGCCGTCGGCACCCCGGGGCCCGCGCGGCACGCCGCCGCGGGCCCGTTGACACCGTCTATTCACTCGGTGAATAGTGGCGGGGTGTCCACCCCGCATGTGCTGCTCGGGCTGCTCGCCACCGGCACGAAGCACGGCTACGAGCTCAAGCGCGCCCACGACGAGCGCCTGCCCCGCGCCCGGCCGCTGGCCTTCGGGCAGGTCTACGCCACCCTCGGCCGGCTGCACCGGGACGGCCTGGTGACCGTCACCGGCCAGGAGCGCGAGGGCGGCCCCGACCGCACGGCGTACGCGCTGACCGGTGACGGGCGCGCCGCGCTGGACCGGTGGCTCGGCACGGTCGAGCCGCCGATGCCGCACGTGTCCAGCACCCTCTTCGCCAAGGTCGTGGTGGCACTGCTGGTCGCCGACGTCGACCGGGCCCGGGCCTACCTGATCGCCCAGCGCCGCGCGCACACCGAGCGGCTGCGGGAGCTGACCGCCGTCAAGACGTCCCCCTCGGCCACGCTCGACGACGTCGTCGCGGCCGACTACGCCATCGCCCACGTCGACGCCGATCTACGGTGGCTGCACACCACCCTGGACCGGGTCGCCGACTGGCACCGGGAGGTGCACTCGTGACACAACTCCAGGCTCGCGGAGTCGTCCGTTCGTACGGGCCGACGCCCGCGCTGCGCGGGGTCAACCTCGACGTCGCCGAGGGCGAGATCGTCGCCGTCACCGGGCCCAGCGGCTGCGGCAAGTCGACCCTGCTGCACTGCCTCGCCGGGATCCTTCGCCCCGACGCGGGCGAGGTGAGCTGGCGCGGCGAACGGATCGACACCTGGCCGGAGGCGGCCCGGTCCCGGCTGCGCCGCACCGAGTTCGGCGTGCTGTTCCAGTTCGGCCAGCTCGTCGCCGAGCTGACCGCCGCGGAGAACGTCGCCCTTCCGCTGCTTCTCGCCGGCACGGGGCGGCGAGAGGCGCGGACGGCGGCCCTGTCCTGGCTGGACCGGCTCGGGGTGGTCGACCTGGCCGACACCCGGCCCGGCGAGATGTCCGGCGGACAGCAGCAGCGTTGCGCCATGGCGCGGGCCCTGGTCACCGAGCCCCGGATGCTCTTCGCCGACGAGCCCACCGGCGCCCTGGACACGCTCACCGGCGAGCAGGTGCTCACCCGGCTGGTCCGCCTGGCCCGCGAGCAGCGCACCGCCGTCGTGCTGGTCACGCACGAGCCGCGGATCGCCGCGTACGCCGACCGCGAGGTCGTCCTGCGCGACGGCGAGGTGGACCACACCGGCCTGGGGCTCGACGCGCCGCTGACCGGTGGGCAGCGGTGAGGCCGTCGACCCTGGCCCGGCTCGCCCTGGCCGGCACCCGCACCGACACCGTCCGGGTCGCGCTGACCGCGCTCAGTGCCACCCTGGCCACCCTCACCGGCCTGGCGGCGCTCACCGTGCTGGCCATCCCCACGCCGCCCGCCACCGCCGGAAACGAGAACCGCTGGTCGCAGCAGTACGCCAACCCGCTGCTCGTCGAGCCGGGGCTGCGGGGCGGCACCGCCTTCGCCCTGCTGCTGCTCACCATTCCCGTGCTGGCGCTGGCCGGGCAGTGCGCCCGGCTCGGCGCCCCGGCGCGGGACCGCCGGCTCGCCGCGCTCCGGCTGGCCGGGGCCACCCCCGGGCAGGTGACCTGGATCGCCGTGCTGGAAACCGGCCTGGCGAGCCTGCTCGGCACGCTGGCCGGCGCGTCGATCTACTTCGCCGGCCGAAAGGCGTGGGATCGGCCCGCCGCCGACGGCCGGCTCGCCCTTCCCACCGACGTGCTGCCCGCGACGGGCGTGCTGACCGCCGTGCTGCTCGGGCTGCCGGTCGCCGCGGCGCTGGCCACCGCGCTGATGCTGCGCAGGGTGAGCGCCACCCCGTTCGGCGTCGTGCGCCGGGCCCGCCGGGAACGCGGGCCCCGGCCCTGGGCCGGTGTGCTCATCGGCGCCGGCCTCGCCGCGTTCGTCTCCGTCGAACCGGTCGTGAGCTGGTACGTCCGGCGCGAGGCCGATCCGCCGTTGTGGCTGGTGCCGACGCTGCTGGTCGGCGGCGGGCTGGCCGCGATGATCGGCGTGGTCGTCGGCACCGGCTGGATCTCCTGGACCGCCGGGCGGGTGCTGCACCGCTACGCCCGGGGTCCGGCGGCACTGCTCGCCGCCCGCCGGCTCACGGCCGACCCGTGGGCGGGCAGCCGGACCTTCGCCACCCTGCTGGCGGCGGTGCTCCTCGGCGCCGGCGCGGCCGGGCTCCGGTCGTACTTCGTCGCCCAGAACGAGCTTCACCGACTGACCAACGCCGGGCCGGCCGACGGCGACGACTTCTATCTCCGCACCATGGACCTGGTGGACCTGGCGGTGGCGGTGGCGATGCTGGTCGCCGCCGGTGGGCTGGTCGTCGCCCTCGTGGAGGGGATCGTCGCCCGGCGCCGGACGTACGCGGCCCTGGTCGCGACGGGCGTGCCGCGGCACACGCTCGGCCGGTCGATCGCCTGGCAGTCGCTGGCGCCGGCCGTGCCGGCGGTGGCCGTGGCGCTCACCGTCGGCCTGCTGCTGGCCCGGGGCCTCTTCCGCGCGCCGAGCGGTGGCGGCTACACCGACGAGGTCTGCGAGGCCGCCGAGCACCTCTGCGCCGACCCGGTCACCCGCGCGCAGCACACCCGGATCGTCCGGGTGCCGGAGGTGACCGTGACGCCCGGCGTACCCGTGGAGCAGTTGGCGGCGCTCGGCGGTGGCGCGCTGGCCGCGGTGCTGGTGACGGTCGGCGTCGGGCTGCTCTTCCTGCGCGCCGGCACCGCCGTGGAGGAGCTGCGGGCGGCCTGAGCGGTGTAACGCAGGTGGCGCCGGGGGCGCTGTTCGCTCCGGAGGCCCGGCCGACGGGCCCGGACCGGGGCCGGAGGGCCCCGGTCGCGCGTGGCAGCGGGAGCTCAGCAGATGCAGAACCAGCCGGGTGGAGCGCCGCCGGTGTTCGTCGACCGGACCGGGCGGCGGCGCCGGCTCACGGTGATCGCCGGCACCGCGATGGGTCTGGGCCTGCTCACCAGCCTCGGCCTGATCGCCGCCGGACTCTTCATGGACTCGTCGGTGTCGCTGCCCGGCTGGTCGGACAGCCGGCCGGCGGCACCGCTCGAAGCCGGGGTGGACGGCCGCGACGAGTTGGGCGGCGCGTCGCCGACCGCCCCCCGTCCGTCGCCCGCCACCAGCACCTCGGCGCCGACGCACACCCGCGCCCCCGGCGCCGTTCCGGCCGCCGGCGCCCCCACCGCCCGGCCGAACCCGTCCGAACAGCCGGGTCAGGGCGACGAGCGGCGCACCGCGAAGCCCGGCCGCTCCCCGGGCAAGCCGAGGTAGCGGTGGCACGGCACGTCGCCCGCCGGGACCCGCGGGCGCACTGGATTCTGCTCCTGCTCGGGCTGGCGCTGCTGCTCGCGGCGCTCACCGTCGACGGCCTGGTGACCGGGCTCGCGGGTGGCTCCGGCGAGCCGCGCGCCGACCCGTCCGCCGGGCCGGCGGTGCCGAAGGAGGTCGCCACCGGCGGGCCGGTGCTGCGGCTGGACCGGGAGCGGCCCGTCAGTCGCACGATGCCCGACCGGACGATCGCGCTGACCTTCGACGACGGGCCGGACCCGCAGTGGACGCCGCAGGTGCTCGACGCGCTGCGCCGGCACGGCGCCCGCGCCACCTTCTTCGTGGTCGGCGCCCGGGTCAACGAGCACCCCGAGCTGGTCCGCCGGATCCTCGCCGAGGGGCACGAGATCGGCTCGCACAGCTTCACCCACACCGACCTCGGCGCGGCCCCGGGCTGGCGGCGCGACCTGGAACTCTCGCTGACCCGCAAGGCGGTCGCCGGCGCGACCGGCCGCGAGGTCACCCTGCTCCGACCGCCGTTCTCGTCGCATCCGTCGGCGCTGACCGCTCCCGAGTACGCCGCGCTGCGCGCCGCCGCCGGCACCGGGCACGTCACCGTGCTCGCCGACCGGGACACGAAGGACTGGCAGCGGCCGGGCGTGCCGGCCATCGTCGAGGCCGCCACCCCGCAGCGGGGGCGCGGCGCGGTGGTGCTGATGCACGACGGCGGCGGCGACCGGGCCCAGACGGTGGCCGCCCTCGACCGGCTGCTGCCGGGGCTGACCCGGCAGGGCTACCGGTTCACCACCGTCTCCGAGGGGATCGGCGCGCCGGCCTCCATGGTGCCGGCCGCCGGGGACAGCCGGCTGAGCGGTCACGCCCTGCGGTGGACCCAGGCCGGCGCCGGCTGGCTGGCCGGGGCGATGGATCTGCTGCTCGGGATCGCGCTGGTGCTGGGCGTGGCCCGGCTGCTCGTGCAGGTGTGCTGCGCGCAGGTCCACGTGCGGCGGGTCCGCCGGCCGAGGCGGGTGCCGCCGGCGATCACCGCCCCGGTGTCGGTGATCGTGCCCGCCTACAACGAGGCCGCGAACATCGCCGCGACCGTCCGGTCGCTGGTGGCCAGCGACTACCCGACGCTGGAGGTGATCGTCGTGGACGACGGGTCCAGCGACGACACCGCCGGGATCGTCGAGCGGCTCCGCCTGCGCGGGGTGCGGGTCATCCGGCAGGCCAACGCCGGCAAGCCCGCGGCGCTGAACACGGGCATCCGGGCGGCCCGCGCCGACCTGCTGGTGCTGGTCGACGGGGACACCGTCTTCCAGCCGGACACCGTCCGCCGGCTGGTGCAGGGCTTCGCCGACCCCACGGTCGGCGCGATCTCCGGCAACACCAAGGTCGCCAACCGGCGCCGGCTGCTCGGCCGGTGGCAGCACCTGGAGTACGTGATCGGCTTCAACCTCGACCGCCGGATGTACGACGTGCTGGAGTGCATGCCGACCATCCCCGGCGCGATCGGCGCGTTCCGCCGCGAGGCGCTGTTCGCGGTCGGCGGGGTGCCCGCGGACACCCTGGCGGAGGACACCGACCTCACCATGCAGGTGCTGCGGGCCGGCTGGCGGGTGGTCTACGAGGAGGCGGCGATCGCCTGGACCGAGGCGCCCTCCTCGCTGCGGCAGCTCTGGCGGCAGCGCTACCGCTGGTGCTACGGCACGATGCAGGCGATGTGGAAGCACCGGCACGCGCTGCGCGAGCGGGGCGCGGGCGGCAAGCTCGGCCGGCGCGGCCTGCCGTACCTGACCGTGTTCCAGATCGTGCTGCCGCTGACCGCCCCGGCGGTGGACGTCTACGCCGTCTACGGCCTGCTGTTCCTGCCCTGGTCGACGCTGGTGCTGGCCTGGGCGGTGCTGCTGCTGCTCCAGGCGGTCACCGCCGCGTACGCGCTGCGGCTGGACCGGGAACGGCTCGGTCCGCTGTGGAGCCTGCCGTTCCAGCAGTTGATCTACCGGCAGGTGATGTACCTGGTGGTGGTGCAGTCGGTGGTCACCGCGCTGATCGGCAACCGGCTGCGCTGGCAGCGCATGGTGCGCACCGGCGAGGCGGCCGCCCTGCTCCCCACCCCCCGCTGACCCACCCACTCGCGGTCCCGTGCGTCCCGCCGTGCCGATCTCGGTGTGAAACGGCCCCTGGAGGGGCCACTTCGCACCAAGATCCCTCAGCGTGCGTCGAACAGGCCGGCGGACCAGGAGAGGGCGAGCCCGAGCACGGCCGAGCAGCAGCAGACCAGCAGAACGGCGGCGATCACCGCCAGGATCACCCAGGTCGGCCCGCGCCGGGCCACGCCCGGCTCCGTAGCAGCGTCGCTCTGGTCCCTTTTCCCGTCCCCAGGGCCAGGTCGTCGCCAGGCTCGGGCCCGTCCCCAGGGCCAGGGCCGTCGCCAGGCTCGGGCCCGTCCCCAGGGCCAGGGCCGTCGTCAGGCTGGGGGCCGGAGGCGGGGCCAGGGGCAGAGCCGTCGCCAGGGCCAGGACCAGGGGCAGAGCCGTCGCCAGGGCCAAGGCCAGGGCCGGAGGCGGGGCCAGGGGCAGGGGCCGGGCCGGGGGTGGGGCCGGGCGAACCGTCCGCCGCCCGGCCCCCGTGCGCCTCGGTCACCCCGTCGTCGCTCAGGCGCGGCCGAGGCGGTCGAGGATCCAGGCGTTGACGAACGCCTCCTCGCGCCACGCGTCGTAGCGGCCGCTCGGCCCGCCGTGGCCGGCGCCCATCTCGGTCTTGAGCAGGTAGTCGCCCTGCGGGGCGACCGCCCGCAGCCGGGCGATCCACTTCGCCGGCTCGTGGTAGAGCACCCGGGTGTCGTTGAGGCTGGTCACCGCCAGGATCGCCGGGTAGTCAACCGCCCGTACGTTCTCGTACGGGGTGTAGGACTTCATGTACGCGTACACCTCCGGGTCGTCGAGCGGGTTGCCCCACTCCTCCCACTCGGTGACGGTCAGCGGCAGCGACGGGTCCAGGATCGAGGTGAGGGCGTCCACGAAGGGCACCTGCGCGACGATGCCGGCGAACGCGTCCGGGGCGAGGTTTGCCACCGCGCCCATCAGCAGCCCGCCGGCCGAGGCGCCCCGGGCGACGAGCCGGTCGGTCGCCGTCCAGCCGGCCTTGACCAGGTGCCGGGCGCAGGCCACGAAGTCGGTGAAGGTGTTCTTCTTGGCCAGCAGCTTGCCCTGGTCGTACCAGCGGCGGCCCAGCTCGCCGCCGCCGCGGATGTGCGCCACGGCGAAGATGACGCCGCGGTCGAGCAGGGAGAGCCGGGCGATCGAGAACCACGGGTCCATGCTCGCCTCGTACGAGCCGTAGCCGTAGATGACGCAGGGGGCGGAGCCGTCCTTCGGCGTGCCGGCCCGGCAGACCAGCGAGATCGGCACGCGCGTCCCGTCGTCGGCCAGCGCCCAGTCGCGGTGCTGCTCGTAGCCGGCCGGGTCGTAGGCCCGCCCGTCCGGCCCGGGCTTCACCGGCTTCTGCCGGCGCAGCACCATCTGCCGGGTGACCAGGTCGTAGTCGTAGACCGAGTCGGGGGTGACCAGCGAGGTGTAGCGCAGCCGGATCTGGCCGGTGCGATATTCCGGGTTGCTGTCCAGGCCGACGCTGTAGAGCGGCTCCGGGAAGTCGATGTCGAAGGCGTCGCCGCCGCCGATCGGGAGCACCCGCAGCCCGGTCAGCCCGTTGGTGCGCAGCGAGACGACCAGGTGGTCGGCGAAGGCGTCCACCGCCTCCAACCGGGTGCCGGGGGAGTGCTCGATCAGCGGCACCCAGTCGCCGGGCGCGTCCGCCGAGGTGTACGCCAGCGCGAAGTCCTCGGCGCCGTCGTTGTGCAGGATCAGGAAGCGGTGGCCGTGGTGCTCGACCGTGTATTCCACGCCCTGCCGGCGGGGCGCGACGGACGCGGGCGTGCCGGTCGGGTTGCCGGCCGGGATCACCAGCACCTCGCTGGTGATCTTGCTGTGGATGTCGATCAGGACGAACTTCTCCGAGCGGGTCAGCTCGACGCCGACCCAGAACCGCTCGTCGTCCTCCTGGTGCACCACCACGTCCTCGCTGGACGGGGTGCCGAGGGTGTGCCGCCAGACCCGGTTGGGGCGCCACGCGTCGTCCACCGTCACGTAGAACAGCACCGAGGCGTCGGCCGACCAGGCGGTGCCGTAGAAGGTGTCGGGCACCTCGTCGGGCAGCAGCTCCCCGGTGGAGAGGTCCTTGACCCGCAGCGTGAACCGCTCGTCGCCCGAGAAGTCCGTCGAGTAGGCCAGCCACCGCCCGTCGGGGCTGACGTCGAACGCGCCGAGCGCGAAGAAGTCGTGCCCCTCGGCGAGCAGGTTGCCGTCGAGCAGCACCTCCTCGCCGTCCAGCGGCGCGCCGTCCGCGCTGACCGGCGGGTCGGTCTCGCCGTCGCGGACCGCCCGCCGGCACTGCACGCCGTACTGCTGCCCCTCGACGGTGCGGGTGTAGTACCAGTAGCCGCCCTTGCGACTGGGCACCGACAGGTCGGTCTCCTGGGTGCGCCGGCGGGTCTCCTCGAACAGGTCGGCGCGCAGCCCTTCGAGATGCGCCGTCCGGGCCTCGGTGTAGGCGTTCTCGGCGGTCAGGTAGGCGATCGTCTCCGGATCGTCCTTCGTGGCCAGCCACGCGTACTCGTCGGTGACGGTGTCGCCGTGGTGGGTGCGCTCGCTGGGCACCCGCTTCGCGGTGGGCACGGGGGTCTCGGTGGTCACGGCGCCACGTTACCGGCGCGGGTCGCCCTCCGGGTGGCCTCGTCGCTCGAACCGCCGCCACATCTTTCGAACATGTGTACGATGGCCGGCATGGCGGCAGCAGCGAGTTCCACCGACCGGCCCGGAGCCCTCGACATCACGCGGCGGTTGACGGAGATCTGCGGTCCGCCGTTCGCCCGCCTCGCCGGCCCGGCCGACGAGGTGGCCGGGCGCCCGGCCCGCTGGGTGGCCGTGCCGGGCGGTCCGCACGCCGCCGCCGAGGTGCTGCGGCTGGCCGCCCGGCACGACCTGAGCGTGGTGCCGCGCGGCGCCGGCACGAAGATCGACTGGGGTGCCGCCCCCGACCGGGTCGACATCATGCTCGACACCGGCCGGCTCGCCGGGATCGGGCACGAGCCGCTCGCCGCGCCCACCGCCGAGGTCGGCGCGGGCACCCCGCTGCGCGCGGTGCAGGCCACGCTCGAACGCACCGGGCAGCGGCTGGCGGTCGACGCCCCCTCGCCCGGCGCCACCCTCGGCGGGGTGCTCGCCGCGGGGGAGGCGGGCCCGCTGCGGCACCGCCACGGCAGCCCGTGCGACCAGCTCCTCGGCGTGCGCTACCTCGACGCCGACGGCGAGCTGGTCAACGCCGGTGGCGGCATCGACGGGCTGGAGCTGGCCCGGCTGCTCTGCGGCTCGCAGGGGGCGCTCGGCGTGCTGGTCTCGGCGACGCTGCGGGTGCAGACCGTCCCGGCCAGCCGGATCTGGGTCACCCGGCCGGTCTGGACCCCGCTGGAGGTGCACGACCTCGTGCGTACGGTGCTCGCCGCACGCCTCGACCCGGCCGCGGTCGAGCTGGACCTGCCGGCCGGCGCGGGACCCCGGCCGCGCCAGGGCGGCCGGGCCGAGTCGATGGCGCGCCACCCGTCCATGACCGGGCGCGCCTCGGTCGGCCCGGCCGGCGCCGGCGCCGGCCGGCTGGCGGTGCTGCTGGAGGGCGGCCCGGCCGACGTCGCCGAGCGCGCCGACCGCCTGGTCACGCTCCTCGGCGGCAGGTCCGGGGTCAGCCACTCGGCGCCGCAGTGGTGGCGGCGCTATCCGTTCGGCCCGGGCGACACCGCGCTGCGGATCGAGGTGCCGATCGCCGACCTGCACGCCGCCGTCTACGCGCTGCGCGACGCCGCCGGCGCCCCCGTCCCGGTGCGCGGCTCCGCCGGCCTGGGCGTCGTGCACGCGGCCCTGCCCGGCGCCATGGCTCCCGACCGGGTGGCCTCGATCCTGGCCGCCGTCCGTGGGGTGCTCCTCGCCCGGCAGGGCCGGTGCGTGGTGGTCTCCGCGCCGGCGGCCGTCCGGCGGGCCGTCGACCTCTGGGGCGAGCTGGCCGGGCTGCCCCGGCTGCGCGCGGCCAAGGAGCACCTGGACCCGCACCACCGCCTCGCCCCCGGCCGCCTGCCGGGCGGCCTGTAGCCCCGTCCAGTGGACTCGAGGGTCTGCCCCGCGGGGTTCTCGGTCCTCCCGGTGGTCATTTCCTCGTTGCCCCGCATGCATGGCGAGCCTTGCCCGGGGCGGAACCGGCCCGCATGGTCGTGCGGGCCGGTTCCGTTGGCGTGGTGATCAGTGGGTGGCCAGGCCGAGCACCAGGGGTGCGGCCGAGACCAGCACGAGGACGGTCGGTACGGGGGCGCCCTTGACGTCCTTGACGCGCAGATGGGAGACGACCGCGCCGACGAAGTAGAGCACCACGCCGATGCTCGCGGCGATTCCCAGTGGCCGGTAGACGATGCCGGCCAGCAGCCCCAGCGCCCCGGCGAACTCGAGAAGCGCCAGGATCGGGAACCAGTTGTGGGGGACGCCCAGCCGGGTCAGGGTTTCCGCGATGTCCTTGTCCTTGACGAGTTTGGCTCGCCCGGAGACCACCAGCAGCACTGACAGCAGCACCGCCAGCACGACGTACGCGATGAACATGATTCTTCCCAGGAGTAGGCAGCGGAGTTGCGCGGCAGTGAGGGCGGTGTCAGCCCGCCGGGTTGTACGGGGTCTTGGCGCGCGCCTCGCGCAGCGCGGTGCCCCACCAGGCCAGCTCGTCGAGCATGATCTTGACGGCGGCCTGCGCGGCCTCGACGTCACGCGGCTGCCCGTCCTCCCCGAACTGCTCCCAGTAGTAGGGGAAGGCCACGGTGTCTCGGATGGTGACGGCGTGCAGTTCGGCGAAGACCGGGCGCAGCTGCTCGACGGCCCGCAGGCCGCCGGCCTGGGCGCCGTAGGACACGAACCCGATCGGCTTGGCCTGCCACTCGGTGAAGTGCCAGTCGATGAGGGACTTCAGGGAGGCGGGAAAGCTGCGGTTGTACTCAGGGGTCACCACCACGAAGGCATCCGCCTCGGCCAGCTTGGCGGAGAGCGGGAGCATTTCGGCCGGGCGGGTCTCCTCGGTCGCCATGGCGGGCGGCGTCGCGGGCAGGGCCAGCGGGAGATCGGTCCGGGCCAGGTCGACGACCTCCACCTCGAAGGCGCTGTGCTCGGTCGCCAGCTCGGCGAACCAGTGGGTCACGACCTCGCCGAACCGCCCCTCGCGGACGCTTGCGAGGATGACGGCGAGCTTGAGCGTGTCACGGGACATGCTGGGTTACTCCTTTGTTCCTGGACAGTTGGGCGTGCGGAAACAGAGAGAGGAAAGAGGGGTTGGGCTGTTCCGGATCACACGTCCGGAAGTGCGGCGGCGTCGAGTCGCGCCAGTTCTCCGGGGTCGAGTGCGATGCCTGCGGCCGCGACGTTCTCCTCCAGATGTCGCAGCCGGCCGGTGCCGGGGATGGGCGTGACGGGGATCCCCCACGCCTGGGCCCTGTGGTGCACCCAGGCCAGTGCGATCTGGCCGGGCCTGACGCCCCGCCCGTCGGCGATCTCCCGCAGCACTGCGGGAAGCGCGGCCCGGCCGGGGAAGGTCGTGGCGAACCGAGCGGACCGATCCGACCCCGCGGCGAGCAGACCGCGACCGTTCGGTGAGAACGGCACCACACCGACGCCGAGTTCGGCGCAGACCGGCACCATCGCCTCGATTCGGCGGGCACCCAGTGACCACTCGGACTGCACTGCGGAGATGGGGTGCACAGCGTGGGCTCGACGAAGTTCTTCGCCGCTGACCTCGGAGAGCCCGAGGTGGCGCACCTTGCCTTCGGTGACCAGGTCGGCCATGGCGCCGATGGTCTCCTCCAAGGGGACGTTCACCTGGGGCCGGGCCAGGTAGTAGAGGTCGATGACGTCGGTGCCGAGGCGGCGCAGGCTGGCTTCGCAGGCGGCGCGCACGAACGGGGCGTCGCCGCGGACCCACCAGGTGTCGCCGGGTCCGAACACCACTCCGAACCGGGTGCACAGCACGACCTCGTCGCGGCGGTGGCGGATGGCCGCGCCGACGATCTCCTCGTTGCGTCCGCGGCCGTACATGTCGGACGTGTCGATCATCGTCGCGCCAAGGTCGATCGCGTGGTTGATGACAGCGGTCGCTTCCGACGGTCCGACCGCCGTGCCGGGTTCGGTCATCCGCATGCAGCCGAGTCCCTGGACGGGGACCACGAGCCCGGTGCGGCCCATGGGGGTCGTCCTCAATCGCGTGCGCACGCTCGTCACCCCCTTTCCCCGGGGTCTGTCGGATCCATGTCCGGATCCCCGGTCCCGGCGCGCTCGGCGACCCGTGCCGTGAGGAGCCGGTGAACCACCACGCCGGAGATGGCGCACAGCGTCGCCACCGTCCACAGCACCGTGTGCCACGCGCTGGTGTACTGCTCGATCAGGAGAGGCCGGGAGCCTCCGCTCAAATCGCCCGCGGTGACCCGTCCGGCGAGCTCGCGCCCGCCGATCTGGGACTGCATGAGGCTGATCAGAGCCGCGCCGAAGACCGCGAGGGCCAATGCGTTGGCGCCGCCGCGCGCGGTGTTGAGCAGGCCGGAGGCCATCCCGACACGGTCGGCGGCGACGTGCTCCATCGCCTGCGCGTCGACGAGCGCGGCGGCCAGTCCGTTGCCGACACCGATGAGCAGTAGCGGGCCGAGGAGCTCCGCGACACCGGAGCCCGGGCCGAGCACGGTCATCCAGGCGTTGCCCCCGGCGATGAGCGCGATCGCCAGCACGATGAGCCGCTTGGCGGAGACCCCCTGGTTCACCAGCCTTCCGACCAGTGGGGGCACCGCCAGGACCGGCAGGGTCATCGCCAGCATCATGGTGCCCGCGTCTCCGGCGGAGAAGCCGGCCGCGCCCTGAAGGTACGTGGGCAGGTACACCAGGACTCCGACGGTGCCGACCGCCGTGGTCAGGGCGGCCAGCAGCCAGCCGAGGAAGGGGCCGTTGTTCAGCAGCGCCAGGTCCAGGACCGGATGGTCGGTGCGTCGTTCCAGGAAGCCGAACAGCACCAGCAGCAGCAGGCCGGCGCCGATGTAGGCGAGGACGACGGGGCTGGTCCAGCCCGCCCCCGCCACCTGGTTGGCGCCGTACATCAGCCCGACAACGCCGAGGACGAAAGCGGCGGTCCCCGGCAGGTCGAACCTGGGCCGGCGGTCGGCGGCGGACTCCCGCATGACCCGCGTGCCCGCCACGAGCAGCACGCCCACGCCGGCGAAGGCGCCGAACATCGCGCGCCACCCGAGCGCGCTGACCAGCCAGCCGGTGAGAGTCGGGCCGAAGGCGAGGCCGACGCCGACGGTGGTGCCGACCATGGCGAAGGCCCGGGTGCGGGCGGACCCCTCGAAGGTGCTGGCCAGAAGCGCGCCCCCACCGGCCATCACGCCGGCCGCGCCCACGCCCGACAGGGTCCTGGCGGCGTCCAACAGCAGCACATGGGGGGCCAGGGCGGCGCCCGCGGTGCTCACCGCGTAGACGACGGCTCCGATGGTGAAGATCCGCCGCCGGCCGACGAGGTCACCGAGCGATCCGGCGACGAGCATCAGGCAGGAGGCCGCCAGGAAGTAGCCCGTGACCACCCACTGCAGGGCGGCGCCGCTCCCGCCCAGGTCGGCCGCGATATGGGGCAGGGCGACGCTGGTGCCGGACATGGCCATCGGGACGACGAGGTAGCCGAGCAGCACGGAGCCCAGGGTCAGCGCCGCCCTGACCCGGCCGGCAGCGGCCGGAGAGGGTCGGACGCCGGGAGGCCCCGCCGGCCGGCCGAGCTTCTGCGATGTGCTCATGAAAGTAAAGTACAACGTGCATTGCACTCATGTAAAGTGATGGTTGTAATCAACCAGGAGGTGCCAGGTGACCAGGACGGACGACCAGCAGAACCGGCCGCGCAAGGGATTCCCGGAGAAGCGGCAGGCCATCCTGCGCGCCTCCCGGAAGGTCTTCGGGCAGGTCGGCTACCTGGGGGCGAGCATCGACATGATCGCCACCGAGGCCGCGGTGTCGACCCGCACGATCTACAACCACTTCGAGAACAAGCATCAGCTGTTCGCCACCGTGCTGACCGACAGCTCGCAGCAGGTGGCAGCCGCCCACGAGGCGATGATCGAGCGCCACCTCGGAGAGACGGTGGGAGGCGACGACCTGGAGGCGAATCTCGTCGGCCTCGCCAAGGAATGGGTGCGGCCGCGGCCCGAGTTCAGCGACCACTTCGCGATCGTCGCCAGGATCAACGCCGAGGGGGAGCACTTCCCCCGCGATCTGCACGACGCCTGGCAGAAGGCCGGCCCGCTGAGAGTTCAGCGTGCTCTCGGGGCCAGGATCGCCCGGCTCGCCGAGCGCGGGCTGCTGCGCGTCCGGGACGCGGAGATGGCGGCGCAGCACTTCGCGGCGCTGGTGACCAACACCTGGGGCAGGGACCGGGCAGGCATGGACGCCATGTCGGAGGCCGAGATAGACGAGGTCGCCGCAGCCGGAGTCCACGCCTTCCTCTACGGCTACAAGGGTTGAGTCGTCAGGGCCGCGGCGGCTCCGGGTCGGCGGTGCTTCAGGCCGCCTCGTTGCGGAGCACCAGGATGGCGATGTCGTCGCGGGGCGCCTCCGCCGAGAAGCCCAGCGCCGTTGAGCGGAGGCGGGCGGCCACCACGTCGGCCGAGTAGCCGGCCAGCGGGGCGGCGGCGTCGCGCAGCCGGTCGGTGCCGAACAGCTCCCGGCCGCGCCGCCGCTCCGTGACCCCGTCGGTGTAGAAGACCAGCGAGTCGCCCGGGCCGAGCGGGATCTCCGCCGCCGGTGAGGTGATCGAGTCGAGCAGCCCGAGCGCGGTGCCGCCGGTGCCGACGAAGGCGGCCCCGCCACCGGAGCGCAGCAGCACCGGCCGGTCGTGGCCGGCGAGGTGCAGCGACACGTCGAGCTGCCCGCCGCTGCCCGGACCGACCGCCGCGAGGGCCAGCGTGCAGTACCGCCCGCCGCCCCGCTCGACCAGCGTCTCGTTGACCCTGGCCAGCGCCTCCGGCAGCGGCTTGCCGTCGCCGACCAGCACCCGGATGACGTCGCGGACCAGGCCGGTGACCGTCGCCGCCTGCACCCCCTTGCCGGAGACGTCGCCGACCACCACCAGCCAGCGCCCGTCCGGCAGCGGCACCACGTCGTAGAAGTCGCCGCCGACGTCGGCGTCGCCGCCGGTCGGGACGTACTCGGCGGCGAAGCCGATGCCCTCGACCACGGGCAGCACCGGCGGCAGCAGCGACTGCTGGAGGGTCTGCGCGACCCGGCGCCGCTCGGCGTGGATCCGGGCGTTCTCGATCGCCAGCGCCGCCCGCCGGGCCACGTCCTCCAGCACGGCGACCTCGTCCGGGTCGTGCCGGTGCCGCTGGTGCCGGCCGACGGCCAGGGTGCCGAGCCGCTGCCCCCGCGCGATCAGCGGCACCGCGAAGCCCTCCATCGGCGTGCCGAGGGGCATCTGGGTGCCGTTGCGCGACGCCTCGCGAAGCCGCTCCTGGACCGAGTCCGGGCCGGTCTCCTGGAGCACCTTGTGCAGTTGGGGCAGCACCGACTCGTCGGCGTGGCTGGCCGCCGCGAGGCGCAACCGGCCCCACTCGTCGGTGGTGTGCACCGCGCACCACTGCCCGAGCCGGGGCACCACGAGCTGCGGGACGAGCGCCATCGTCAGCTCGACGTCCAGGGACTGCGCGAGCAGCTCGCTGGCCTCCGCGAGGAAGGTCAGCCACGCCTGCCGGCGTACGTCCGCCCGGCGCAGCCGGTCGTTCTCCAGGTGCAGCGAGAGCCGCTCGGCCATCAGCACCGCCAGCGGCCGGGCGTACGCCGACGGCGCGGCGTCCAGCTCCAGTTCCCCGCTGTACGGCCGGTGCACGGCCAGCGGCACCCGGAGCAGCTCGTTGCCGGGCCGGGGCTGGCGGCCGTACCGGGCCAGCGCCTGCGTGCCCTGCCCGTCGCCCCGGTCCAGCCGGACCACCCCGCCGGCCGCGCCGACCATCTCGGCCACCCGGGTGAGGAGGCTGGCCGCGAAGTCGGGCAGCGGATCCTCGGCGTACGGGTCGGGGGTGGTCTGCATCAGCTCGCTCATCGCCCCCGCGCTCGGCGCGGAGCTCTCCGACCTGGCGGCGGCGCCACCCCCGGCGGTCGCCGCGCCCGGCGTCGCCCGCGCCGGGGCGCCCGTTTCCCCGTCACCGGCCGGGCCGGGCCGGTCCAGCCGGAACCAGACGCCCTTGCCCGTCGGCAGGTAGGTGGTGCCCCAGCGGCTGGCGAAGTGGTCGACCAGCAGCAGGCCCCGGCCGCGCTCGGAGACCTCGTCGATGTCCGTGGCGTCGTTGCGGACCCCGACGGTCAGCTCGTCCACCGGGCCGGCCGCGAAGTCCGAGACGGTGACGGTGAGCCCGAACGGGTCGGCGACGACCTCGATGTCCAGTTCGGTGCGGGCGTGTTCCACCGCGTTCGTCGAGAGTTCCGTGGTCAGCAGCAGCGCCTCGTTGACCAGCTCGTCCAGGTGCGCCTCGGTGAGCACCGACCGCACCAGGGCCCGCGCCGCGGCGGGCGTACGCCGGTCGGCGGGGAGCCGGACGCGCCGGACGTGCTCGTCTCGGCCCCCGGTCTCCGCGGGCCCCGCCTCCGCTGACACCCTCGTATCCTCCACCGCCGTCCGCTCGGGTGCCAAGCCGGTCCCGGACGAGTGGCGCGCTCGGTGGCCGGCCGGTCACGGCGGACGGCCCCGCGAACGGGACGAACGGCGCGGGCGGGGCACTGTCGGGCGTGGCGACGGGCCGCGCACCCGTGGCGGGGACGGGGCCACGGGCACAATGATGGGATGGCCTGCGTCGCAGGCGTCGGTGGCCCCGAGCTGAGCGAGGACTGATGACCACGGCGAAACAGTCGGCGACCGCGGATCCGTCCGCGCCCGACCACGAGGCGCTCCTCGTCGAACTGACCGAGGCGCTGCGGCGGGTCCGCCGCGGCGACCTCAAGGTCCGGCTGCCCCGACGGGCGGGCCGGGCCGGTGAGGTCGCGGACGCCTTCAACGATGTCGTCTCGCTCCAGGAGCGGCAGTACCTCGACCTGCGACGGATCAGCCGGATCGTCGGCCGGGACGGCCGGCTCACCGAGCGCCTGGACGACGAGGGGCTGGACGGCTCCTGGGCGGAGGGCCAGCGGGCGATCAACTCGCTGATCGACGACCTCGGCCGGCCCACCACCGAGATCGCCCGGGTCATCGTGGCGGTCGCCGAGGGCGACCTGTCCCAGCACATGGCGCTGGAGATCGACGGCCGGCCGCTGCGTGGCGAGTACCTGCGCATCGGGCGCACCGTGAACACGATGGTGGACCAGCTCTCGTCGTTCGCCGACGAGGTCACCCGCGTCGCGCGCGAGGTGGGCACCGAGGGCAAGCTCGGCGGCCAGGCCGACGTGCGGGGCGTCGCCGGCACCTGGAAGGACCTCACCGACTCGGTGAACACCATGGCGTCGAACCTCACCGGCCAGGTGCGGTCGATCTCCCAGGTGGCGACGGCGGTGGCCAAGGGGGACCTGTCGCAGAAGATCACGGTCGGGGCGCGCGGCGAGGTCGCCGAGCTGGCCGACACGATGAACTACCTGACCGACACCCTGCGGCTCTTCGCCGAGCAGGTGACCCGGGTGGCCCGCGAGGTGGGCACCGAGGGCAAGCTGGGCGGCCAGGCCGACGTGCCGAACGTGGCGGGCACGTGGAAGGACCTGACCGACAGCGTCAACTCGATGGCGTCGAACCTGACGTCGCAGGTGCGCAACATCGCGCAGGTCTCCACGGCGGTGGCGCGGGGCGACCTGTCGCAGAAGATCACCGTGGCGGCGCAGGGCGAGATCCTGGAGCTCAAGGACACCGTGAACACGATGGTGGACCAGCTCTCGTCGTTCGCCGACGAGGTGACCCGGGTGGCCCGCGAGGTGGGCATCGAGGGCAAGCTGGGCGGCCAGGCGCAGGTGCGCGGCGTCTCCGGCACCTGGCGCGACCTGACGGAGAACGTCAACCAGCTCGCCGGCAACCTGACCAGCCAGGTCCGCAACATCTCCCAGGTCTCCACCGCCGTTGCCAAGGGCGACCTCAGCCAGAAGATCACGGTCGACGCGCAGGGCGAGATCCTGGAGCTGAAGAACACCGTCAACACGATGGTCGACCAGCTCTCGTCGTTCGCGGACGAGGTGACGCGGGTGGCGCGCGAGGTGGGCACGGAGGGCAAGCTGGGCGGTCAGGCCCAGGTCAAGGGCGTCTCGGGTACGTGGCGGGACCTGACGGACAACGTGAACTCGATGGCGTCGAACCTGACGTCGCAGGTGCGCAACATCGCCTCGGTGACCACCGCCGTGGCGAAGGGCGACCTGTCGCAGAAGATCACCGTCGACGCCCGGGGCGAGATCCTCGCGCTGAAGTCGACGGTCAACACGATGGTGGACCAGCTCTCGTCGTTCGCGGACGAGGTGACCCGGGTGGCCCGCGAGGTGGGCACGGAGGGCAAGCTGGGCGGCCAGGCGCAGGTGCGCGGCGTCGCCGGCACCTGGCGGGACCTGACCGACAACGTGAACTCGATGGCGTCCAACCTCACCGCCCAGGTCCGCAACATCGCCCAGGTCTCCACCGCCGTCGCCAAGGGCGACCTCAGCCAGAAGATCACGGTCGACGCGCAGGGCGAGATCCTGGAGCTGAAGTCGACCGTGAACACGATGGTGGACCAGCTCTCGTCGTTCGCGGACGAGGTGACCCGGGTGGCCCGCGAGGTCGGCACGGAGGGCAAGCTGGGCGGTCAGGCCCAGGTCAAGGGCGTCTCGGGTACGTGGCGGGACCTGACGGACAACGTGAACTCGATGGCGTCGAACCTGACGTCGCAGGTGCGCAACATCGCCTCGGTGACCACCGCCGTGGCCAACGGCGACCTGTCGCAGAAGATCACGGTCGACGCGCAGGGCGAGATCCTGGAGCTGAAGAACACCGTCAACACGATGGTGGACCAGCTCTCGTCGTTCGCGGACGAGGTGACCCGCGTCGCGCGCGAGGTCGGCATCGAGGGCAAGCTGGGCGGTCAGGCCCAGGTCAAGGGCGTCTCCGGCACGTGGCGGGACCTGACGGAGAACGTCAACCAGCTCGCCTCGACCCTCACCACCCAGCTGCGTGCCATCGCCCAGGTCTCCACCTCGGTGACCCGGGGCGACCTGACCCAGCGGATCGCGGTCGAGGCGCAGGGCGAGGTCGCCGAGCTGAAGGACAACATCAACCAGATGATCGTCACCCTCCGGGAGACGACCAAGAAGAACGCCGAGCAGGGCTGGCTCGACTCGAACCTCGCCCGGATCGGCGGCCTGCTCCAGGGGCAGCGCGACCTCGGCGAGGTCTGCCGCATGATCATGATGGAGGTGACCCCGCTGGTCGAGGCGCAGCTCGGCGCCTTCTTCCTGGCGGACAACTCGGAGGGTGTGACGCGGCTGCGGCTGACCGCCTCGTACGGCTACGTCGCCCGCGGGCACGACGTCACCTTCGGGCCGGGTGAGGGCCTGGTCGGCCAGGCCGCCCTCTCCCGCCGGACGATCCGGATGGGCGGGACGCCGGACGGCAAGCTGATGCTCCGCTCCGGTCTCGCCGACACCCCGCCGGCCGACCTGGTGGTGCTGCCCGTGCTCTTCGAGGGCGAGCTGCTCGGGGTGATCGAGTTCGCCAGCGTGACGCCCTTCTCCGAGCTGCACCTGGCGTTCCTGGAGCGGCTGGTGCTCACCACCGGCATCGCGGTCAACACCATCCAGGCCAACCGGCGTACGGAGGAGCTGCTCGCCCAGTCGCAGCGGCTCGCCCACGAGTTGCAGGAGCAGTCGGCGGAGCTCCAGCGCACCAACGCCGAGCTGGAGGACAAGGCGCAGCTGCTCTCCGAGCAGAAGGGCAACATCGAGACCAAGAACCGGGAGATCGAGCTGGCCCGGCTCGGCCTGGAGGAGAAGGCCCAGCAGCTCACCCGGGCGTCGGCGTACAAGTCGGAGTTCCTGGCCAACATGAGCCACGAGCTGCGTACGCCGCTGAACTCGCTGCTGCTGCTGGCCCGGCTGCTGGCCGAGAACTCGGAGCAGAACCTCACGCCGAAGCAGATCGAGTTCGCCCGGACGATCCACGGGGCCGGCTCCGACCTGCTGTCGCTGATCGACGACATCCTCGACCTGTCCAAGATCGAGGCGGGGCGGATGGACGTCGAGCCGACCGAGGTCCGGTTCGACGAGATCCGCGGCTACGTGGAGCAGGCGTTCGCGCCGCAGGCCGAGGAGAAGGGCCTGGACTTCCAGGTGCGGGTCAGCAAGGACCTGCCGCCCGCCCTGGTCACCGACGCCCAGCGCCTGCAGCAGATCCTGCGCAACCTGCTCTCCAACGCGGTCAAGTTCACCGACAACGGCGCGGTGACGCTGCGGATCGCGCCGGCGCCCGAGAACGCGGTCTTCGACGTGCCGGCGCTGATCAACGCGCGGCAGGTCATCGCGTTCACGGTGGTCGACACCGGCATCGGCATCTCCGACGACAAGCTGTCGCTGATCTTCGAGGCGTTCCAGCAGGCCGACGGCACCACCAGCCGCCGCTACGGCGGCACGGGGCTGGGGCTGTCGATCAGCCGGGACCTGGCCCGGCTGCTGGGCGGGAGCATCGCCGTGTCGTCGGCGCCCGGGCAGGGCTCGACGTTCACGCTCTTCGTGCCGGACGTGCTCGCCCCGGACGCGGTGGTGGCGCCGCTGCCGCCGTCGCCGGCGCGGGCCGGGCTGCCGTCGTCGTTGCTGATGCCGCCGCCGGAGCTGCCCGAGCCGGCCTCCACGCCGGCCACCCGGCGACTGGAGGGGGCCACCGTGCTGATCGTCGACGACGACGTCCGGAACGTCTTCGCGCTGACCAGTGCGTTGGAACTGCACGGGCTGACCGTGCTGTACTCGGACAACGGGGCGGACGGCGTCCGCCTGCTGGCCGAGCATCCGGAGGTGGACATCGTCCTGATGGATGCGATGATGCCCGATCAGGACGGGTACGAGACGACCCGGCAGATCCGGCGCAACCACCGGTTCGCCGACCTGCCGATCGTCTTCCTGACTGCGAAGGCCATGCCCGGCGACCGCGAGTCGGCGCTGGCGGCCGGGGGAAGTGACTACATCACCAAGCCCGTCGACCTGGACGAGTTGATCGAACTCATGTCGTCCTGGATCAGCGGCAGCCGGAGCGAGGAGAGTTCGTGACCCAGATGGCTAAGGCGCTGCTGGTGGACGACCGCCGGGAGAACCTGATGGCGCTGGAGGCGATCCTCCAGGGGCTGCCGGTCCAGTCCGTCGCCGTCGAGAGCGGCGAAGCGGCCCTCAAGCAGCTGCTGGTGGACGACTTCGCGGTGATCCTGCTGGACGCCCAGATGCCGGACATGGACGGCTTCGAGACGGCGAGCCACATCAAGCGGCGCGAGCGTACCCGGCACGTGCCGATCATCTTCCTCACCGCGGCGGACCGGGACGCCCAGCTCGCGCTGCGCGGCTACGCGGTCGGCGCGGTCGACTACCTCACCAAGCCGTTCGACCCGTGGGTGCTGCGGGCCAAGGTGTCGGTCTTTGTCGAGCTGTGGGTGAAGACCCGGCAGCTCGCGGCCCAGTCCGACCTGGTGCGGGAACGCGACTCGCAGTGGCGGATGCTCACCGACGCGGTCGACGAGGCCACCGCGATGCTGCGTACGGACGACCCGGACGCCCGCGACCGCGCCGTCGAACTCCTCGAACAGGCCCGCTGGGGCAACACCCCCTGACCCCTGCCCCCCGGCACGCGCCGATCTTGCACTTCCGTGCCCCGGCAGAGCCCGCGAAAGCGGACAAGTCGCGGGCCGAAAGCGCAAGATCGCCGCGGTGTTGCGGGCGGGGCGGGGCGTGGGGTCAGCCGGTGGGTTGGTCGTTGCGGATCATCAGGGCGCTGCGGAGGCCGGTGATGTCCAGGACGCGGAGCAAGAAGTCGCCGACGTTAGTCAGGACCAGGAGGCTCTGCGCGTGGCTGGCCTTGCGGCTGAGCACGACGAGGGTGCCCAGGCCCTGCGAGTCGCAGAACGTGACCCCGCCGAGATCGAGGACGATCCGTGGCGGTGGATCGGCGAGCACCTCGTTGACGACGGTCGACAGCTGGGCGGCCGTGAGCATGTCGATCTCGCCGGCCAGGCGAAGCACAGCTTCGTCGCCCGTCCGGTGAAGCGTGATGGACAGTTCGGCACGATCCACCGGGTCAGCCTAGCGCGATCCGGCCGACCCGGCCTGTCGAGCGGCGGCGACCGCGCCCACGGGGCACGACCAGCGCGCCCGGGCGGGCGCTGAGCGGTCGGCCCGGGTGAGCCTGGTAACCCCGGTGCGGGGTGGCTGCCGATTCGCCGTCCGGCGCTGACACAATGGCGGCATCGTGACCGATATGTTTCCCGCCGGATCCGGCCGCTACCCGGCCGACGCGCCGGCCTCCGAGGCCCTGTTCGACCGCGCCAAGGCCATCGTGCCGGGCGGGGTGAACTCCCCCGTGCGCGCGTTCCGTGCCGTGGGCGGCACCCCGCGCTTCATGGTCCGGGGGGAGGGGCCCTGGCTCTACGACGCCGACGACCGGCGCTACGTCGACCTGGTCTCCTCCTGGGGCCCGCTGATCCTCGGCCACGCCCACCCGGACGTGGTGGAGGCGATCCGCGCCGCCGCCGCCCGGGGCACCAGCTTCGGCACCCCCACCCCCGGCGAGGTCGAGCTGGCCGCCGAGATCGTCGACCGCACCCCGGTCGAGCAGGTCCGGCTGGTCAACTCCGGCACCGAGGCCACCATGTCGGCGATCCGGCTGGCCCGCGGGTTCACCGGTCGGCCCCGGATCATCAAGTTCGCCGGCTGCTACCACGGGCACTCCGACGCGCTGCTGGCCGCCGCCGGCTCGGGCGTGGCCACCCTCGGTCTGCCCGACTCGCCCGGCGTGACCGGCGCGGCGGCGGGCGACACGATCGTGCTGCCGTACAACGACATCGCCGCGGTGGAGCAGGCGTTCGCCGCCGAGGGCCAGCACATCGCCGCGATCATCACCGAGGCCGCCGCCGGCAACATGGGCGTGGTCGCCCCGCGCGACGGCTTCAACCAGCAGCTCGCCCGGATCGCGCACGCGCACGGCGCGCTGCTCATCGTCGACGAGGTGATGACCGGGTTCCGCGTCTCCCGCGCCGGGTGGCACGGCATCGACGCCTCCGACGCCGACCTGTGGACGTACGGCAAGGTCATGGGTGGTGGGCTGCCGGCCGCGGCGTTCGGCGGGCGGGCGGAGATCATGGAACGGCTGGCCCCCGCCGGCCCCGTCTACCAGGCCGGCACCCTCTCCGGTAACCCGCTGGCCTGCGCCGCCGGCCTGGCCACCCTGCGACTGGCCGACGACGCGCTCTACCGCAAGCTCGACTCCACGGCCGCCGTCGTGAGCAAGCTCGCCTCCGACGCGCTCGCCGCCGCCGGGGTCCCGCACCGGCTGTCGTACGCGGGCAACATGTTCTCGATCTTCTTCACCGACGCCGACGTGGTCGACTACGACAGCGCCCGCACCCAGCGGGTGCCGGCGTTCAAGGCGTTCTTCCACGCGATGCTCGCCGGCGGCGTCTACCTGCCGCCGAGCGCCTTCGAGGCGTGGTTCGTGTCGGCGGCGCTGGACGACGCCGCTCTGGAGCAGGTCGCCGCCGCGCTGCCGGCGGCGGCGAACGCGGCGGCAGCGGCGGGTCACGGGGGGTAGCGATGAGCGCGAGGAGTGAGCCGGGTCTGCGAACCCTGCGGTCGCGAACGAAGGGGACGCAGCGGTGAGCAAGACGGTGGTCCACGTGCTGCGGCACGGTGAGGTGCACAACCCGGAGGGCATCCTCTACGGCCGGCTGCCCGGCTTCCGGCTCTCCGAGCTCGGCGTGCAGATGGCCAAGGCCGCCGCGCAGGGGCTCGCCGAGCGGGAGGTCGTGCACGTGGTGGCCAGCCCGCTGGAACGCGCCCAGCAGACCGCCGAGCCGATCGCCGCGCAGTTCGGGCTGCCGGTCGGGGTGGACGAGCGGCTCATCGAGAGCGCCAACTGGTTCGAGGGCAAGAAGGTCTCGCCGGGCGACGGCTCGTTCCGCGACCCGCGCAACTGGTGGGTGCTGCGGGACCCGGTCACCCCGTCCTGGGGCGAGGCGTACCGCGCGATCGCGGAGCGGATGTTCGCCGCCCTGCACGCCGCCCGGGTGGCGGCCGAGGGGCGCGAGGCCGTGCTGGTCTCGCACCAGCTCCCCATCTGGACGCTGCGTCGGTACGTCGAGCGCAAGCGGCTCTGGCACGACCCGCGCCGGCGCCAGTGCGGGCTGGCCAGCCTCACCTCCTTCCACTTCGAGGGCGCCAAAGTGGTCGGCATCGGCTACTCGGAGCCGGCCGCGCACCTGATCGCGATGTCGTCGACCGCCCGGACGGCCAAGGGGGCCTGATGAACGCCCGGAGGTGGACCGCGGGTCTGCTCGCCGCCGTCGCGACGGTGGCCTTGGCCGGCTGCTCCTCGCCGAGCCGGGAGGAGGCCTGCGGCACCAGCCCGGACGGCGTCATCGAGTGCGCGCCCGACGAGCGCTCCGCGGCTCCGAAGATCTCCGGTGAGCTGCTCACCGGCGGCAGCCACGACGTGGTGAAGGACCGCGGCCAGGTCGTCGTGGTCAACTTCTGGGGCTCGTGGTGCAACCCGTGCCGCGCCGAGGCGGACGACCTGGAGAACACCTACCAGGCCACCAAGGCATCCGGGGTGACCTTCCTGGGCGTCAACATCCAGGACAGCCGGGACAAGGCGATCGCCTTCGAGGAGCGGTTCGGGGTCAGCTACCCGAGCCTGTTCGACCCGCCCAGCCGGGTGGCGCTCGCCCTGGACATCCCCCCGAACACGATCCCGGCCACCATCGTGCTCGACCGGGACGGCCGGATCGCCGCGGTGATCCGTGCGGCGGTGAAGCAGGAGGGCCTCCAGCCCATCGTCGAGCGGGTCGCGGCCGAGCAGCCCAACGGTTCCCGCTGATGGGCGAGACGTTCCGGGAACTCGCCCAGTCCGGTCCGCTGCTGCTCGCCATCGGCGCGGCCGCGCTCGCCGGCCTGGTCAGTTTCCTCTCCCCGTGCGTTCTCCCGCTGGTGCCGGGCTACCTGTCGTACGTCACCGGCCTCGCCGGAACCGACCTCGAAACCCGCGGCCCGCGTGCGACGGGGGGCGCCCCGGTGACGGATCCGGCGGTTGCCGGCAGCGGCGGGGTGGCGGTGCGGGAGCGCACCACGCCGGCCGTCGCCGCTGTGAAGGGCCGGGTGCTGGCCGGCACGCTGCTGTTCATCGCCGGCTTCACCGTCGTCTTCACCGCCACCGCGATCCTCTTCGCCGGCGTCGGCCGGGTCTTCTTCGAGTACGAGCGCACGCTGGAGATCGTCATCGGCGCGCTGGTCATCGTGCTCGGCCTGGGCTACGTCGGGGTGGTCCCGGGGTTGCAGCGGGAGTTCCGGATCCACCGGCTGCCCGCCGCCGGGCTGCTCGGCGCCCCGGTGTTCGGCGCGGTCTTCGCGCTCAGTTGGGTGCCCTGCGTCGGCCCGACGCTGGGTGCGGTGATCGGCATGGCGGCCGTCGGCGGGCAGACGGACCGGGCCGTGGTGCTCGCCGTGGCGTACTGCCTGGGGCTGGGGGTACCGTTCGTCGTCTTCGGGCTGGGCTTCCACCGCCTGCTCGGGGTCTTCCGCGCCGTCCGGCGCAACAGCCGCTGGGTCACCCGGGTCGGCGGCGCCCTGCTGGTCCTGATCGGCCTCGCGCTGGTCACCGGCGGGTGGACGAACTTCGTGATCTGGTTGCAGACCACCGTCGGGGTGGGTGAGGTGAGCATCTGATGACCGTCGTGGACGAGCGGCCGGCGACGCCGGCCGAGGCGCCCCGGCGTCGGCCCAACCCGCTGCTGGCCCTGTTGCGCAACTCGTGGCGGCAGCTCACCAGCATGCGTACGGCGCTGGTGCTGCTGTTCCTGCTCGCGGTCGCCGCCATCCCCGGCTCGGTGCTGCCGCAGCGCGGGGTCAACCCGGAGGACGTGCGGGACTACTTCACCGAGCACCCCGAACTGGCCCCGGTGCTGGACCGGATCGGCGCCTTCGAGGCGTTCGGCTCGGTCTGGTTCTCGGCGATCTACCTGCTGCTGTTCACGTCGTTGATCGGCTGCATCACCCCCCGGCTGCGCGACCACGTCCGGGCGCTGCGGTCGAAGCCGCCGGCCGCCCCGAAGCGGCTGGACCGGCTGCCGCAGCACACGGTGCTGCCCGCCCCGGAGGGCGGCGCGGCGGCGATCGCCGAGGCGCTGCGCCGGCGACGCTGGCGGGTGGTGGTCCGCGGCGACGAGGTCTCCGCCGAGAAGGGCTACCTGAAGGAGACCGGCAACCTGCTCTTCCACACCTCGATGGTGGTCGTGCTGGTCGGCGTCGCGCTCGGCTCGTGGTACGGCTGGAGCGGCAACCGGCTGCTGGTCGCCGGCGAGGAGAACGCGTTCTGCAACACCCGCCAGCAGTACGCCGAGGCCAAGCTCGGCCCGCGCGTGGGCAGTGAGGACCTGCCGGGCTTCTGCGTCCGGCTCGACGACTTCCACGCCCGGTTCCTGGAGTCCGGCCAGCCGGAGTTCTTCAACGCCACGGTGACCGTCGACGAGGCCGACGGCGGGCGGCGGCAGGCCGAATTCTCCGTCAACGCGCCCCTGCGCCTCGACGACGCGAACGTCCACCTGCTCGGCCACGGCTACGCCCCGGTGATCCGCTACACCGACCGGTTCGGCCGGAGCCAGACCAGCACCGTGCCGTTCCTGACGACCGGCGACGTCGGGCTGACCAGCGAAGGGCTGGCCGCCTTCCCGGACGCCAACGTCGACCCGGCCACCGGCGGCCGGAGCCCGGATCTCCAGATGGCCTTCTCGGGCCTCTACCTGCCGACCGCGCCCGGGGCGCCGCCGTACGCGCGCTCCGAGTACCCCACCGAGCGCAACCCGGCGCTGAACCTCGTCGCCTACCGGGGCAACCTGGGGCTGGACGCGGGCATCCCCGGCTCGATCTACGAGCTGGACCAGCGGCAGGTGCGCGCCGGCAAGGTGAAGGAGGTCGGCACGAAGCTGCTCCGCAAGGGCGAGACCTGGACGCTGGACGACGGCACCACCGTCGAGTTCCTGGACACCCGGCCGTACGTCACCCTGTCCGTCCGGCACGACCCCGGCTCGACGCTGCTGCTGGTCAGCTCGGCCGTGCTGCTGGTCGGGTTGATGGGTTCGCTGTTCGGCCGGCGCCGGCGGGTCTTCTTCCGGGTGCTTCCGGCCGACCCCACGAGTGGATCTCCGACGGGCGGTAGTAGTTTGGTCGAGGCCGGTGGCCTGCCGCGCACCGACCATCCAGGGTTCGCCGACGAGTTCGCGCAGCTCGTCGCCGCGGTCAGCGGTGACGGGCGGCCGGACGGGCGGGCCGGTGTCGATCGCGACGGCGGCGAGCGGGCCGGAGCGCGAGAAGGAGCCGAGTGATGTCCGCACTCTCCGACCAGCTGGTGTCGTTCGCGATCCTGGCGTACCTGGTCGCGATGATCAGCCACGCCGTCGAGTACGCGCTCGGCAACGCCCGGACGCGGGTCGCGGCACCCCCCGCCCGCGAGCTGGTCGGTGCCGGCGTCGGCGCGGCCGGGGGCAGCCTGCCCGAGGCCCCCACCGGGGCCGACGCGGCGGCGGCCGGGCGCACCGCCCGGCGCGCCCGGTCGGCCGGCCTGGGCGCCGTCGCCGCCACGGCGCTGGCGGCGCTGCTGCACCTCGGGGCGCTGGTCGCGCGCGGCATCGCCGCCGACCGGATGCCCTGGGGCAACATGTACGAGTTCGTGCTCACGGTGTCGTGGATCGGCGCCGCCGCCTGGCTGGTGGTGCTCTGGAAGCGGCCGATGCTGCGCCGCCTGGGTCTCTTCCTGTCGCTGGTGATGGTGCTGCTGCTGGCGACCGCCGAGCTGGTGCTCTACGTGCCGATCGTGCCGCTGGTGCCGGCGCTGAACTCGTACTGGTTCGTCATCCACGTCTCGACCATCGTCTTCGCCTCCGGCATCTTCCTGCTCGGCGCGGTGCCGGCGGTGGCGTTCCTGATGCGGTCCGGCTACGAGCAGGGCAGGCGGAGCTTCCCGTACACGCTGGCGAAGCGGATGCCGACGGCGGCCGGCCTGGAGCGGCTGACGTTCGTGTTGCACGCCTTCGCGTTCCCGGTCTTCACCTTCGCGGTGATCGCCGGGGCGATCTGGGCCGAGGCGGCCTGGGGCCGGCCGTGGGGCTGGGACCCGAAGGAGACGTGGTCGTTCATCTCCTGGGTGATCTACGCCGGCTACCTGCACGCGCGGGCCACCCCGAGCGTGAAGCGGAACGTGGCCGCCTGGCTCGCCGTCGCCGGCTTCCTCACCATGCTGATGAACCTGTTCGGGGTGAACATCTTCTTCGAGGGCCTGCACTCCTACGGCGGCCTCGACTGATTCCCCGCCGCGCCCGGTAGGACGACGCCTCCGGGAACCGTCCCCCGGGTCCCCGACGCCGCGCACCGGGCCGGAGGGTGCCGGGCCGGCGCGGTGACACGTCTCGCCGGCGCCCGCCCGGGTCAGCCGCCGAACCAGCCGGGCACGTCGAGGCGGAACAGGTTGGCCGGGGCGACCCTGCGCAGGTCGTCCTCGATCGCGGCCACCCGTTCCGGGCCGAGGGTCGCCGCCCACCGCTGCCGCAGCTCGTCGAAGACGACCGCCGAGCGGCGCAGGCCGTCCAGCCCGCGCGGGGTCGTCCGGACCAGCTTGCGCCGGGCGTCGCGCGGGTCGTCGGCGCGTTCCAGGTAGCCGAGCGCGACCAGCCGGTCGACCGTCTTGCCGGCCGCCTGCTTGGAGATGCCGAGTTGCTGGCCCAGCTCCGTGGCGGTCGTGCCCTCGTGGCCGACGGCCTGGAGCACGAAGCCGTGCAGCGGCCGCAGCTCCGGGTGCCCCTGCCGGGCCAGCTCCGCGTGCAGGTCGTCGATGAGCGTACGGAAGCCGGCGAGCAGCAGCAGGGGCAGCAGGAAGCCGGGGCGCGCGGGCTCAGCCGTTGCCATGTTCGACAACCACGTTTACTATTTGGACAACCACGTTGACGATCGTACGTCACGCGCGGCGTGCCGCCGTTCCGGCCGCGCCGGTCCGCCCGACCCCGAGAGCAGGCCCTGTGTCCTCGTCCCCGTTCACCGCCCACACCGTCGCCACCGCCCCGGCCGCCGCACGCCCTGCCATCGAGGGGGTGCGCCGCAAGCTCGGCCACCTGCCCGCCGCGGTCGGCCTGATGGCCGAGTCCCCGGAGCTGCTCAGGGGGTTCCTCACCGTCAACGGCATCTTCGAGGGCTGCGCCCTCGATCCGGTCGAGCGGGAGGTCGTCGTGCTGACCGTCGCCACCCGCAACGAGTGCCACCTCTGCGTGGCCATGCACACCGCCACGCTGACCCGGCACGGCGCCGCGCCCGAGCTGATCGAGGCGCTCCGCGCCGGCACGCCGCTGCCCGACGACCGGCTGGAGGCGCTGCGGCGCTTCACCCTCGCCGTGCTCGACTACCGGGGCGCGGTGCCCGAGGCGGGGACGCGCGCCTTCCTGGCGGCCGGCTACCAGCCCCGGCACGCCCTGGACGTGGTGCTCGGCGTCGGGACGTACACGATCTCCACCTTCGCCAACCGGCTCACCGGCGCACCGCTCGACCCGCCCGTGGCCGCGTACGCCTGGGAGCCGGCCGGCTGACGGCGGCGGTCAGCGCTCCGGCGACCCGGTCGAGCCACTCGCCCACCAGCGCGTCGAACAGGCCGGGCTGCTCGATCTGGAGGTTGTGGCCGGCGACGTCGAGCACCGCGAACGTCGCCCGGGGAAAGTGCGGCAGCAGCGCGAACTGGTCGAGGTAGCCCGTCGCGTGGTCCTGCCGCCGGGTGAGGACCAGGGTCGGCCGGGCGAACGGGGCGCCGCCCTCCGGATCCTTACGACGGCCACGCGTGCTGCCGCCGGACACCGACAACGACCGCCCCGCCGGGCGTCCGTGTGGCGCAGCGCACACCGCCGCCGACATCACCCGACCCGGCTGGGGCGGTCGGGCCACCGGTGCGGGAGACTGGCAGGCATGGCGGCTCGTGGCTTCCCGTACACCGATCTCAAGGACTTCCTCGCGGCGCTGGAGCGCGCGGGTGAGCTACGGCGGGTGAGTGTCCCCGTCGACCCCACCCTGGAGATCAGCGAGATCGTCACCCGGACGGTCCGCGCGGGCGGCCCGGCGCTGCTCTTCGAGCGGCCGACCAGGGGCGAGATGCCCGTGGCGATCAACCTCTTCGCCACCGAGAAGCGGATGGCGATGGCGCTCGGGGTGGAGCACCTCGACGAGATCGGCGAGCGGATCGGCAACATGCTCAAGCCGGAGTTGCCGATGGGCCTCTCCGGGATGATGGACGGCCTCGGCAAGGTCATGCAGCTCAAGTCGATGCCGCCGAAGAAGGTCAGGACGGCCCCCTGCCAGCAGGTGGTCTACCGCGACGACGACGTCGACCTCAACCGGCTGCCGGGGTTGCAGGTCTGGCCGGGGGACGGCGGGATCTTCCACAACTTCGGGCTGACGCACACCAAGCACCCCGAGACCGGCAAGCGGAACCTGGGGCTGTACCGGTTGCAGCAGCACTCGCGGAACACCATCGGCATGCACTGGCAGATCCACAAGAACTCCACGGCGCACCACGCGGTCGCCGAGCGGCTGGGGCAGCGGCTCCCGGTGGCGATCGCCATCGGCGCCGACCCCGCGGTCGCCTACGCGGCCAGCGCGCCACTTCCCGCGGATATCGACGAATACCTGTTCGCCGGCTACCTGCGCGGCGAGCGGGTCGAGATGGTGGACTGCCTGACGGTCCCGCTGCAGGTGCCGGCGCACGCGCAGATCGTCCTGGAGGGCTACATCGAGCCGGGCGAGCGGCTCCCGGAGGGCCCGTTCGGCGACCACACCGGCTTCTACACGCCGGTGGAGCCGTTCCCGGTGATGCACATCGAGTGCATGACCATGCAGCGCGCCCCGGTCTACCACTCGATCGTCACGTCGCAGCCGCCGCAGGAGGACCACGGTCTCGGCAAGGCCACCGAGCGGATCTTCGCGCCGCTGCTGCGCTTCCTGATCCCGGACATCGTCGACTACGACCTGCCCGCCGCCGGGGTCTTCCACAACTGCGCGATCGTGTCGATCCGCAAGCGCTACCCGAAGCACGCGCAGAAGGTGATGAACGCGATCTGGGGCGCGCACATGATGTCGCTGACCAAGCTGATCGTGATCGTCGACGAGGACTGCGACGTGCACGACTACAACGAGGTCGCCTTCCGCGCGTTCGGCAACGTCGACTACGCCCGCGACCTGCTGCTCACCGAGGGCCCGGTGGACCACCTGGACCACGCGTCCTACCAGCAGTTCTGGGGCGGCAAGGCGGGCGTCGACGCGACCCGCAAGCTGCCCGAGGAGGGCTACACCCGTGACTGGCCGGAGGCGATGCGCATGGCGCCCGAGGTCGTCTCCCTGGTCGACAAGCGCTGGAAGGAGTACGGCATCTGATGGCCGCCGCCTCCGATCCGCGCGATCTCGCCGTCTCCGTCGCTGATTCGCCCGGTTCCGCCGGCTCTGCCCCGGCGGCCGGTGCGCGATCGCGGGGCAGGGTCCGGGCGTTCCTCGACCTCGTCGCGATCGAGCACTCCGTGTTCGCGCTGCCGTTCGCGTACCTGTCGGCGCTGACCGCGATGGAGGTCAACGGGGGACGGGTCCGGTGGCTCGACCTGCTGCTGATCACGGTGGCGATGGTCGGCGCGCGGACGTTCGCGATGGCCGCCAACCGGATCCTGGACCGGCGGATCGATGCACGGAACCCGCGTACCGCCTCCCGTGAGTTGGTCACCGGGGCGGTCAGCGTCCGGACGGCCTGGACCGGCGCGGCGGTCGCGGTCGTGGTCTTCCTCGCCGCCGCCGCCCTGCTCAACCCGCTCTGCCTGCTGCTCGCGCCGCTCGCCGTGGTGCCGCTGGTCGTCTACCCGTACGGCAAGCGGTTCACCAACTGGCCGCACGCCATCCTGGCGGTCGCCCAGGCGGTCGGCCCGGTCGGCGCGTGGCTGGGGGTCACCGGCACCCTCGACGGCTCGTGGCCGGCCTGGCTGCTCGGCGCGGCCGTCGGGCTCTGGATCGGCGGCTTCGACCTCATCTACGCCTGCCAGGACGCCGACGTCGACCGGAAGATCGGCGTGCACAGCGTGCCCGCCCGGTACGGGCTGCGGTTCGCGCTGCACGCCTCGACCGTCGCGCACGTGGTCACGTTCGCGCTGTTCATCTGGTTCGGCGCGCTCGTCGGCTTCGGCTGGCCCTGGTGGATCGGGCTGGCGCTGACCGCGCTCGCCTTCGGCTACCAGCACGTGGTCGTCACCCCGACCGACCTGAGCAAGGTCAACCGGGCCTTCTTCACGGCCAACGGCTTCGTCGGCATCGCGCTGTTCGTCTTCGCCCTGCTCGACCTGGTGATCCGCCTCGACCTGCGCCCCTGACCGGGGCGGTCGCCCCTGACCGGGGCGGTCGCCCCTGACCGGGGCGGTCGCCGGTGGCCGCTGTCCGGGGCCACGGTCCCCGGGCAAGGAAAGGCCCACCCCCACGGCGGCACCGGCGGCGCGGGCTCGGGTCGGGCTCAGCCGAGGGCGGCGGGCTCGGGTCGGGCGCCGGGGTAGCGGGCGCTCTCCAGCGTCCACTCGATGGTGCCCCGGACGGCGTTCGCCACCCCGTCGAGGTGGTCGGTGACCGCCTCGTCGAGCGCGGGACCGAACGACGGCACCGCCGCGCGCAGCTCGACGAAGCGGCGCATCGACGCCCGCCAGCGCTCGGCCGTCAGCGCGATCGCGGTCTCCACCGGCACCCCGCGCTCGGCGGCCGTCGCCAGCACCAGGTTGTGCCCGCCGGAGGTGGCCCGGTCGCGCTCCAGCGAGGCCAGGTCGTTGTACCAGGAGAGCAGGTCGTTGCCGGTGTCGGCGATCCGCCGCAGCAGCGGGTGGTGATGCACCGCGTCCGGCAGCGGACGCCCGGTGACGAACTCCACCAACGGATAGGACACGTACGCGGCGGACGTGGCACGTCGCAGCTCGACGTACTCGGCGACGCCGGGGCGGTGCCCGACGGACTTGTTGACCGCCTCCCGCCACGCGCCGTCGAGGTGGTCGGCGACGGCCTCGGCGAAGCGCTGCCGCCAGCGGGCCGGCATCCGCCGCCGCGGCTCCCGCCACGCGCGTACCAGCAGCCGCCGCAGCGGCCCGGTGAGGGCGGCGTGCCGGAGCCGCGGACCGTCGTGCAGCAGCGTCAGCGTGCCGGCGCGCAGCGCGCGGATCTGGTCGCTGTCGAGCCGGCCGGGGCCGTCGCACGCGTCGTCGACCAGGAAGAACCAGGTGAACAGCGCGGCCAGCACGCGCAGGTCGGCCTCGGCGGCGTCCGGGTAGAGCCGGCCGGCGTACCGGGCGACGCCGGCGCCGGCGAGCCGCTGCGGGGCCGCGTCGCCCGCCGGGAGGCCGAGGCCCGGCAGCAGGTCGTCCGTCAGCCACCGCTGCACGCGGTCGGCGTGCGGCGAGAGCCGGGGCGCGATGGGGCACTCGGACCGTAGCGACCAGAGGATCTCGCCGGTCATCACCGTTCCTCCCGCGTGCGATCTGCGCCCGTGCGAATCGCCCTCGGCAGCATGCCAGGTCGCCGGGACACCCGCGATCCCGGCCGACATCGCGCTCGTCGGGGACAACCACCCCGCAGTGGGGCATAGCGGGTGGGCGGGCCGGGTTCCGGCCCCGGGGGTGCCCGCCGGTGCGGGAGGGCGACCAGGCAGGCTGGGGGCATGCGGGAACCATGGGTGGTCGGGGTCTCCGGGGCGTCCGGAACGCCGTACGCGGCGGCCGTCGTGCGGGGGCTGCTCGACGCCGGGGAGCCGGTCGACCTGATCGTCTCCCGGGCCGCGCGGCTGACCGTCCTGGACGAGACGGGCCGCCCGTTCCGGGACGGGCACTGGGAGCAGGACCTCGCCGGCTGGCTGGGCCGGGACCTCGCGGGGGCCGACGTGCGGCACTGGCCCGCCGGTGACCTGGCGGCCGGCCCGAGCAGCGGCTCCTACCGGGTACGCGGGATGGCGGTGGTGCCGGCGAGCACGGCGGCCTGCGCCGGCATCGCGATCGGGCTCTCGAAGGACCTGCTCCAGCGCGCCGCCGAGGTGAACCTCAAGGAGCGTCGGCCGGTGGTGGTGGTGCCCCGGGAGACGCCGGTGACCCGCAGTCACCTGGAGCACCTGCTCGCCCTGCACGACGCCGGGGCGGTGGTGCTGCCGGCCAGCCCGGGCTTCTACGGGGCGGGGGCGGCGGCCTCCGCCCAGCAGCTCGTCGACTTCGTGGCCGGAAAGGTGCTGGACGCCCTCGGCGTGCCGCACGACCTGTTCCGTCGCTGGTCGGGCGAGTTGGGCGCGGCGCGGGGCTGACCCCGGCCGGTTCACAGGGCCGCGGACCGGAGCAGGTGTCCGGTCCGCGCGATCCGCACCGATCAGTACATGCCGGCGTTGGCCGGGCCCGGGCCCGTCGAGGCGGCCGGGCCCGCGTTACGCGGCTTGCCGACGTCCTCCGCCTCGTCCAACATGCCCTCACCCTCAAGCAGGGCCCGCACCTCGGATTCCCGAAACCGGCGATGCCCGCCTGGAGTCCGGATGCTGCCTATCCGGCCCGCCGCCGCCCATCGCGTCACAGTCTTCGGGTCGACCCGAAACAACGCGGCAACTTCACCCGGTGTCAGCAGGCGATCTCCAGTGTCCACAGCCCCCTCCTCGCGTCGACGAAGCCCCCGGCTGAACACACTGCCCCCGGCCGGTGCGAGCCCAGAGCCGTCATGAGGGACGTATGGCAATTACAGCACCAGCGACCTGGCCTGTCCGCCAAACGCGAAAAAAGCACTGAGTGGGAAGTTAGGAAATATTACCTGCGGACGGCTCCCTTGACTGCGAGTCTGCGAACAACTACACCCTGTCATGTTCAACGCATCCCGAATGGCCGACGTTACGCCCGGGCAGCTAGTGTCTACAGTCCGTGGACGCCATCGACCTGAGCCTCGTCGAGCTGCTGCGCGGCAACGCCCGCCTGTCCTACGCCGAGTTGGCCCGGCAGGTCGGCCTCTCCGCCCCGGCCGTGCACGAGCGGGTCGGCAAGCTGGAGGCCAGCGGGGTGATCCGGGCGTACCGGGCGGAGGTGGAGCCCGAGGCCATCGGCTTCGCCGTCACCGCGCTCATCGGGATCGTCCAGGACTCCGGCGGCGACACCGACGACGTGCTCGAGGCGTTCCGGCAGATGCCCGAGATCGAGTCCTGCTACTTCATGGCCGGCGTCGAGTCGTTCCTGCTCAAGGCCAGGGTCGGCACCATCGCCGAGCTGGAGCGCCTGATCGTGCGGCTGAACCGCACCCCCGGCGTCGCCTCCACCCGCACCGGCATCGCCCTCTCCACCAAGTGGGAGAACCGCCCGCAGCCCCCGGTGTCGCCCGGCGCCTGACCGCCGCCCGGCCGCGCGCAGGTGGCGTCCGGGCGGCGGGTGTGCTCGCTCTGGCGTCGGGCCGCCGGGCGGCGGTAGCGTGCGCCGATGACGAAGCCCGCTCCCGGGGCGGCCGTGGTCACCGGCGCCGCCGGCGGTCTCGGCCGGGCCATCGCCGCCGCGCTGCACGCCGACGGCTGGTCGGTGCTCCTCACCGACCTCGACGCCCGGGCGGTGGCGGGGGCCGCCGCGTCGCTCGGCGGCTGGTCCCGCCCGCTGGACGTACGCGACGAGGCTGCCTGCGCCGCCGTCGCCGCCGAGGCGGCCGGTCGGGGCGGGCTCGGCCTCTGGGTGAACAACGCCGGCATCCTGGTCACCGGCCCCTCCTGGGAGCACGACGCGGCCACCCGCCGTCGCCTGGTCGAGGTGAACGTCCTCGGCGCGATGAACGGCACCCTCGCCGCGCTGGCCGTCATGCGGGGCCAGGGGAACGGGCACGTGGTCAACGTCGTGTCGCTGGCCGGCCTGGTGGCCGCCCCCGGCGAGACCGTCTACGCGGCCAGCAAGCACGCGCTGATCGCCTTCAGCATCGGCACCCTCGCCGACCTGCGGCTGGCCGGGCACCGGGGCGTACACGTCTCGTGTCTCTGCCCGGACGGGATCTGGACGCCGATGCTGCACGACCGGCTCGACGACCCGGGCGCCGCGGCCTCCTTCACCGGAACGCTGCTGAGCCCCGAGCGGGTGGCCCGCCGGGCCGCGCGACTGGCCCGCCGGCCCCGCCCGGTGGTCAGCGTCCCGCGCTGGCGGGGCGCGCAGGTCCGGCTCCTCGACGCCCTGCCCGGCGCTGCGGTGCGGCTCGCCCCGCTGATCCTCGCGGCCGGCCGGTCGGGCCAGCGCCGCCTACGCCGCCGGGTCGGAGGCGAGCCGCGCTGAGCGGGCTTGCTAGGTTTCGGGCGTGACTCATCTCGACCGGTGCGACGAGGCCAGCCGGCGCTGGGTGACCGAGGCGATCGCCACCGTCGAGGCGGACGCCAACCGGTCCGCCGACACCCACCTGTTGCCGTTCCCGCTGCCCCGGGCCTGGGGGATCGACCTCTACCTCAAGGACGAGTCGGTGCACCCGACCGGCTCGCTCAAGCACCGGCTCGCCCGCTCGCTCTTCCTCTACGGGCTGTGCAACGGGTGGATCGGCCCGGGCACCACGATCGTGGAGGCGTCCTCCGGCTCGACGGCCGTCTCGGAGGCGTACTTCGCGCGGATGCTGGGGCTGCCGTTCATCGCGGTGATGCCGGCCTCCACCTCACCCGAGAAGATCGCCCAGATCGAGTTCCAGGGCGGGCGCTGCCACCTCGTCGACGACCCGGCCAAGGTGGTCGTCGAGGCCCGCTGGCTGGCGGAGGACTCCGGCGGGCACTTCATGGACCAGTTCACCTTCGCCGAGCGGGCCACCGACTGGCGGGGCAACAACAACATCGCCGAGTCGATCTACGCGCAGCTCGCCCTGGAGCGGCACCCCGTGCCGGCCTGGATCGTGGTGGGCGCCGGCACCGGCGGCACCAGCGCCACCATCGGCCGGTACGCCCGCTACCGGCGGCTGCCCACCAAGCTCTGCGTGGTCGACCCGGAGAACTCCGCGTTCTATCCCGCCTGGCAGGCCGCCGACTGGTCGGTCCGCACCGGGCGCGGCTCCCGGATCGAGGGGATCGGCCGGCCGACGGTGGAGGCGTCGTTCCTACCGTCGGTGGTGGACCGGATGGTCCAGGTGCCCGACGCCGCCTCGCTGGCGGCCATGCGGGCCGGCTCGGCCGTGCTCGGCCGCCGGGTGGGCGGCTCGACCGGCACCAACCTGTGGGGCGCCTTCGGGCTGATCGCGGGGATGCTCGCCGAGGGCCGCGCCGGCTCGGTGGTCACCCTGATCTGCGACGCCGGCGACCGCTACGCGGACACCTACTACGCCGACGACTGGGTGGCCGCCCAGGGGCTCGACCTGGGGCCGCACCTCGCGACGATCGAGCGCTTCCTCACCGACGGCGCCTGGCCGGCCTGACCCGCCGGCGGGTCGGTCAGCGCGGGTCGACGCGCTCGGCGAGCCCCGGGTAGCGCACCACGTAGCCGTCGGCGTCGAGGTCGATGTCGGCGCTGAACGTGTCGCTGGTGAAGCGGACCCGGCCGGGGCCCAGCGGCGTGTAGACCTGTTCGGCGGGCACCACCAGCAGGCTGGGCACCAACACCCAGGCCACGGCGATCCGGTGTGGCATGTCGGCCGTCGCGCGGGGCAACCCGAGCCGGTGCACCGGCAGGGCGTTGAACAGCGGCGAACCGCCGAGGTCGACGTCCAGCGCCTCGGCCAGCCGGTCCGGGTCGTCGGTGCCGGGCAACCCGGCGGGCGGGTGGCCGGCGGCCCGCAGCGCCGCGTCGAGGTCACCCTGCTCGCCGGTGGTCACCCGCCACCGGTCGCCGGCCCGTTCCAGGCGTACGCTCCGCAGCCACCCGGAGCCCTCCACCTCGACCTCCACCCGGGCGGTGACCCACTCCGGGTCGGTGGCGAGCCGGTAACGGCAGGTGTAGGGGACCGGGTCGACGGCGGTGAGCGTGCCCCGGGCCGCCAGCCCTCGTCCGTCGTCGAGCAGCGCGTGCTCGGAGCCGGCGGTGTCCGTCCGGGTCCAGAAGAGCGACTTCGGCATGGTCGGCATGAGCCGGACGTTACGCGACCGGACCGGCACCGGCAGCGGATGCGGAAACGCCGCCGGGGAGCATGCGCTCCGCGACGGCGTTCCGGTCGACGTTCGTGATCAGTGGGTACGGGCCGGCGGCCGGCCGCCGAAGCCCCGCCGCTCGTCGCGGACCCGGTCGTCGCGACCCCGGCCCTCCGGCCGGAAGCCGCCCCGGTCACCGAAGCGGCGCTCGCCCTGGGGGCGGTCGCCGTAGCTGCGGCCGTCGGTGGGCCGGTCGCCG
>NZ_JBIDDA010000001.1:181327-313577 GCF_043204915.1 Micromonospora sp. NPDC047670
CGTAGCGGCGCTCGCCCTGGGGGCGGTCGCCGTAGCTGCGGCCGTCGGTGGGCCGGTCGCCGTAGCGGCGCTCGCCCTGGGGGCGGTCGCCGTAGCTGCGGCCGTCGGTGGGCCGGTCGCCGTAGCGGCGCTCGCCCTGGGGGCGGTCGCCGTAGCTGCGGCCGTCGGTGGGCCGGTCGCCGTAGCGCCGCTCCCCCTGGGGACGGTCGCCGTAGGGCCGGTCGCCGTGGCGCCGCTCGCCCCGGTCCGCGAAACCGCGCTCGCCGTAGCCGCGTCCCTCGGTGGGCCGGTCGCCGTAACGGCGCTCGCCCTGGGGACGGTCGCCGTAGCGGCGCTCGCCCCGGGCGTCGCGGTCACCGAAGCGGCGCGGGCCGCCCGGCCGGTCGCCGTGCCGGCGCGGCTCCTCGGGCTCGTTGCGAACCGGGACGCCGCTCGGCTCGCGGGCGCCCGTCAGCTCGGCGAGCGCCGGGTCGCCGGCCCGCACCCGGGTCTCCGCCGGCGTCACGCCGGCCTTCTCCAGCATGGCGAGGGTCGTCCGGCGCTGCTTGGGCAGGACCAGCGTGGCGACCGCGCCCGACTCCCCGGCCCGGGCGGTACGCCCCGCGCGGTGCAGGTAGTCCTTCGGGTCCTTCGGCGGGTCGACGTGCAGCACCAGCGAGACGCCGTCCACGTGGATGCCCCGGGCCGCCACGTCCGTGGCGACCAGGACGTTCATCCGGCCCTCGCGGAACTCGGCCAGGGTGCGGGTGCGCATCCGCTGGGTCTTGCCGCCGTGCAGCCCACCCGCGCGTACGCCGACCGCGGCGAGCTGCTCGACCAGCCGGTCCACGCCGAGCTGGGTGCGGGCGAAGACCATGGTCCGCCCGTCCCGGGCCGCGATGGACGCCGCGACCGGGAACTTGTCGTGCGGCGGGATCAGCAGCATGTGGTGGTCCATCGTGGACACCGAGGCGGTGGACGGTGCGGTCGAGTGGGTCACCGGGTCGGTCATGAACCGCTTGACCAGCGCGTCGACGTCACCGTCCAGGGTGGCCGAGAAGAGCAGCCGCTGGGTGCCCGCCGGCGTCTTCGCCAGCAGCTCGGTGACCTCGGGCAGGAAGCCCATGTCCGCCATCTGGTCGGCCTCGTCGAGAACGGTGACCTCGACGTCGTCCAGGTGGCAGACGCCCCGGGCGATCAGGTCGCCCAGCCGCCCCGGCGTGGCCACGACGATCTCCACGCCGCGTCGCAGGGCGTCGATCTGCCGGTCGTACGGCACGCCGCCGACGGCGGTCTTCAGGAACACGCCGACGGCCTTGCCGAGCGGCAGCAGCGCGTCGTTGACCTGCATGGCGAGCTCGCGGGTCGGCACCAGGACCAGGGCGCGCGGGCGCAGCGGCCGGGCCCGCCCGCCGTCGGCCACCCGGGCCAGCAGCGGCAGGCCGAAGGCCAGGGTCTTGCCGGAGCCGGTCTGGCCCCGACCGAGGACGTCCCGGCCGGCGAGCGCGTCCGGCATGGTGGCGCGCTGGATCTCGAACGGGGTGGTGATGCCCTGCCGGGCGAGCGTGCGGACCAGCGGCTGGGGCAGCCCCAACGCGGCGAAGTCGGTGGCCTCGGCCGTCACCGGTGCGGCGGCCGGCTCGGCGGTCTGCGCGTCGGCGGTCTGGAGGGCGGACGGAAACGTGCTGGGTTCAGCAAACGTGGTCAAGAAATGCCTTTCGAGCGGGGCGCATCTTCGCGATGGCCTGCCGCAGCTGAACGCCGCCGAATCGCCCGCAAGATCGCCCATGGGCGCGCACGGCGCGCCGGGTCAGTGATCTCCACCAGTGTACGGCGGTTCGGCGAACCCGCCACCGCACCACGGATCGGTAGTGGGCGGGCTCACCATGGTCGTCGCCGGACGGCTCACTCGGTCAGGGCGCCGCCCACCAGCCCGCCGATGGTGTCTGTGGCGAGCAGGACGACCAGCACGCTGATCGCCACGAGCAGGCCCAGCGAGGCGGCCAGGACGATCACCACCCTGGTGGTGCTGGACCGCTCCTCGGTGGAGGTCTCCGTCCAGCCCTGGGCCAGGATGTGCCCGGTCAGCGAGCCCGAGTTCTCCATCGGGTTGTTGGTCGGGAACGAGACCGTGGCGAAACCCGGGCCGTCCGTGCCGCCGCCGTAGATCGTGCCCAGGTCGGGCCCGCCGTCGTAGCGCCCGGCGGAGGTGCCGTCCGACCGTCCGCCCTGGGTGGGCGGGTGCCCGACCGGAGCCGTGTCGGCCGGGCGGCCGGCCAACCGGCGCGCCTCCCGGGGAGCCGCGGCCGGCTCGGCGCCACCGGGCCGGCGGTCACCCGGGCTGCTCGGTGGCGGCCACGTGGGCAGCGCGGGAGCGGGCACGGGCGGCGCGGCGACCGGCGGTCCGGAGACCGGCGGTGCGGAGACCGGCGGGGCCGAGAACGGCGGCGCGGCGGCCGTGACGGGCGGCGGGGGGAACGGCGGCGCCGGCATCGGGCCGGGCGGGGGCGGCGGGGCGGGCAGCGGCGGTCCCGGAGGCGGCGCCGGCGGACCCGGCACGGGCGGCACCGGCCCCGGGGGCGTGGGCCCCGGGCGGGGCGGCACCGGGCCGGGCGGGTGGGGGCCGGGAAGCGGCGGGTTCGGGTTCGGAACCGGCGGCGTGGGCGACGGCGGGGTCGGGCCGGGCACCGGCGGTACGGGGGCCGGCGCCGGCTCGGGCTCCGGGACGGGTGGCTTGGGCGGCTGCGCCGGCTCCGGCGGCTGGGCGGGCTCCGGCGGCTCCGGATTGACCGGCGCGGCCCGGTAGACCCTGGCCTCGCCGGTGCGCGACCGGATCGCCGCGGCCTCGTCAGCCGAGGCCGGTCGCATTCCCGGTACGGCGGCGCTGGCCCGGGCCGCCGCGGCCGTGGCGCGCTGCTCGGGAACCACCGCGCCGGCCGGGGCGGTGGTTCCCGTGGCCCGGTAGGTGGTGCCGGCGGCCGGCCGGGCCGGCGGTGCCGCGTCGCCCTCGCCGGGCGCGGCGACGGTGGCCACGCTCACCCGGCCGCGGGCCGGCTGTCGGCGTACGTCGACGGGCTCCCCCGACGGCCCCGAGGGGCCGGTGCCCGACGCGGGCCCGCCGTCGGTCGCGGTCGCGATGGACCCGCCGGGCGCCGAAGGCTGCGCGGCCCCGGCGCGGCTCCGGTCGGGCGTGGATCCGTGGTCGACCGGCTCCGCCGGAACCTCTTGCTCGGCCATGCTCGCCCTCCGCGCCACGCTCGCGCCCGGATCCGCGACGTCGGACCGGACGTGTCTGACTGTCACCGTGCCACATTCCGGCCGTGCGGCACAGCCGGAGTGCGTATGGGGCCCGTGGTCGGTACGAACCGGCGTCGGCGCGCCCGGCGGGGCGACGCCCCCCCGGTCAGCTACCGGTGCTCGCCGAGGCGGTGGCCGAGGCGCCGCCCTCCGGGTCGCCGCTGTCCGCCGCCGTGGTCGGCGCCACACTGCCGGACGTGGCGCTCGGCGCGGCCGAGGCGGAGCGGCTCGCCGACGGCGCGGTCGAGGCGCTGGCCCCGGTCGTCGGGGAGGCCGTGGGCGAGGGCGACGTCGTGGGGGTCGGTGACGTCGTGGGCGAGGGCGGCGCGGTGGGTGTCGGCGACGGCGACGTGGTGGCGGACGGGGTCGGCGACGGCGTGGCCGACTGGGTCGGCTTCGCGCTGCCCGTCGGCTTCGGCGTGGCCGGCTTGCTCGGCGTCGGCTTGGGCGACGGGGTGGTGGTCGGCGCGGGCACCGCCCCGATCACGCGGGTCGCGGCGTAGAGCCGGGACCAGCGCACCGTGGAGATCTTGACGACGTCACCCGTGGTGGGCGCGTGGATCATCTTGCCCCCGCCGACGTACATCCCCATGTGGTGGATCGTCGTCCAGCTCGTGCCGGAGGCGAAGAAGAGCAGGTCACCGGGGAGCAGCGCGGTGCGGGACACGGTGCGGGACCGGGTGGCGTAGTACTGGTCCCGGGAGACCCGGGGCAGCCCGTAGTAGCCCGCCGACCGGTAGGCGGCGTAGATCAGGCCGGAGCAGTCGAACCGGTCCGGCCCCTCGGCGGCCCACAGGTAGGGGTCGCCGAGCTGCGCCTTGGCGTACGCCAGGGCGGCCAGGGCCGTCGGGTGGGCGGCCAGCCCGTTGGCGGTCTCGTTGCCGAGGTAGCCCGCGCCGAGGCGCTGCTCGGCGGCCTCCTGCTGGCGCTCGAGTTCGATCAGTTGCGCGGCGTTGTCGCGGCGCAGCTTGGCGAGCTTGGCCTCGGCGTCGCGCAGGGCCTTCTCGCCGGTGGCGTACTCCGTCTGGGCGCCCTTGAGCCGCGACTCCGCCGACACCATCGCCTGGCTGGCCGCCTGCTCGCCGGTGCGGGCGCGGGACAGCTCGCCCTCGGCGGCGGTGGTGCCGCCCTCCGCCTTCTCGCCACGGATGATCCGCGAGAGCCGGCTCAGCTCGTGCAGGTCGTCGGCGAACTCGCCGGGCGGGAGGGCGGCGGCGGCCTTGAACGCGCCCGCGGCGGCGGCGTCCGCGCCCTGCTGGGCGCGGGCCAGCGCGTCGCGGGCGAGACCGAGGTCGCGTTCGGCGGTGGCGCGCTGGGTCTCGGCCTCGGTGCGCTTCTGCAGCAGCACGAGCAGTTGGTCGCGGAGCTGCCCGACCTGGGCCTCGGCGGCGTAGATCTGGGTGGCGAGCGGGCCGTTGATCAGGTTGCCGGCCGGCGTCCCCACGAGGCCCGGCACTCCGGCGACCGGCGCGCCGCCGGGGAGCTGGAGCGATCCGGCGACGACCGGGCGGGCCCCGGTGTCGGGGACGCCGGTGGGCAGCGCCGGGTCCGCCTGCACCGGATTGGCGAGGACCGTGGCGGCGACCGCCCCGAGCAGGGCGGACCAGAGCGCCGGGCGCAGCACCGGCGAGATCACCGGGCTCCGCCGTCGCTGCCGTCGCCCGCGCCCGCTGTCGCCCATTCCGCTCCCCGTCCGGCGTGGTGTCGCCGCGCCGGGTGGGCGCGGCGGTGAGGACGCTACCAGTGTGTGTGGAACGTCCCACCCTGTCTTACCTCACCCAGGCAGCGATGTCGATGCGTCGACAGGTAACGGGAGGCTGAGAGTTCGGTGAGCGCGGGCACGCGGGCCGACCGTGCTGCGGGGGCGTCGGCGGGCCGACGTAGGCTCGATTCCTACCGCAGGTGGAAGGGACGTGGCTTTCGATGGACGCCGGACTCAAGCGTGAGCTCGAAGCGAAGGTGTACGCCGGCGAGCGGCTGACCCGCGAGGACGGCATCGCCCTCTACGACAGCGACGACCTGGCGTGGCTGGGGCGACTGGCCCATCACAGGCGCACGGAGCTCAACGGCGACCGGGTGATGTTCAACGTCAACCGGCACCTCAACCTGACCAACGTCTGCTCCGCCTCGTGCGCGTACTGCTCGTTCCAGCGCAAGCCGGGCGAGAAGGACGCCTACACGATGCGCATCGACGAGGCGGTCCGCAAGGCCAAGGAGATGGAGGACGAGCAGCTCACGGAGCTGCACATCGTCAACGGCCTGCACCCGACCCTGCCGTGGCGCTACTACCCCAAGGTGCTCCGCGAGCTGAAGGCGGCGCTGCCGAACGTCAAGCTCAAGGCGTTCACCGCGACCGAGGTGCAGTGGTTCGAGAAGATCAGCGGCCTGACCGCCGACGAGATCCTCGACGAGCTGATGGACGCCGGCCTGGAGTCGCTGACCGGCGGCGGCGCGGAGATCTTCGACTGGGAGGTCCGCCAGCACATCGTCGACCACGCCTGCCACTGGGAGGACTGGTCGCGGATCCACCGGCTGGCGCACTCGAAGGGCATGAAGACGCCGTCGACGATGCTCTACGGCCACATCGAGGAGCCCCGGCACCGGGTCGACCACGTGCTGCGGCTGCGCGAGCTGCAGGACGAGACCGGCGGCTTCGTGGTCTTCATCCCGCTGCGCTACCAGCACGACTTCGTCGACTCGGCGGACGGCAAGATCCGCAACCGGATCCAGGCGCGGACGACGATGGCCTCGCCGGCCGAGTCGCTCAAGACCTTCGCGGTGTCCCGGCTGCTCTTCGACAACGTCCCGCACGTGAAGTGCTTTTGGGTGATGCACGGGCTCTCGGTGGCCCAGCTCTCGCTCAACTTCGGCGTGGACGACCTGGACGGCTCGGTCGTCGAATACAAGATCACCCACGACGCCGACTCGTACGGCACCCCGAACACGATGCACCGGGACGACCTGCTGCACCTGATCTGGGACGCCGGCTTCCGCCCCGTCGAGCGGAACACGCGCTACGAGGTGGTCCGCGAGTACGACGCCGCCCCGTCCCTGGCGGAGCGCCGCGCCGAGCCGCAGCAGGTCTGGGCCTGAGCCGGCACGTAATCTCGTAGGCCATGACCGAGCAGCGGAGCGGGTTTCCCCGGCGCGACGCCGAGGGACGCATCCTCACCCTGGGCGACCTGCTCGGGGTGAGCCTGGCCGGCCTGGTCATCGGCGTGTTGGCGGTGCTGCTGTTCGACTGGGCGTTCGCGCTGGTCGGCAGCGGCGACTTCGGCCGGGCCAACGGCTGGCTGGCGGTGATCCTGCCCGCCTGGCTGTTCTGGGACGACTTCCGGGCCTGGGAGTTCGGGGCGGCCCGGGTGGTGGCGGCGCTCGCCGCCGTCGCGGTGGGGCTGGTCGCGGGGCTGGCGGTGGCCGGTTTGGCCGCCGGGCTTCCGCCGCTGGTCTCCGGCGGGCTGGGCGCGGCGGCCCTCACCCTCGCGTATGCGGTGGTCTGGTTCCACGGCGTCCACTGGCTGGCCCGCCGGACGGGCTGAACCTGCCCCCGGGTCACCCCGGCGGCGGAGAAACGGAGTGCGGAACGTGAGCGCGGCGGTCAAGTACACGCTGGGCCGGATCGGGCTGTTCGTCGCCGTGCTGGCGGCCCTCTGGCTGGTCGACATCAACCTCTTCGTCAAGCTGATGCTGGCGCTGGCCTTCTCGGCCGCCGCGTCGTTCTTCCTGCTCAAGGGCTGGCGGGACGAGATGGCCACGGAGATGGCCGAGGCCGCCGAGCGCCGCCGCGCCGAGAAGGAGCGCCTGCGCTCCGCGCTGGCCGGCGACGACCAGGACCCGGAGGGTCCGGCCGCCGGGAAGTGACGGGCGGGTCCGGACGCGACCGGCGTCCGGAGGCGACGGGGTCCGGACGTGGCGAGGGGCGCGCGTCCCGCCGGGACGGGCGCCCCTCAACCGTGACGTCGGGCGGTCAGGTCACCAGTTGGTGGAGCCGGGGACCTGGGGCCACGGGACGTCGGTGGGCTTGATCAGGTAGACGACGCCGCCGGGGCCGCTGCCCGTTCCGCCGCTGGCGGTGATCCGCTTGGTGCGCAGCCAGATCTGCTCGAACTGCTCGCGCGGGTAGACGTTGCGCACGACGTCGTTGCTGGACGAGGCCGGGTCGTTGACGATCACGTCACCGTCGGCGGTGAAGCCGACCACCACGAACAGGTGCCCGGCGGTGCCGTAGTTCGACCCGTCCAGCTCGCTGGCGAGGAAGGACTGGCTGGTGACGACGGGGATGCCGGCGGCGATGAAGCGCTCCACCTCGTCCAGCGAGTGCAGCCGGGTGACCCGTGCCTCCAGGCCCGGGAAGCTGGCGGCGTACGCGGTGTTGAAGGGCCAGTTGCCGGCGCCGTCGTACTGGTAGTCGTAGACCATCCGGGCGGCGTGGTTGACCGTCGGGTCCGGGTAGGTCGGGTCGACCCAGGCCGTGTCCTCGGGCGACGCCTTCCGGCCCCAGTACTCGATGACCATCGTGGTGGAGGTGGGGGAGCACCATGCCTGGCCGCCGCCGTCGTACTCGGGGTAGTGGCCGGCGTGGATGTTCTGCGAGTAGCGCGGGACGGCGAGTTCCCTGCCCCAGGCGATCCCGCCGGCGCTGGGCTCGACGGTGAACCGGTCGGGCACGTTCGAGCTCATCGCGCCGAGCATCCGGACCACCGGCGAGACGGTGGTGGTCGGGTCGCGGTGGAGGGTCAGCCGGAGCTGGTACGCCCGGAGCAGCACACCGGCGGCGGCGTCGTTGATCGAGAACGTGTCGGTCCAGACGCTGGACCACTTGTCGCCCTGCTTGTCGACGCTGGTCCGCTTGATGTCGGCGTCGCCGGACGCCCAGCGGCTCAGCACGTACCAGGGGGTGCGGTCGCCGGTGGTGTAGGTCCCCTGGAGCTCGACCTGGATCCAGGTGCCCGCAGGGGTGTCCGCGTTCCACGAGGCGATGAGTTCGGTGGCGTCGAAGCCGACGTCGGTCACCGGGGACGTCCACGTCCCGTACGCCCAGTTCCGCTTGATGTTGGTGTGCGGGTCCTTGTAGCTGGTGGTGCCGACCGGCGTGGCCAGCGTCAGGCCGGTCGGGGTGGCCACCGTGCCCGCGGCGGTGCCCGCGGACCAGTCGGCGGCGCCGGCCCAGTCGTGGTAGGTGATCTGTTCGTCGTGGACGACGGTGGCGGTGCCGGCCACGGCGCCGGCGGGCGCGGCGGTGCCGAGAAGGGTGAGCGCGGTGGCGGCCGCGAGGGCGGCCGCGCGCAGGCGGGGTCTGGCCATGGGTCCTCCGCAGGGACGGACGGATCGTTGCGGGTCAGTGTCCCGCTCGGAAGGAACTTTCGCCAGAGGTCGACAGTTGGAAAATCCTTGCCGACGTGAGGATCAGGATGGCATGCAACAAGATAGCGATGAATGTTGATATGACCATGTGAGCGGTGGTGGAGTGTCCTCCACCGAGCGGGATCTCCTCCCGCCCCCCGAGGAGGTTGTCCATGGCCTTCCGCAAGCCCGCCCTCCGCCGTCGCCTGGCGCTCGCCGTCGCCGCCGGCTTCGGACTGCTCACCGTCGCCGCCGCGCCGGCCACCGCCCGGCCGGCACCGGACCACGCCGCCGACGCCGCGGCCACGTCCTACCGGGTGCTCGGCCCGCGTACGGTGGCCGACCGCACCGCCGTCGCCGGCACCGGCGCCGCCATCGACTACGTCGAGCACGGCGTGCTGAACGTCTCGGCCACCCCCGCCGAGGCGGCGGCGATCACCCGGCTCGGCTTCCGGCTGGAGGCGGTCGCCGGGCCGTCGACCGACGACCACGGCCACAGCCACGCCGAGGGGGACGTCGGCACCGCCGCCTTCCCGCCGGCCGACTCCAACTACCACGACTACGCGGAACTGACCGCCGCGGTGAACAAGGTGGTCGCGGACCACCCGTCGATCGCCCGGAAGATCAGCATCGGTTCCTCGTACGAGGGCCGCGACCTGATGGCCGTGAAGATCTCCGACAACGTCGGCACCGACGAGGCCGAGCCGGAGATCCTGTTCAACTCCCAGCAGCACGCGCGCGAGCACCTGACCGTCGAGATGGCGGTCTACCTGCTCAATCTCTTCACCGACAGCTACGGCGCCGACTCCCGGATCACGAACGTCGTGAACAGCCGGGAGATCTGGATCGTGCCGACGGTCAACCCCGACGGCAGCGAGTACGACATCGCCACCGGCTCCTACCGCTCCTGGCGCAAGAACCGGCAGCCGAACAGCGGCTCGTCGTACGTCGGCACCGACCTGAACCGCAACTGGTCCTACCAGTGGGGCTGCTGCGGCGGCTCGTCCGGCTCGACCTCGTCGGACACCTACCGGGGGCCGTCGGCGTTCTCGGCGCCGGAGACGGCGGCGCTGCGCAACTTCGTCAACAGCCGGGTGGTCGGCGGCACGCAGCAGATCAAGGCCAACATCGACTTCCACACGTACTCGGAGCTGGTGCTCTGGCCGTTCGGCTACACCTACAACAACACCGCCCCCGGCATGAGCACCGACCAGTACAACACCTTCGCCACCCTCGGGCAGCAGATGGCGAACACCAACGGCTACACCCCGCAGCAGTCCAGTGATCTCTACATCACCGACGGGGACAGCATCGACTGGATGTGGGGACAGCACGGCATCTGGGCGTACACCTTCGAGATGTACCCGGGATCGGCCGGCGGCGGCGGCTTCTACCCGCCCGACGAGGTGATCCCCGCCCAGACCTCGCGCAACCGGGAGGCGGTCCTGCTGCTCAGCGAGTACGCCGACTGCCCGTACCGGGTGATCGGCAAGGAGGCGCAGTACTGCGGCGGCGGTGGCGGTGGCACCACGGTCTGGTCGGACACCTTCGAGACGGCCACCGGCTGGACCACCAACCCGAACGGTACCGACACCGCGACCCTCGGGGCGTGGGAGCGGGGCGCCGCCCAGGCGACCACCTCCAGCGGCGCCAAGCAGCTCACCCCGTACGGCGGCACCAACGACCTGGTCACCGGTCGGCTGGCCGGCACCGCGGCGGGTGACTACGACGTCGACGGCGGGGTGACCAGCGCCCGGTCGCCGGCGGTGACCCTGCCGGCCTCGGGCACGCTGACGCTCTCGCTGGCCTGGTACCTGGCGCACGGGTCGAACGCCTCGTCGGCCGACTACCTCCGGATCAGCGTGGTGCACAACGGCGGCACCACGGCCCTGTTCACCCAGTCCGGCGCGGCCACCAACCGCAACGGCGCCTGGGCGGTGGCGAACGCCGACCTCACCCCGTACGCCGGCCAGTCGGTGCGGATCCTCGTCGAGGCGGCGGACGCCTCGGGCGCCAGCCTGGTCGAGGCGGCTGTGGACAACGTCACCATCACCAGCTCCTGACCCGGGTGGGGCCCCGTCCCGCCCCCGCCGGGGCCCCACCCACCCCCCACGCACCGTCGATCCAGGGCATATCGCCGCTGTTGTCGATCAACATGCGCCGATGCGACCTGGATCGTCGAGGCACGTCCGGGGCGTGCGCTACCGTTCTACCGACCACTAGCAGCGAAGCCGGTGCGAACCCGGCGCTGTCCCGCAACTGTGATGCCCCACCACTCCCGGCCGAGGCCGGGCGCGGCGGGGACGAGCCAGGTCGCCTGCGTCAGTGGTCGCGACTCGCGCTCTCGAGGAAGGGCGCCTCGCGGACGGGCGCACCGGGTCCCTGTCGGCGAAGCACCACGCTCCTCGACCGACAGGAGGACAGATGTCCAGACGTACCCCCCGGCTCTTCGCCGCGACCCTCGCGGTCGCCGCGCTCGCGCTCGGCGCCTGCGCCGAGAAGACCTCCGACACGCCCGCCACCGGCGGCGGCAGCTCGGCGGCGGCCGCCTTCCCGGTCACCGTCGGCAAGCTCACGCTCGACAAGCGGCCCGAGAAGATCGTGTCGCTCTCCGCGTCGGCCACCGAGATGCTCTTCGCCATCGGCGCCGGCAAGCAGGTCACCGCCGTCGACGACAACTCGAACTACCCGGCGGACGCGCCGAAGACGGACCTCTCCGGCTTCTCCCCGAACGCCGAGGCGATCGCCGGCAAGAGCCCCGACCTCGTGGTGATCTCGGACGACCGCAACAAGATCGTCGAGCAGCTGACCACGCTGAAGATCCCGGTCTACCTCACCCCGGCGGCGACCACCCTGGACGACTCGTACCGGCAGATCACGGAGCTGGGCGCGCTCACCGGCCACGCCACCGAGGCGGCCGACGTGACCAAGCGGATGAAGGACGACATCGCCAAGCTGGTCGCCGGCCTGCCGCAGCGCGCCGAGAAGCTGACCTACTACCACGAGCTGGGCCCGGAGCTGTACACCGCGACCAGCAAGACCTTCATCGGCTCGCTCTACGCGATGGCCGGCCTGGAGAACATCGCCGACCCGTCCGACGCCGACGGCAAGAACGGCGGCTACCCGCAGCTGTCGCAGGAAGTGATCGTCAAGGCGGACCCGGACTTCATCTTCCTCGCCGACACCAAGTGCTGCCAGCAGAGCGCGGACACGGTCAAGGCGCGCGCCGGCTGGTCGGGCGTCACCGCGGTGAAGAACAACCAGATCGTCGCCCTCGACGACGACGTCGCCTCCCGCTGGGGCCCCCGCGTGGTCGACCTGCTCCGCGCGATCGTCGACGCGACCGCCAAGGTGCCGGCGTGACCCGCACCCGTCGATGACCAGGGCGCTCGCCAGGGCATCAGCCACCCGATCGGCCGGGACGCAGCCCGCGTCCCGGCCCGCCGGGCTGCGGCCGCGCTGGCTCGTCGCCGGCGTCGCCGCCGTGCTGGTCGCCCTGGTCGCCGGGGTGTCGCTCGGCCCGGTCAGCCTGCCGCCGGGCAGCGTCGCGGCCGAACTGCTCAACCTCATCCCCGGGGTACGCATCGACAGCGGGCTGACCGAGCGCGAGATCGCCATCGTCACCGAGCTGCGACTGCCCCGGGTGGTGCTCGGCCTGCTCGTCGGCGGGCTGCTCGCCCTGGCCGGCGGCTGCTACCAGGGCGTGTTCCGCAACCCGCTGGCCGACCCGTACCTGCTCGGCGTGGCCGCCGGGGCCGGGCTCGCGGTCACCGCCGTGATCACCCTCGGCGCCGGGACGGCCGGCGCGCTGACCGGTCTGCCCCTCACCATCCCGCTGGCCGCGTTCGTCGGCTCGCTCGGGGCGGTGGCGATGACGTACCTGCTCGGCGCCTCCGGCGGGCGCGGCCGCTCCACGGCCACGCTGATCCTGGCGGGGGTGGCCGTCTCCGCGTTCCTCTCCGCCGGGCAGACCTACCTGCTGCAACGCAACTCCGACAGCATCCAGCACGTCTACTCCTGGCTGCTCGGCCGGCTCGCCACCGCCGGCTGGCACGACGTCCGGCTGCTGCTGCCGTACTTCCTGGTCACGGCCCTGGTGGTGCTGCTGCACCGGCGCGAACTCGACGTGCTCTCCGTGGGCGACGACGAGGCGACCGGCCTCGGCCTGCACCCGCAGCGGTCCCGCTACCTGCTGATCGTCGCCGCCTCGCTCGGCACCGCCGCCGCGGTCTCGGCCTCCGGCCTGATCGGCTTCGTCGGGATCATCGTGCCGCACACCGTACGGCTGCTCGCCGGGTCGAGCTACCGCGTGATCCTGCCGCTCTCGCTGCTCTTCGGCGGCGCGTTCCTGGCCCTGACCGACGTGGTCGCGCGGACCGCCGCCGCCCCGGCGGAGGTGCCGATCGGGGTGGTCACCGCCCTGCTCGGCGGCCCGTTCTTCGTCCTGGTCCTGCGCACCTCGCGGCGGGTGCTCGGATGAGCCCGCGACGTGCGCCGGCGCCGCGCCCCGCGGCCGACGCGGGACCCGCGCCGGCTTCGCGGCCGGCGGCCGGCGACGACCGGGCGGCCGTCCCCGCCGTCGAGGTGCGCGACCTGCACGTCCGCCTGGACGGCACGCCGATCCTGGGCGGCGTCGACCTGACCGTCGCCCCGGGCGAGTGGGTCACCGTGATCGGTCCGAACGGCGCCGGGAAGTCGACCCTGCTGCGCGCCGTCGGCGGCCTGCTGCCCGCGCCGGGCGCAATCTCCCTCTTCGGTACGCCGAGCGAGGCGCTGCGCCGCCGCGACCGGGCCCGGGTGGTGGCGACCGTGGCCCAGTCCCCGGTCGTGCCGGCCGGCATGTCGGTGCTCGACTACGTGCTGCTGGGCCGCACGCCCTACATCCCGCCGCTGGGCCGGGAGTCCGCCGCCGACCTGGCCGCCGCGTACGACGTGCTCGACGGGCTGGACCTGGCCGGCTTCCGGGACCGCGAGCTGGCGACCCTCTCCGGCGGCGAGCGGCAGCGGGCCTTCCTGGCCCGGGCGCTGGCCCAGGGCGCGACCCTGCTGCTGCTGGACGAGCCGACCAGCGCCCTGGACATCGGCCACCAGCAGGAGGTGCTGGAGCTGGTCGACCGGCTCCGCCGCGAGCACGGCCTGACCGTGCTCGCCACCATGCACGACCTCTCCATCGCCGGCGAGTACGCCGACCGCATGGTGCTGCTCGCCGACGGCAGGGTCGTCGCCGCCGGCACCCCGCGCGAGGTGCTGACCGAGCAACTCCTCGCCACCTGGTACCGCGCCACCGTCCGCGTGATCGACGGCGACCACGGCCCCCTGGTGGTCCCCGTCCGCCCCCGCCCCTGACCCCTGCCCCCCTCGCCCCCTCGCCCCCTCGCCCCCTCGCCCCCTCGCCCCCTCGCCCCCTCGCCCCCTCGCCCCCTCGCCCCCTCGCCCCCTCGGCAGTCCTCCGCGATCTTGTACTTTGTGCCCAGACGAACGGGGCGAAGCGGGGCAAGGCGAGGACAGGAAGTGCAAGATCGCTGGGCGCTGGGCGCTGGGCGCTGGGCGCTGGGTGCTGGGTGCTGGGTGGGTTAGGGGCGGGTGAGGACGTTGAAGAGGGCGCCGTGGGGGTCGCGGAGGGCGGCGTAGCGGCCCATCGGGGTCGGCTGGGGCGGAACCAGGATGGTGCCGCCCAGCTCGGCGGCGCGGGCGGCGGCCGCGTCGGCGTCGGCAACCGCGAACCACACCGACCAGTACGCGGGCGTGTCCGCCGGGAACCCGTCGCCCAGCGGCGGCACCATGCCGGCCACGATCCGGGTGCCGAGCCGCCAGCCCGTGTAGGTGACCGGGCCCACCTGCTGGTCGTCCGGGTGCCAGCCGAACACCAGCTCGTAGAAGACCTTCGCCCCCTCCGGGTCGGGGGTGACCAGCTCGGTCCAGGTCAGCGCGCCCGGCGTGTCGAAGACCTCGGCCCCGGGCATCGCCATCGGCTGCCAGACGCTGAAGGCCGCCCCGGCCGGATCGGCGAAGACCGCCATCCGTCCCCGGTCGAAGACCTCGAACGGCGGCACCACGACCTGCCCGCCGGCCCGCTCGACCCGGCCGGCCACGAGGTCCGCGTCGTCGGTCGCCAGGTACGTCGACCAGATCGGCACCTGGTCGGGGATGGCCGGCGGTCCCGCGCCCGCCACCGCCCGTCCGCCGAGCAGGAAGACCGTGTAGCCGCCCGCCTCGGGCTCCGGGTCGATCCGGCCCGTCCATCCGAACAGCTCCGGGTAGAACCGCCGCGCGTCGGCGAGACCGGGGGTGGCGAGGTCGGCCCAGCAGGGTGTGCCCGGCGGGACGGTGCTCACGTCGACCCCTCTCGGCGGGGGGCGGCCACGACGGCCTGCCCCTGCCGGCATCGTGGCACCGACCCGCGCCACCTCGGGGCGGATCGGACGAAACGTCAGCTGAACCGTCGACCCTCGTCGCACCGGCCCGCCCACCCGCCCGGCCCGCCGGCAGCACCACCCGGACCACCCAGTATGGCCACGCCACGGTGGGACGTCCGTGCTACCGCCCGCTCGAAGACGTGTCCGGACTGTCGCAGCCCTGCCGGAACATGGTGGCGGCGCGGGTCACCCCTCCCGCCCGCCGACACCCGCCGAAGGGAGCGACGATGGCCCATGCAGGCACCCCGCCGCAGCCGACGTTCGACGCGACGCTGGTTCGCTGGTCGGCAGGCGGGTGGGTGTTCGCGCCCGTGCCGCCCGAGCACGCGCCCGACACCGCCGGGGCGTTCGGTCGAGCGCCGGTGATCGCCACGGTCGACGGGCATGCCTGGGCGACCAGTGTCTGGCGGGACAGGGCGGCCGGCTGGCTGTTGGCCGTGCCGGCACGCATCCGCTCGGGCAAGGATCACGGCGACGTCGTCACCGTGTCGATCGAGGTCGACCCGGAGCGGATGTAGGCGGCAGTGGTGGCCGGCTCCGCGCTGCCGTGATCGTCAGGACGGTGCCGGGCCGAGCGGCTCGGGCAGCGGCGCGGCGTGCAGCACCGCGAGGCGGGAGACGGCCCGGGTGAGCACCACGTACAACCGGTGCAGGCCGCGTGGCTCGGCCGCCACGATCGCCGCCGGCTCGACGACGATGACGTGGTCGTACTCAAGGCCCTTGACCAGGGTCGCGGGCACCACCGTCACGCGCGCCGCGGCGGCCGGCTCGTCGACGGTCGCGGTCTCGATCCCGGCGGCGTCCAGCGCCGCCCGCAGCCCGCCGACCGCGTCGTCGGCGGCGATCACCGCCACCGAGCCGTCGAACGCCAGCGCCGCGCGCACCTCGGCCACCGTCGCGGCGGTCAGGTCGCCGACGGTACGCACGTCCAGCGTGCCGTCGCGCCGCAGCGACTCCGCCGGCGGCACGTCGACGGCGAGCGCCGGCAGCAGCCGGTTGGCGAACGCGACCACGGCGGCGGGCACCCGGAAACCGACCGTCAGCGGCACCACGACGGCGTCCGGTTTGCCCAGGTGGCGCAGGGACTCCCGCCAGTCGGCGGCGGCCCACGGGGCGGTGCCCTGGGCCAGGTCGCCGAGGAGGGTGATCGACCCGTGCTCGCTGCGTCGGGCGATCACCCGGCACTGCATCGGGGAGAGATCCTGTGCCTCGTCGACCACGACGTGACCGAAGCCGGCCGGCCGCTCGATCAACCCGGCCGCCTCGTCGATCAGCACCGCGTCGGCGGCCGTCCACTTCGTGGCCTTCGGGGTGCGCCCGAGCTTCGTCCCGGTCGTGGCGGGGCGGCGCGCCGGGCGCGGGGCGTCCGCCGCACCGGCTGCCGCCGCACCGGGGGTCCCGTCCGGGGCGGCCGTCCCGCCCAGCAGCGCCTGCTCGTCGGCGGTCAGCAGCCCCTCGGCGGTGGTGGCCAGCAGGTCGGCGTCGGTGAGCAGCCGGTGCACCAGCCCCTCCGGGGTGAGCGCCGGCCAGACCGCGTCGAGGAAGGCGGTGACCGGGGCGCACCTGCCCATCCGGCGCAGCCAGGCGTCGCTCGGCGACTCGGCGCGCCGCGCCTCGGCCTGCCGCTGGAGCAGGGCCACCACCCGGGCCCGGACGCGCTCCCGCCCGGTGGCGTACGGCAGCCGTTCCCGGCGGGTCTCCTCGACCACCCGGTGCAGCGGGTCCAGCCCGATCCGCCAGCGGTACGAGCCGTCCGAGACCATGATCGGCTCGATGGGCTCGCCGATGTGCGCGTCGACGGCCCGGCGCAGCACCTCGGCCATCCGGGCGTCGTGCTTGACGGCCGCGACCGCCGGGTCGTCGACCGCCCGCGCCGGCACCCGGCCGACGAGGTCCTCCACCGTGGCCTGCTCGACCTCGACCTCGCCGAGGGCCGGCAGCACCGCCGCGATGTACGACAGGAAGGCCCGGTTCGGCCCGACGATCAGCACACCCGCCCGGCGCAGCCGCTCCCGGTGCAGGTAGAGCAGGTACGCGGCCCGGTGCAGGCCGACCGCCGTCTTGCCGGTGCCCGGCGCGCCCTGCACGCAGATGGAGTCGGCCAGGTCGGCCCGGACCAACTCGTCCTGCTCGGGCTGGATCGTGGCGACGATGTCGCGCATCGGCCCGACGCGCGGCCGCTCGATCTCGGCGGTCAGGATCCGGCTGGCCGTGCCGAGTTCCTCGCCCCGGTCGAGGTGCTCGTCCTCGAAGCTGGTCAGCGTCCCGTTGCTGAACCCGAAGCGGCGCCGCACCGCCACGCCCTGCGGGTCACTCGCGCTGGCCCGGTAGAACGACCGGGAGACGGGGGCCCGCCAGTCCAGCACCAGCGGCTCGCCCCGCTCGTCGGTGACGTGCCGCCGCCCGACGTGGTAGCGACGGCCGGCGTGGTCCGGGTGCCCGGCGCCCGCCTCGTGGTCGTTGGGCGGGTCGTCGGTGGACGCGCCGTCGGCGGGCGGGCCGTCGGCGGGCGGACCGAAGTCGAGGCGGCCGAAGAAGAGCGGCGTGGTCGGGTCGTCGGCGAGTTCGGCGACCCGGCGGGCCAGGGTGCGCCCGAGCGTCTCGGCGGCGTACGCGTCGCCGGCCACCTGGTCGCCGGTGGCGAAGAGGGCCTCGGCGCGTTCCCGCATCCGGCTCAGGGCGGCCCGGGAGGTGGCGAGGTGCTCGCGTTCGGCGGCGAGGTCGGTGTCGAGGTCGAGGTCGACTGCGGTCACGCTGAATCCCCATCGAGGTCATCTGCTGATCGCTCGCGTGTCCGGCGGGCGGATGGCCGGCCCCCGGCGCGGGACGTCCGATGCGGTGCTCACGTCACCCTGGCCGTCAAGCGGCCTGTCAGCCTACGCGCCCACGGGCTCCCGCTCCACCGAATTACCCGCCCACCCGGGGACCGCCCCGGGCCCCGGGAGATCCGCCCCCGGCGTCGCCGACAAACTCCGTCGCACCGGCTGCCGGTGGCCGGTGGCCGTCGACGACCGGCGGCCGGGATCATGGGGGGATGACGGAGCCGCGTGCCGAGCGACCCCGGGTGACCATCAGCGATCCGCAGGTGATGCGTGCGCTGGCCCACCCGGCCCGACTCGCGATCACGGAACACCTCAGCTCGATCGAGGCCGGCGCGACCGCCACCGAGTGCGCGGAGATCGTCGGTCTCTCCCCGAGCGCCACCAGCTACCACCTCCGGGAACTGGCGAAGGCCGGCCTGGTGGAGCCGGCGCCGACCCGCGGTGACGCGCGGGAACGCGTCTGGCGGACGGTCAGCCCGAGTTGGACCGTCGAGGCCGGGCGCGCCGCGGCGCCGGAGGCCAGGGCGGCCGAGCGCGCGCTGGTGGAGGCGTGGCTGGCCCGCGACCTGGAGCGCAGCCGGGACTGGTTGCGGCGCGCGCCCGAAGAGCCGGCCGAGTGGTACGCGGCGAGCCGGCTCGCCGACTCGCAACTGCTGCTCACGGCGGCCGAGTTGCGCGAGCTCAACGAGGCGGTGGACCGCCTGTTCGAGCCGTACCGCAAGCGGTCGCGGGTGGACCCGCCGCCCTCGGCGCGCACCGTCTCGGTCCACTACAAGGCGTTGCCGGTGGACTGAAGGGGGTTGTCCCGGCAGGTGTGAAGGATTATTTTCGAAGTATGTCCTTCACGCCTGGTCCGTCGCGCTGGCCGGACGTCTGGCTCGCGACCGCCGCCCGGGGCGTCTCCACCTGCGGCGACTTCCTCGCCGCCAGCACACTCACGCTGGCGCTGCAGTCGGCCGGGGCCGGCGGGTTCGCCGTCTCGGGCCTGTTGCTGGCCGCCACCCTGCCGCTGGTGGCACTCGCGCCGCTGACCGGCCGGCTCGCGGACCGGGTGGACAGCCGCGTCCTGCTGGTGGCCGCGGGGCTCGCCCAGACCGGCGTCTGCCTCGCGCTCGCCCATGCCGGGCACCCGGGCCTGGTGATCGTGCTGGTGGGGCTGCTCGCCACCGGCCTCGCCCTCACCCAGCCCGTGCTCTCCGCGCTGGTGCCGGCGATGGTGCGCGCCGAGGACCTGCCCCGCGCCAGCGCGCTCAACCAGTCGGCGGGCACGCTGGGCATGCTCGCCGGCCCGGCGCTGGCCGGGCTGCTGGTGGGCGGGTTCGGCACGCGACTGCCGCTGCTCGTGGCCGCCGGCACCTACCTCGCGCTGGTGGCGGCCGGGCTGTTGATCCGTACCCGCAGAGGGGGCCGTGGGCCCGCGCGGCCGGCGGTGGCCGGCGACGCCGCCGCGCCGCCGGCCTGGCGGCTGCGGCACGACCCGCTGCTGGTAGCGATGGTGGCCAGCGTCGCCGGGGTGTTCGGCGCCGTCGGGGCGATCAACGTGATCGAGGTGTTCTTCATCCGGGAGACGCTGGGCAGCTCGACCACGGTGTACGGGCTGGTGACCGGCGCCTGGACCCTCGGCGTCCTGGCCGGCGCGTGGCTCTTCGCGCGGGTGGTCCGGCGGCTCGACCGCGACGGCACGCTGGTCCGGGCCAGCCTGGCGCTGCTCGGTGCCTGCTGCCTGATGGTGCTGGCCTCGGCGGCCGTACCGACGGCCCTGCTCCTGGTGCCGATCTGGCTGACCGGCGGCGTGTTCAACGGCGGCAGCAACGTCTTCAACAACGTGCTGCTGGCCCGCCGCGTGCCGGAGGCGGCGCGGGGCCGCGCCTTCGCCTCCTTCGGCGCGGCGGTCCAGGGCGCCGCGATGGTCGGCTTCCTGGCCGGCGGCCTCCTGCTGGAGGCGGTCGAGCCCCGGCCGCTGGTCGCCGGGTGCGGGTTGGCCGGGCTGCTGGCGGTGGCCGCCGTCTCGCTGCCCCTCCGCCGCGCGGCCCGCGCGGCTCCCGCGCGGGCGGTCGCCGGCCCGCCCACGGACACGCACGAGGTGCCGGCGGGTGCCGCGCCGGCGTCGGACGCCCCGGCGAGGGCGGATGCGGGATTGGCCACTCCGGCGCCGGCCCGCTGAGCCCTCGGGCGGATCGCGGGGATACGGTCGGGACATGGCTGAGCACGTCGCACGCCCCCGGGTCGGGCACATCCAGTTCCTGAACTGCCTGCCGATCTACTGGGGGCTGATGCGCTCCGGCGCCCTGATCGACGTCGACCTGCACAAGGACTCGCCGGACCGGCTGAGCGCCGCGCTGGTCGCCGGCGACCTGGACATCGGCCCGATCTCGCACGTGGAGTACCTGCGCCACGCCGACGAACTGCTGCTCCTGCCCGATCTGGCGGTCGGCAGCGACGGCCCGGTGCTGTCGGTCAACATCGTCTCCACCCGCCCGCTGGCCGAGCTCGGCCACGGGAAGGTGGCGCTGGGCTCGACCTCGCGGACCGGGGTCCTCCTGGCCCAGCTCCTGCTCGGCGAGCGGTACGGGGTGAATCCCGAGTACTTCCGCTGCCCGCCGGACCTGACCCAGATGCTGCTGGAGGCCGACGCCGGGGTGCTGATCGGTGACGTGGCGCTGCGCGCGCTCTACGAGGCGCCGAAGCGCGGGCTGGAGGTCACCGACCTCGGGCAGGCGTGGCGGGAGTGGACCGGCCTGCCGATGGTCTTCGCCGTCTGGGCGGTACGCCGGGACTTCGCCGCCGCCCACCCCGGCCTGGTCAAGGAGGTGCACGAGGCGTTCCTGCGCTCGCGGGACCTCTGCCTCGCGGAGCTGGACCAGGTCGCCGAGGCGGGCGCGCGCTGGGAGCCGTTCGACGCGGAGACCCTGGCTTCGTACTTCCGGGCGCTGGACTTCTCGCTCGGCGACCGTCAGGTGGCCGGCCTGCGCGAGTTCGCGCGCCGCGCCGCCGCCCTCGGCGCCGCCCCGGCCCTGCCCGACACCGGCCCCGACTTCTTCATGGGCTGACCCGGGAGGGGCGAGCGTCAGACGGGGTCGCGGAGGAGGGCCTCGGTGATCTTCTGGCAGTTCTTCATGCCGTACTCGTAGCCCTTGCCGATCGGGTAGCGGACCATCACGCCCATCGTCCAGGTGTCGCCGATGGCCAGGCAGTTGATGTGCATCTCCTGCTCCCTGGTCCGGTCGATCCAGCCGTTCTTGATGGCGATGGTCTTGCGCTCCGCCGCCGGGAACGCCTTGCGGATGCCGAAGTCACCCGCGCCGCGGACCAGCCGCATCTCGTTGATCAGCCACTTGGTCCACTTCGGCCCGGCGGCCCGGCCGTCGGCGATGCAGGCCCCCATCCGGGCGGTGTCCCGGGGGGAGAGCGCGGTGCGGCTCCACCCGCCGTCCGGGGCGACCTTGCTGTCGGTCAGCTCGCACATGGCGAGCAGTCGTTTGATCGAGGCGGACCCGCCGATGGCGTTGTAGAACTGCTGGGCCCGGGTGTTGTCGCTGTCCCGGATGATCCTCGTGGCGTCGGCGAGCTTGGCGTCGCTCGGCGTCTGGTCCTTCTCGTCGGCCCGGCGCAGGTAGTCGGCGACGATCCACGCCTTGATCAGCGAGGCGGTGGTGCTGGTCTCGTCCATGTTGTCCGAGCCGATGATCTCGCCGCTCCGGCGGTCGAGGACGCTCCAGGAGTACCAGCCGTCGATGTCCAGGTCGAGGTCCCTCGCCTCGAACGGCAGCGGCTCCGGCTCCGGGCTCGGCGACGGCGGCGGCCGGGAACTGCGGTCGCCCGGCGTGCTCGCGCCGCGGTCGGCCGGCGCGGCCGGCTCGCCCCAGGTGGCGGCGGCGGTGGACTCGAACGGGGAGCCCGGCAGCAGTCGCAGCGACACGAGCACCAGGCCGATCAGGATCACCGCGACGGCGATCAGCCTGACGGGGGAGGCGTCGCCGCGCCGGTCGTCCCGGCCCTGCCGCGCCATCAGAGCTTCCCGACCGGCTGCTGCGGCACCCTGAGGGCGGCGCCGGGCTGTGGGGTCACCAACTGGCTGGCGACCGACGCGCAGGTCTGCGCGCCGTAGTTCAGCCCGCTCTTCTGCGGGTAGCGCAGCATCACCGCCAGGCTCCACCGTTCGGTGACGGCGAGGCAGTTCACGTGCCAGTTGCCGTCGTAGTTCAACGGGGTCCAGCCGTTCTTCATGCTGACCGGGCCCTGGCTGAGGATCGACTCCGGCAGGCCGTCGATGATGCCCCAGCGGCCGCCGCCCGAGCGGGCCTTCTGGTCCTTGGCGGCCGTGCTGCCCCGGACCTTGGCCATCTCGTCCAGCAGGAGCTTGGTCCACTTCGGGCCGGCGGCCGTGCCGTCGGCGATGCAGTCGCCGAGCCGGACGGCGTCGCGCGGGGACATCCGGGTGAAGCTCCACCAGCCCACGTAGCCCGGCACGTTGCCCGGCCCGGTGTCGGTGAGCTGGCAGGTGCTGACCATCCGCCTGATCGTGGCGGCGCGGCCCACCGCGCCGTAGAGGGCGTTGGCCGCGTCGTCGTTGCTGTCCCGGATGGCGGTCACGATCTGCTTCCTCCGCTCGGCCGACAGCGGCTTGTCGCCGAGCTGGCGGAGGTAGTCCGCCGCGAACCATGCCTTGATCATCGACTCGGTGGAGCTGGTGGAGGCCATGTTCTTCGACCCGGAGATCTCGCCGGTCTCCCGGTCCATCAGGGCCCACGAGAAGAACTCGCCCTTGAAGTTCACCGAGACCGGTCCGGCGGCCAGGGTCGGCGGCGGGGGCGGGGTCGGCGCGGGCGCCGCGACGCTCCCGCCGCCGCTTCCGCCGCTCGCGGCGTCGTCGCCGGCGAGTCGGGCGTACGCGGCCGGCACGAGCAGGCCGCCACCGAGGAGGACCGCCACGACGGCGAGCACCAGGGTCACGCGGGATCGCATGAGTGGGTGAGCTCCAGATGTCAGGGCCGGGGGGACCGGCTTGTTGTCCGGACGGATCGGCGGCTCGCCGAGGCCGGGGGCGGCCTCCGTGTTGCTGGGGGCGATCGTCGGCAGCCGATCGGTGTGACCGGGGGAAGTCTACGTGCGGATCGGTGGCGCGCCAGAACCCGACACCTGGCAACTTGCCATGAAGGCGGGATATCGGGCCGCTATGCGGCCATTGGGGTGATTCATCTTCGCCTCGTGACCCAAGTCATAGTTTGGCCGTCCGGCATCGGTCGTCGCGCCGCCCTGGGCCGGCTTCGGAAACCTGTTACACCCCTCTGGTGCGGCGAGTTGCAAGCTGTAACACTTGACCTCATGTATGGCAACGACTTCTCCGCCGAGGACGCACCCGGCGGTGGCCTGCTCGGCGAGGTCGAGGCGGCGGAGGCGGCCCTGCGGGAGGCCGCCGAGCGGGGGCGGCGCAACGGCGCCCCCGGCCCCGACGAGGATCTCGCGGCGTACTTCGCCGAGGTCATCGACGCCGACCAGAAGATCGAGCCGCGTGACTGGATGCCCGAGGCGTACCGGAAGACGCTGATCCGGCAGATCGCCCAGCACGCGCACTCCGAGATCATCGGCATGCAGCCGGAGGGCAACTGGATCAGCCGCGCCCCCTCCCTCAAGCGCAAGGCGATCCTGCTGGCGAAGGTGCAGGACGAGGCCGGCCACGGCCTCTACCTCTACGCCGCCGCCGAGACGCTCGGGATCAGCCGGGACGAGCTGGTCGAGCTGCTGCTCAGCGGCCGGCAGAAGTACAGCTCGATCTTCAACTACCCCACCCTGACCTGGGCCGACGTCGGCGCGATCGGCTGGCTGGTGGACGGCGCCGCCATCGTCAACCAGGTGCCGCTCTGCCGCTGCTCCTACGGGCCGTACGCGCGGGCGATGATCCGGGTCTGCAAGGAGGAGTCGTTCCACCAGCGGCAGGGCTACGAGATCCTGCACACGCTGGCGCACGGCACCGCAGCGCAGAAGGCGATGGCGCAGGACGCGGTCGACCGGTGGTGGTACCCGTCGCTGGCGATGTTCGGCCCGCCGGACACCGACTCCACCCACTCGGCGCAGTCCATGGCCTGGAAGATCAAGCGGTTCTCCAACGACGAGCTGCGCCAGCGCTTCGTGGACATGTGCGTGCAGCAGGCCGAGATCCTCGGCCTGACCATCCCCGACCCGGGCCTGCGCTGGAACGAGTCCCGGCAGTCGTACGACTTCACCCAGCCGGACTACGACGAGCTGATGCGGGTCATCAAGGGCGACGGGCCGTGCAACCGGCAGCGGATGGAGCACCGCCGCCGCGCCCACGCCGACGGCGCCTGGGTGCGCGAGGCCGCCGCGGCGTACGCCGCCAAGCGGGTGGAGAAGAAGGAGGAGGTGGCCGCGTGAGCGAGCACAGCGAGCGGACCGGACAGCGCGGGGCGAAGGATCCCTCGCCGCTGTGGGAGGTCTTCGTCCGGGCCCGGCGCGGGCTGTCGCACACCCACGTCGGCAGCCTGCACGCCCCCGACGCCGAGCTGGCCCTGCGCAACGCCCGGGACCTCTACACCCGCCGCCAGGAGGGCGTCTCCATCTGGGTGGTGCCCGCCGGCGCGATCACCGCGTCCAGCCCGGACGAGAAGGACGCCTTCTTCGACCCGGCGGCCGACAAGGTCTACCGCCACCCCACCTTCTACGAGGTGCCGGACGGGGTGGCGCACCTGTGAGCGAGCGCAGCGAACGGACCGTCCGGTTCAGCACCGGGGCGCGTCGCGCCGCCGCAGGGCGGAGCGAGGTGTCGGCGTGACCGGCCCCTTCGGCTTCACCCTCGCCCTCGGCGACGACGCCCTCGTCGCCGCCCAGCGGCTGGCCGAGTGGACCACCCGCGCGCCGGAGATGGAGGAGGACATCGCGCTGGCCAACATCGCCCTCGACCAGCTCGGCGCGGCCCGGCTCCTGCTGTCGTACGCGGGTGAGCTGGAGGGCGCCGGCCGGGACGAGGACGCGCTGGCGTTCCTCCGCGACGACCGCGAGTTCCGCAACTGCCTGCTCGTGGAGCTGCCCAACGGCGACTTCGCTGTCACCATGGCGAAGCTGCTCTTCCTCGCGGCCTACCAGCTCCCGCTCTACACCGCGCTCGCCGGCTGTGCCGACGAGCGGCTGGCCGCGATCGGCGCCAAGGCCCGCAAGGAGTCGGCCTACCACCTCGACCACGCCTCGCTGTGGGTGCGGCGGCTCGGCGACGGCACCGAGGAGTCGCACCGGCGCATGCAGGCGGCGGTCGACCAGGTCTGGCCGTACGTCCACGAGCTGTTCGCGGCGGATCCGGCGGCGCCGGTCGACCCGGCCACCCTGCGGGCCGACTTCGACGCCACCGTGTCCGCCGTGCTCGACGAGGCCACACTGACCCGGCCGGAGGGCGGCTGGGCGCCGGCCGGCGGGCGGGACGGGGTGCACACCGAGCACCTGTCCTACCTGCTCGCGGAGATGCAGGTGCTGCACCGCGCCCACCCCGGGGCGCGCTGGTGACTCCGCGGGAGGCCGTGGCGGCGGTGGTGGACCCGGAGATCCGGGTCGTCACCATCGCCGACCTCGGCATCCTGCGGGCGGTCGACGAGGACCCGGCCACCGGCCGGGTCGTCGTGACCATCACCCCCACCTACACCGGCTGCCCGGCGATGGACGTGATCCGCGCCGACATCCGCCGGGCGCTGGCCGCCGCCGGTCACCCCGACGCCGACGTGCGCACCGTCTACAGCCCGGCCTGGAGCACCGACTGGATCTCCGACGTCGGCCGGGCCAAGCTCGCCGCCGCCGGCATCGCCCCGCCGGCCCCCGTCCGCACCGGCACCGTGGTGCCACTGACCCTCGCCGTCCGCTGCCCACGCTGCGGCTCGCCCGAGACCGAGCAGGTCAGCCGCTTCGGCTCCACCGCGTGCAAGGCGCTCTGGCGCTGCCGCTCCTGCCGTGAACCCTTCGACCACCTGAAGGCGCTGTGACTGTCACCATCACCCGTCCGGTTCGTCGCCGGCCCGTCTTCCACCCGCTCTCCGTCGCCGCCGTCGACCGGCTCACCGGCGACGCCGTGGCGATCACCTTCGCGGTACCGCCGGAGCTGCGGGAGACCTTCGCGTTCTCCGCCGGCCAGCACCTCACCGTCCGGCGCGGCACCGACGCGGGGGAGGACGTGCGGCGGTCGTACTCCATCTGCTCCACGCCGGAGGAACTGGCCCGGCACGGCCGGCTGCGGATCGGCGTGCGGGAGATCCCCGGCGGCGCGTTCTCCGCGTTCGCCTGCGGCGCGCTGCGCGGCGGCGACACGGTCGAGGTGCTGCCGCCGCTCGGGCACTTCACCACGGCCTTCGCGCCGGACCGGGCCCGCCACTACGGCGCGGTGGTCGCCGGCTCGGGGATCACCCCGGTGCTCGCGCTGGTCGCGACGGCGCTCGCCGTCGAGCCGGCCAGCACCTTCACGCTGGTGTACGGCAACCGCACGGCGAACACGGTGATGTTCGCCGAGGAGCTGGCCGACCTCAAGGACCGCCATCCGACCCGGCTGCACCTGGTGCACGTGCTCTCCCGGGAGCAGGGCGAGTCGCCGCTGCTCTCCGGCCGGATCGACGCCGACCGGCTGGGCCGGCTGCTGGACACCATCGTCCCGGGCGACGCCATCGAGGAGTGGTTCCTCTGCGGCCCGTACGGCATGGTGGTGGACGCCCGCGAGGTGCTCACCGGGCGCGGCGTGCCGGAGTCGGCGGTGCACACGGAGCTGTTCCACGTCGACGAGGCCCCCGCCCCGCCGCGGCGCCCGGCCGACGAGCCGGGGGCCGGCGCCGAGGTGACGATCGTGCTGGACGGCCGGTCGTCGAGCTTCACGATGGGCCGCGACGAGCGGGTGCTGGACGCGGCGCTCAAGGTCCGCGGCGAGCTGCCGTACGCCTGCAAGGGCGGGGTCTGCTCGACCTGCAAGGCCAGGGTGGTCGACGGGGCGGTCACGATGGCCCGCAACTACGCCCTGGAGCCGGACGAGGTGGCCGCCGGCTACGTCCTCACCTGCCAGTCCAGCCCGACCACCGACCGGCTCACGGTCGACTACGACGCCTGACCGTCCGCCGGGCGGCGGCCGGGGTCGACGCGACGGCGCGCCCCGGCGGTTCCGCGTGCCGTGCCCGTGCCGGGGCCATCCGGGCCGGCGGTCGGTCCCGGTGCCCCTGGGGTGCGGGTCACCGGCGGTGGTGCCCGGTGCGGGTGCGCGGGCGGCCGACGTAGGCTCGGAGGCGTGACGGTGAGCCGGGAGATCGACGACATCCTGCAGCGCGGCGCGGACGGCGGGCGGATCACGCCCGAGGAGGCCCTGCTGCTCTACACCGAGGCGCCCTTCCACGCCCTGGGCGAGGCCGCCGACGCGGTGCGCCGGCGGCGCTATCCGGACAACATCGTCACGTACCTGATCGACCGCAACATCAACTACACCAACGTCTGCGTGACGGCGTGCAAGTTCTGCGCGTTCTACCGGGCCCCCAAGCACAAGGAGGGCTGGACCCACCCGACCGAGGAGATCCTGCGCCGGTGCGGTGAGGCGGTCGAGCTGGGCGCCACCCAGGTCATGCTCCAGGGCGGGCACCACCCCGACTACGGCGTGGAGTACTACGAGGAGCTGTTCTCCTCGGTCAAGAAGGCGTACCCGCAGCTCGCCATCCACTCGATCGGCCCGAGCGAGATCCTGCACATGGCCAAGGTCTCCGGCGTCAGCCTGGACGAGGCCATCGCCCGCATCAAGGCGGCCGGCCTGGACTCGATCGCCGGCGCCGGCGCCGAGATGCTGCCCGCGCGCCCCCGCAAGGCGATCGCGCCGCTCAAGGAGTCGGGCGAGCGCTGGCTGGAGGTCATGGAGCTGGCGCACCGGCAGGGCGTCGAGTCGACCGCCACGATGATGATGGGCACCGGCGAGACGGCCGCCGAGCGGATCGAGCACCTGCGGATGATCCGCGACGTGCAGGACCGCACGCGGGGCTTCCGGGCGTTCATCCCGTGGACGTACCAGCCGGAGAACAACCACCTCAAGGGCCGCACCCAGGCCACCACGCTCGAATACCTGCGGCTGGTCGCGGTGGCCCGGCTCTTCTTCGAGACGGTGCCGCACCTGCAGGCGTCCTGGCTGACGACCGGCAAGGACGTCGGGCAGCTCGCCCTGCACATGGGCGTGGACGACCTCGGCTCGATCATGCTGGAGGAGAACGTCATCTCCTCCGCCGGCGCGCGGCACCGCTCCAACCTGCACGAGCTGATCGGCATGATCCGCTCGGCGGACCGGATCCCGGCCCAGCGTGACACCCTCTACAACCGCCTCGCGGTGCACCGGACCCCCGCCGACGACCCGACCGACGAGCGGGTCGTCTCGCACTTCTCCTCGATCGCGCTGCCGGGCGGCGGCGCCGGGAAGACCCTCCCGCTGGTCGACGCCCGCTGAGCGGTGCCACCGCGCCGATGACGCCCCACCGTCGACCGACGGTGGGGCGTCGCCGTACCCCGACCGGCCCGGTGAACGGCGAGTTGACCGAGCGTGACCGGCGGTGGTCCCGGCCCCCGGCCGATCGGGTGACTGGTTGCCAGCCGATGATCTCGATTCGGTTGCCGTTCCAGCCGCCTGTTCCGCTGACCGAGGGCAGCAAGACGTATCAATCCGGGCAATCCTTAAGCATTTCTTAGCCGCACTGATCAACCCGGTGGCCGGCGGGGGTGGCGGGCTTGATCGCGGACCGCTAACGTCCCGGCCCGTACCGTTCCTGCACCCCACGGGGGGAACTCTCCAATGATCTTCCGTAACCGCGCGCTGTCGTTCGCCGGCGCCGGCGCCGCCGGGGTCCTGGCCGCGGGCCTCTTCGCCGCCCCGGCTCTGGCCGACACCTCGGCCGACCTGGCCATCGAGGCGAGCGGCACCACCATCGCGGTGGGCGCGCCCGGCAAGATTTCGACCGTCTCCCTGCTCAACAAGAGCAAGGTGGACGCCAAGGGCATCGTGGTCGGGCTCGACATCAGCAAGCTGGACACCAGCAAGGTCGACATCAACGAGAGCGGCTGCAACCCGCGCGAGGACGGCCTGATCCTCTGCGGCATCGAGGGTGACACCCTGCCCGCCGGCGGGGACATCGACTGGGGCTTCCCGCTGACCCGCAAGGGCGGCGCGACGGGTGACGCCGGCCAGATCAGCGCGATCATCCTGCACGAGGGCTCCGACCCCGACGAGTCCAACAACGAGGTGACCGTCAAGGTCAAGGTCGAGGGCACCGGCCCGGACCTGACCGTCGTGGCGGGCGACGTGACCAAGGCCGTCACGGTCGAGGGCGACAAGATCAAGGTCGCGGGTGACCTGCGCGCCGGCGACACCGCCCAGCTCATCTACTCCACCTTCAACCAGGGTGACGCCACCGCCGCCGGGCTGAAGATCAGCGTCAAGCTGCCCAAGGGCGTGACCTTCGCCGAGGCCGAGGAGGGCTGCGAGTACGACTCCGGCAAGACCTCGCTCGTCTGCACCTACCGCGACGCCGACCTGATCCCGGTGTCGCAGGACAAGGACGGCGACGAGCTGATCTCGGGCGGCCGGTTCTACCACCTGCTCTCGGTCGGCAAGGACGTCAAGGCGGGCAGCCTGACCGGTGGCCAGGTCACCGTCGAGGCGCTCGGCAGCCAGGCGAGCACCGCCCGCGCCGCGGGCAGGAGCGCGCTCCCGGCCAACGCCGAGGCCGTGGCGGCCACCGAGGTGGACGCCACCGACAACACCGACGCGTACGCTGTCGTCGTGACCGCCAAGGGCGGCGCGGGCGGTGGCGGCGAGGAGCCGGGCCTGCCGCTGACCGGTCCGCAGACCGGCCTGATCGGCGGCATCGGCGGCGCGGTCCTGATCGCGGGTGCGGCGATGTTCGTCGTCGCGCGGCGCCGCCGGGTCGTCCTGGTGACCCCGGGCGACGAGAAGCCGACCGCCTGACGGTCGTCCTCCATCGACCCGCGCGGGTCGTTCACATAACGCACGGCAGCGGGGGCGGGATGGGTGACCATCCCGCCCCCGCTGTCCCTTGCGCGCGCCGGTCCGGGACGGGCATCCGTCCCGCCCCTCCGTCCGTTCGGCCGGGTCGGACGGACGGATGAAAGATGATCCCCGTGCTGGCGCGTCGCATCGACCTTCGATACGGTCCGCTCGGTTCCGCAACCATCCGTTTCTTCCCTAACCCCCGGGGGACCGATGACCCTGTTCCACCGCTCGGCCCTGGCCCGCGCCGGCGCCGTGGCGCTCCTCGCGGCGGGCGGCCTGACCACCGTCGCCGTCCCGGCGTACGCCGCCGACCAGGCGGATCTGGACCTGGTGCCGATCAGCGGCCAGCTCGCCAGGGGCGTGGACGCCGCCAAGGCCAAGCCGTTCAAGTTCACCGTCAACAACCTCGCGGGCGACGTCGACGCCAGGGGCGTCACCGTGACCGTGGACACCAGCGGCCTCAAGAAGAAGGTCGGCTTCGTCGTCCCGGACGGCTGCGAGGTGACCGGCAAGAGCTTCACCTGCCTCCTCGGCGACCTGCGGGGCGGCACCAGCGAGGACTTCGGCGTCCCGCTGTTCAGCGCCGGGCGCAGGGGCGACGGCGGCGTGCTGAAGGTGACGATCAGCTCGGCCACCGGGGACCCGGACAAGGAGAACAACAGCGTCGACGTGCCGGTGACGGTGACGAAGCCCGGCTACGACCTCACCTCCTGGGTGCAGGACGTCCAGGCCAACGTCGTGGTCAACGGCGCGGTGGCCGACGAGCCCGACCTGAAGCCGGTCCGCCGGGGCGAGACGGTCCCGTTGGACTGGGCGGTTTACAACGACGGCAGCCGGCCCGCGACCGGCCTCTTCTACGGCCTCTCCCTCCCGGCCGGCGTCAGCTTCGCGAAGCTGCCCGAGGGCTGCCTCCAGCAGGACTTCGAGGGCCGGGCGCAGGCGTTCTGCGAGGACTCCGGCGCCGTCGTCGAGCCGGGCGAGTACTACACGGCGGACGTGCGGGTGACCGTCGGCGACGACGTGACCGAGCCGGTGCTCCGGGAGGGCGACCTCTTCGCGTACGGGCTGGACGCCGCCCAGGGCGAGGCGGAGGCGGAGGCGAAGGTCGCCGGGCCGGCACAGCGGAAGACCTTCGCCGAGGTCGACGAGATGGACAACCACACCGTCTTCGAGGCGTTCGTCGACCTGTCGGCGCAGCCGACCCCGACGCCGACCCCGAGCGGGGAGCCGACGCCGACCCCGAGCACGACCCCGGGCGGCGGCACGGGCGGCGGTGACGGTGACGGCGGCGGGCTGCCGGTGACCGGCGTGCAGGCCGGCCTGATCGGCGGCATCGGCGCGGCCGTGCTGCTGGCCGGCGGCGCGCTGCTGCTGATCTCCCGGCGGCGCGACGTCGTCCTGGTCGCCCCCGGCGACGAGAAGTCGACCGACTGAGTGACGCCGGACAGGGGCGGGGTGGGCGACCACCCCGCCCCTGTCGCGTGCCCGCCGACCCGCCGGGCGTCGGCCGGAGCCGGGCTGGCAGAGTGGAGGGGTGAGCCGTACCCCGCAGGGCCAGCGCGCCGGCCTGGACAAGCAGCCGCACGAGGTCGCCGCGATGTTCGACGGCGTGGCGGCTCGTTACGACCTGACCAACACGGTGATGACGGCCGGCCGGGACCGGGCGTGGCGCCGGGCCACCCGGCAGGCGCTCGGGTTGCTCCCCGGCGAGCGGGTGCTGGACGTGGGCGCCGGCACGGGTGTCTCCACCGAGGAACTGTCCCGGTCCGGGGCGTACGCGGTCGGCGCCGACCTGTCGTTGGGCATGCTGTACGCCGGCAAGCGCACCCGTCCGTCGGTGCCGCTGCTGGCGGGTGACGCGTTGCGGCTGCCCTTCGCCGACGGCGTCTTCGACGCGGTGACCATCTCGTTCGCGCTGCGCAACGTCGTCGACACCGAGGCGGCGCTGCGGGAGTTCGCCCGGGTCACCCGCCCCGGGGGCCGGTTGGTGATCTGCGAGCTGAGCCACCCCACCAACGCCGTCTTCCGCACCGCCTACCTGTCGTACCTGATGCGGTGGCTGCCGACGGCGGCGCGGGTGGTGTCCAGCAACCCCGACGCGTACGTCTACCTGATCGAGTCGATCCGGGCCTGGCCGGACCAGGCCGCCCTGGCGCAGCGCATCCAGGCGGCGGGCTGGGGCTCGGTGGCCTGGCGGAACCTGACCGGCGGCCTGGCGGCGCTGCACCGGGCGGTCCGCGACTGACCGGCCGGGGCCGCGACGGTGGCACCCGGCTCTTTCGTGAATATCCGTTTTTGGTCCACTTTGCCCCGTAAGCTCGCCCCATGACGGGACCAGAGCAGGCGGCCGGGGCGGAGGCCACCGACGACGACGCGGCCGAACTCATCGCCCAGCTCAGGGAGCTGGCCGGCGCGGACCCCGCCGACGTCCGTCAGGTGGTGGCCGAGGTGCTGGCCGCGCTGGACCGCGCCGCCGGCGGCGCGCTGCGCGAGCACCTGCCCGAGACGATCCGGCTCGACGCCGGCCTGGACGCGGCCACCCCCGCCCGGCACTGACGCCCGGTCCGGACCTCGGCGGGCACCCGGTCCGACCTCGGTGGACGTCCGGTCCCGACCTCGACGGGCAGGTTTCCGGCAAGTTAGGTACCCCTGATCCGGCGGGGATATGACGCCGGTCATAGACTCCCTCCGTCTGGCTTGTGAAGCATTTCACGAGCATGCGGGAGGAGGCGCGAGATGACCGCGGTGGAGCATGACGCCGACGTGATCGTCGTGGGCGCCGGTCCCGGTGGGTCGGCTACCGCGTACCACCTGGCTCGGCACGGCGTACGGGTGCTGCTGCTGGAGAAGACGGAGTTCCCCCGGGAGAAGGTCTGCGGCGACGGGCTGACCCCGCGCGCGGTCCGGCAGCTGGTCCGGATGGGTGTGGACACCTCGCCCGAGGCCGGCTGGCTGCGCAACAAGGGCCTGCGGGTCATCGGCGGCGGCGTCCGGCTGGAGCTGGACTGGCCCGACCTGGCGAGCTTCCCCAACTACGGCCTGGTGCGCACCCGGCTGGACTTCGACGACCTGCTCGCCCAGCGGGCCGTCGCCGCCGGCGCCAAGCTGCGCACCAGCGTGAACGTCGTCGGCCCGGTGCTCGACCCGGACGGTCGGGTGGTCGGCGTCGAGGCGGAGGTCGGTCCCGACAAGGAGCCCGCCACCTTCCACGCGCCGCTGGTGGTCGCGGCCGACGGGGTCTCCGGCCGCTTCCCGCTCGCCCTCGGGCTGGCCAAGCGGGAGGACCGGCCGATCGGGGTCGCCGTCCGGCGCTACTACCGCTCGGCGGCCAAGCACGACGACAACTACCTGGAGTCCTGGCTGGAGCTGCGCAGCAAGGACAGCGGCGACAACCTGCTGCCCGGGTACGGCTGGATCTTCGGGCTGGGTGACGGCCGGGTCAACGTCGGCCTCGGCGTGCTCAACTCCTCGTCCGCGTTCGGCAAGACCAACTACCGCCGGCTGCTCACCGACTGGCTGGCCAACACCCCGGCCGACTGGGGCATGACCGACGAGGCGAACGCGGAGGGGCCGATCCTCGGCGCCGCGCTGCCGATGGGCTTCAACCGGGTGCCGCACTACACGCGGGGCGTGATGCTGGTCGGCGACTCCGGCGGCATGGTCAACCCGTTCAACGGCGAGGGCATCGCGTACGCGATGGAGTCCGGCGAGCTGGCCGCGGAGATCGCCGTGCAGGCGCTCGCCCGCCCGGCCGGCGCGGAGCGCGAGCGTGCCCTGACCGCCTACCCGACGGAGCTGAAGGCCCGCTTCGGCGGCTACTACCGGCTCGGCGGCATCTTCGTGAAGCTCATCGGCCGTCCCGAGATCATGCGGATGGCCACGAAGCACGGCATGCCGCACCCGATGCTGATGCGCTTCGTGCTCAAGCTGCTGGCCAACCTGACCGACCCCCGTGGCGGGGACGCGATGGACCGGGTCATCAACGCGATGACGAAGGCCGCGCCAGCCGTGTGACGGCCGCGCCCGCGGCCGGCGACGGCCGCGGGCGCGGACAAAGATCGACCCCCGCCGACAACCGTCGCGAGGGACGTGAATAGTGTGATTTTTGTCAAGGACCAGGGGCAGGGAAGGACGAGCAGGAGAAAACGATGTCGCTCTCGCCTTACGCACCGATCATCGGGCTGTTCGCCCTCGCCGCGGGGTTCGCGCTGTTCTCCGTGGGCGCCGCCCGCTTCGCCGGTCCCCGGCGCTACAACAAGGCCAAGCTCGAGGCGTACGAGTGCGGCATCGAGCCCAGCCCGCAGCCGGTCGGCGGCGGCCGGTTCCCGATCAAGTTCTACCTGACGGCGATGCTCTTCATCGTCTTCGACATCGAGATCATCTTCCTCTACCCCTGGGCGGTCTCGTTCGACGCCCTGCCGATCTTCGGCTTCGTGGAGATGGTCCTGTTCATCGTCGCGGTCTTCGTCGCCTACGCCTACGTCTGGCGGCGCGGCGGCCTGGACTGGGACTGAGGGAGGAACCTCAGATGGGTATCGAGGAGAAGCTCCCCGCCGGTGTCCTGCTCACCTCGGTGGAGAAGCTCGTCAACTGGTCGCGGAAATCGTCGGTCTGGGGTGCCACCTTCGGCCTGGCCTGCTGCGCGATCGAGATGATGGCCGCCGGTGGCCCGCACTACGACATGGGCCGCTGGGGCATGGAGGTCTTCCGGGCCTCGCCCCGGCAGGCCGACCTGATGATCGTGGCCGGTCGGGTGAGCCAGAAGATGGCCCCGGTGCTGCGCCAGATCTACGACCAGATGGCGGAGCCCCGCTGGGTGATCTCGATGGGCGTCTGCGCCAGCAGCGGCGGCATGTTCAACAACTACGCCATCGTGCAGGGTGTCGACCACGTCGTCCCGGTGGACATGTACCTCCCCGGCTGCCCGCCCCGGCCCGAGATGCTCATCGACGCGGTCCTCAAGCTGCGCGAGAAGATCATGTACGAGCCGCTCGGCCCGAACGGCCGCAAGATGCTCGAGGCGCGCCAGGCCCGCGGTGACGTCCCGGTCGTCCCGTACGGCTCGATGCCGTCGTCGTACCGCAGCGACAAGGCCCGGCGGGCCGAGTGGACCAAGGCGGTCCGCGAGGGTCGCGAGGAGCAGCTGCGGATCGAGAACTGGATGAAGGCCCAGAACCACCTGCACGGGGGCGTCAAGTGACCGCACCTAACGACAAGGCGAACGACGGCGGCGTGCCGGTACCGGTGACGCCGGCCGGCGCCAGCAGCACCGCGCCGGCCGAGTACCCGCCGGCCAGCCCGGCCGGCCGCGGCATGTTCGGCAACCAGGGCTCCGGCGACGTCTCCGGCTTCGGCGGCCTGGTCCGCCAGCGCCGGACCATCGAGGACGCCCCCCGGCCGTACGGCGGGTACTTCGACGAGGTCCGCGACGCGCTGGAGGAGGCGTACCCGGCCTTCGGCGACGCCATCGAGAAGGTCGTTGTCGACCGGGGCGAGCTGACCCTGCACATCCGCCCGGAGCGGATCGCCGAGGTCTGCCAGGTGATGCGGGACGACCTGGCGCTCCGCTTCGAGCTGTGCTCCTCGGTGTCCGGGGTGGACTACCTCGGCGCCGACTCCCGCCGGCTGCACGTCGTCTACCAGCTCACCTCGATGACCTACCGCCGCACGGTGCGGCTGGAGGCCGCGGTCCCCGCCGAGGACCCGCACCTGCCGAGCGTCACCTCGGTCTACCCGACGGCGGACTGGCAGGAGCGCGAGACGTACGACATGTTCGGCATCGTCTTCGACGGCCACCCCAACCTGACCCGGATCCTCATGCCGGACGACTGGGAGGGGCACCCGCAGCGCAAGGACTACCCGCTCGGCGGCGTGCCCGTCGAGTACAAGGGCGCTGAAATTCCACCGCCGGACCAGCGGAGGTCGTACCAGTGACCACGTCGAACTACGCCACCGAGCGCGACACCACCGAGGGCAAGGTCTTCACCGTCACCGGTGGCGACTGGGACAGCGTCGTGTCGGGCACCGACCCGATCAACGACGAGCGGATCGTCGTCAACATGGGCCCGCAGCACCCGTCCACGCACGGCGTGCTCCGGCTGATCCTGGAGCTGGAGGGCGAGACGGTCCGCGAGGCCCGCTCGGTCGTCGGCTACCTGCACACCGGCATCGAGAAGAACCTCGAATACCGCAACTGGGTCCAGGGCAGCACCTTCGTGACCCGGATGGACTACCTCTCCCCGCTGTTCAACGAGACGGCGTACGCGCTGGCCGTGGAGAAGCTGCTCGGCATCACCGACCAGATCACCGAGCGGGCGACCACCATCCGGGTGCTGATGATGGAGCTGAACCGGATCTCCTCGCACCTGGTCTGGCTGGCCACCACCGGCATGGAGCTGGGCGCGATCAACATGATGCTGTACGGCTTCCGCGAGCGGGAGCACATCCTCGAGATCTTCGAGATCATCACCGGCCTGCGGATGAACCACGCGTACGTCCGGCCGGGCGGCGTGGCGCAGGACGTGCCGGACGAGGCGATCGTCAAGATCCGCGAGTTCCTGAAGCTGATGCCGAAGAAGCTCAAGGAGTACGAGGACCTCCTCTCCGGGCAGCCGATCTGGATCGAGCGGACGAAGAACGTCGCGGTGCTCGACGTGACCGGCTGCGTGGCGCTCGGCGTGACCGGTCCGGTGCTGCGCTCCGCCGGCCTGGCCTGGGACCTGCGCAAGACCATGCCGTACTGCGGCTACGAGACGTACGAGTTCGACGTGCCGACGCACACCGACGGCGACGTGTGGGGCCGCTACCTGGTCCGGCTCGCCGAGATCCGGGAGTCGCTCAAGCTCGTCGAGCAGGCGCTGGACCGGCTCCGGCCGGGCCCGGTGATGGTCGCCGACAAGAAGATCGCGTGGCCGGCGCAGCTCGCCATCGGCGTCGACGGCATGGGCAACTCGCTGGAGCACGTCGCGAAGATCATGGGTCAGTCGATGGAGTCGCTGATCCACCACTTCAAGCTCGTCACCGAGGGCTTCCGGGTGCCGCCGGGCCAGGTCTACGTCGGCATCGAGTCGCCCCGCGGCGAGCTGGGCGTGCACGCCGTCTCCGACGGAGGCACCCGGCCGTACCGGGTGCACTACCGCGAACCGAGCTTCGTCAACCTCCAGGCCCTCCCGGCGATGGCCGAGGGCGGCCTGATCGCCGACGTGATCGCCGGCGGCGCCTCGCTGGACCCCGTCATGGGTGGGTGTGACAGGTGAGCGCGAGGAGTGAGCTTGCGAGCCCCGCAGTCGCGAACGGAAGGCGACGCTGATGAGCGTTTTCACTGACGAGACCCGGGCCCGGGCGCGGGAGATCATCGCCCGCTACCCGGCCGACCGGTCCCGGTCGGCGCTGCTGCCGCTGCTGCACCTGGTGCAGGCCGAGGAGGGCTACGTCTCGCCGGCCGGCGTGGAGTTCTGCGCCGAGGTGCTGGGCCTGAACAAGGCCCAGGTCGGCGCGGTGGCCACCTTCTACACCATGTACAAGCGCCGGCCGACCGGCGACTACCTGGTCAGCGTCTGCACCAACACCATGTGCGACGTGCTCGGTGGCCAGAAGGTCTACGACACCCTCGCCGAGCACCTCGGGGTGGGGCACGACGAGACCACCGCCGACGGCAAGATCACCCTGGAGCACGCCGAGTGCCTGGCGGCCTGCGACTACGGGCCGGTGATGACCGTCAACTACGACTTCTTCGACGGCGTGGACCCGCAGACCGCGGTCGGCGTGGTCGACGAGTTGCGCGCCGGTGGGCGGCCGATGCCGACCCGGGGCGCCCGGCTCTGCACGCTCAAGGAGATGGCGGTGCAGCTCGCCGGCTTCGCCGACGAGCGCGAGGGCGCGGTCGCCGACGGCGGGCCGGGGGAGCCCACCCTGCGCGGGCTGCGGCTGGCGCAGGAACACGGCATCTCGGTGCCGGGCTTCGACCCGAACACCCCGATCCGGAGCAAGGCCGAGGCCGACAGGGCCGCCGCCGAGGCGAAGGCCAGGACCGAGGCCGCCGCGAAGCCGGCCCCGGCGCCGGCCGGGACCGAGCCGGCCAAGGCCGCGTCGAACGGCGGCGCGGCCCGTCCGGGTACGGCCGCCAACGCGGGCGTCGGCGAGCCGGCCCGCCCCGCCGAGGCAGCCGGCAGCACCACCCGCGACGTGAAGGCGCCGGACGACAAGTCGCCCGAGGTGCGGGCCGCCGAGACCCGGCAGCCCGACGCGGCGACCGCCGTGCCGGACGCGCCGGGCACCAAGGTCCCGACGGACGCCGTGCCGCCGGCGCCCCGGGACGCCCAGGCGGCGGAGGCCGCCGGAGCCGCGGCCAACGCGCCGGCCGGCGACGGCAAGCCCGCCGGCGACGAGGCCGGGGCGCAGGAGCGCAACCTCAAGGAAGCCGAGGCGGGGGCCGGCGCCGGTGGCGCGGGCTCCGCCCGCGCGAGCGAGACGGGGGTCCAGAAGTGACCACTCCCCGGCCGGAGACCCTGGCCAAGCTGACGCCGGTACTCACCAAGCGCTGGCTGTCGCCGGACGCCTGGCGGATCGGCACCTACGAGAAGCTCGACGGCTACGCGGCCCTGCGCAAGGCGCTCAAGGCCCACCCGGACGACCTGATCCAGCTCATCAAGGACTCCGGGCTGCGCGGTCGCGGCGGCGCCGGCTTCCCGACCGGTCTCAAGTGGGGGTTCATCCCGCAGGGCGACGGCAAGCCGCACTACCTCGTGGTCAACGCCGACGAGGGCGAGCCGGGCACCTGCAAGGACCTCCCGCTGATGACGCACGACCCGCACTCGCTCGTCGAGGGCGTGATCATCGCGTCGTACGCGATCCGGGCCAGCCGCGCCTACATCTACATCCGGGGCGAGGCGGTGCACGCCGCGCGCCGGCTGCGCAACGCCGTGCAGGAGGCGTACGCGAGGGGCTACCTCGGCCGCAACATCCAGGGCAGCGGCTTCGACCTGGACCTGGTGGTGCACTCCGGCGCCGGGGCGTACATCTGCGGCGAGGAGACGGCGCTGCTGGACTCGCTGGAGGGCTTCCGGGGCCAGCCCCGGCTGCGCCCGCCGTTCCCGGCGACCCACGGCCTGTACGCGAGCCCGACCGTCGTCAACAACGTCGGCACCATCGCCAGCGTGCCGTACATCGTGCTGGGCGGCGCGGACTGGTGGAAGACCATGGGCACGGAGAAGTCCTCCGGCCCGATGATCTACTCGCTCTCCGGCCGGATCGCCAACCCGGGCCAGTACGAGTGCTCCATGGGCATCACGCTGCGGGAGCTGATCGAGCTGGCCGGCGGCATGCAGCCCGGCCACAACCTGAAGTTCTGGACGCCCGGCGGCTCGTCGACGCCGCTGCTCACCGCCGAGCACCTGGACGTGCCGCTGGACTTCGAGGGGGTGGCGGCGGCCGGCTCGATCCTCGGCACCACGGCCACCCAGATCTTCTCCGACCAGGACTGCCCGGTCTACGCGACCTACCGGTGGCTGGAGTTCTACCACCACGAGTCGTGCGGCAAGTGCACCCCGTGCCGCGAGGGCAACTACTGGATGGTCCGGGTCTACCGGCGGATCCTCGCCGGCCAGGGCACCCACGAGGACCTGGACACCCTGCTCGACACCTGCGACAACATCCTCGGCCGCTCGTTCTGCGGCCTGGGTGACGGTGCGACCAGCTCGGTGACCTCGTCGCTGAAGTACTTCAAGCAGGACTACCTCGACTACATCGAGGGACGTACCGCGCCGAAGCTGTCGGACAAGCAGCTGGTGGGAGCGCACTGATGAGCGCGAGGAACGAGCTTGCGAGTCCCGCAGTCGCGAATGGAAGGCGGCTCTGATGACTGACGTGGTCAAGGCCCCCGAGACCGTCACGCTCACCATCGACGGCGTCGAGGTCACCGCCCCCAAGGGGGCGCTGCTGATCCGGGTCGCCGAGCAGATGGGCACCGAGATCCCCCGGTTCTGCGACCACCCGCTGCTGGCCCCGGCCGGCGCGTGCCGCCAGTGCCTGGTCGAGGTGGAGGGGCAGCGCAAGCCGGTCGCCTCCTGCACCCAGACCGTCGCCGACGGCATGGTCGTGCGCACCCAGCTCACCTCCGCGGTCGCCAAGAAGGCGCAGGAGGGGGTCATGGAGCTGCTGCTGCTCAACCACCCGCTCGACTGCCCGATGTGCGACAAGGGCGGCGAGTGCCCGCTGCAGAACCAGGCGATGTCCACCGGTCGCAGCGACTCGCGGTTCCACGAGCACAAGCGGGAGTACCCGAAGCCGCTGCCGATCAGCACCCAGGTGCTGCTCGACCGCGAGCGCTGCGTGCTGTGCCAGCGCTGCACCCGGTTCTCCGAGGAGATCGCCGGCGACAAGTTCATCGACCTGATGGGCCGGTCGTCCGCCGAGGAGATCAACATCTACCGGGACGAGGAGTACGGCGCGGAGCCCGGCGAGGAGACGGGCGACGTCCCGTTCAACTCGTACTTCTCCGGCAACACCGTGCAGATCTGCCCGGTCGGCGCGCTGACCGGCACCCAGTACCGCTTCCGCGCCCGCCCGTTCGACCTGGTCTCCACCCCGAGCGTCTGCGAGCACTGCTCGGCCGGGTGCGCCCAGCGCACCGACTGGCGGCGGGGCAAGGTGCTGCGGCGGCTGGCCGGCGACGACCCGGCGGTGAACGAGGAGTGGAACTGCGACAAGGGGCGGTGGGGCTTCCAGTACACCCGCGCCTTCGACCGGCTGACCACCCCGCTGGTGCGTGACGAGCGCACCGGCGAGCTGCGCGAGGCGTCGTGGAGCGAGGCGCTGACCGTGGCGGCCGAGGGACTGCGTGCGGCGCGGGACGGTGGGCGGGGCACGGCGGTGCTGACCGGCGGCCGGCTGACCGTCGAGGACGCCTACGCGTACGCGAAGTTCGCCCGGGTCGCGCTGAACACCAACGACATCGACTTCCGGGCCCGGCCGGTCTCCCGTGAGGAGGCCGACTTCCTGGCCAGCTCCGTCGCCGGGGTCACCGACGTCACGTACGCCGACGTGGAGAACGCGCCGGCCGTGGTGCTGGTCGGGCTGGAGCCGGAGGAGGAGTGCCCGATCCTCTTCCTGCGGCTGCGCAAGGCGTACCTGAAGAAGAAGCTGACGGTGTACGCGATCGCGCCGTTCGCCACCCGCGGCCTGGAAAAGCTCGGGGCCAAGCTGGCCCGGGTGGTGCCGGGCGAGGAGGCGACCGTGCTCGCCGAGCACGCCACGGTCGCCGAGGCGCTGGGCGCCGAGGGCGCGATCCTGATCGTCGGCGAGCGGCTGGCGAGCGTTCCGGGCGGCCTCTCCGCCGCCGCGGACGTCGCCCGGCGTACCGGCGCGAAGCTGGCCTGGGTGCCGCGGCGCGCGGGCGACCGCGGCGCGGTCGACGCGGGCTGCCTGCCCAACCTGCTCCCCGGTGGCCGGCTGGTCACCGAGCCCGCCGCCCGGGCGGAGCTGGGTGAGGCCTGGGACATCGCGGCCGGGGTGATCCCGAGCCAGGCCGGCCGGGACACCGACGGCATCCTCGCCGCCGCCGCCAACGACCAGCTCGGCGCGCTGGTGGTGGCCGGGGTCGACCCGGCCGACCTGGCCGACCCCCGGCTGGCCGAGGCGGCCCTGGACGCGGTGCCGTTCCTGGTCAGCCTGGAGCAGCGGATGAGCGCGGTGGCCCGCCGGGCCGACGTGGTCTTCCCGGTCGCCCCGGTGGCGGAGAAGGCCGGCAGCTTCCTGGACTGGGAGGGGCGGCTGCGCACCTTCGAGGCGGTGCTGAACACGGGCGCGATGACGGACGGCCGGGTGCTGGACGCGCTCGCCGCCCAGCTCGACGTGCGGCTCGGCACCGGCGACGTGCTCAGCGTCCGCCGCGAGCTGGGCGCGCTGCCGCGCACCCGCACCGACCGGCCGGCCGCCCCGGCGGTGGAGCCCGCCACGGTGCCGCAGCCCGGCGCCGGCGAGGCGGTGCTCGCCACCTGGCACCAGCTGATCGACCTGGGCAGCCTCACCGACGGCGACGAGCACCTCGCGGGCACCGCCCGCCCGCCGGTGGTCCGGCTGGGCAAGGGCACCGCGGAGACGCTCGGCGTCGCCGACGGCGACCCGGTGACGGTGGGCACCGACCGGGGGGCGCTGACCCTGCCGGCGGCGATCACCGAGATGCCGGACGGCGTCGTCTGGCTGCCGACCAACTCGCCCGGCGCGACCGTGCGGCGCAGCCTCGGCGCGACGTCCGGCGCGGTCGTCCGGATCCCCGCCGCCGCGGTCGCCGCCGACGCGACCGACCGCCCGGGCCCGCTCCTCAACGCAGGGGGTGCAATCCAGTGAACGCGGTCTACCTGGCCCAGGACCCGACGCTGGCCGACTTCGGCCGGGACCCGTGGTGGCTGGTCCTCATCAAGATCGTCTTCGCCTTCGTCTTCGGTCTGCTCGCCACCCTGCTCGGCGTCTGGTTCGAGCGGCGGGTCGTGGGCCGCATGGCGGTGCGGCCCGGCCCCAACCAGGTCGGTCCGTTCGGCCTGCTGCAGACCCTCGCCGACGGCCTCAAGATGGCCTTCAAGGAGGACATCCTGCCGAAGGCGGCCGACAAGGTCGTCTACTTCTTCGCGCCGACCATCTCGGTGATCTGCGCGGTCACCGCGCTGTCGGTGGTGCCGTTCGGCCCGATGGTGAGCATCTTCGGCCACTGGACGCCGCTACAGGTCACCGACGTGCCGGTGGCGGTGCTGGTGCTGCTGGCCTGCTCGTCGATGGGCATCTACGGCATCGTGCTCGGCGGCTGGGCCTCCGGCTCGACCTACCCGCTCCTCGGCGGCCTGCGCTCCAGCGCCCAGATGATCTCGTACGAGGTCGCCATGGGCCTGAGCATCGTGGCGGTGTTCATGACCGCCGGCACGATGTCCACCAGCGGGATCGTCGCCGCCCAGGCGGACGGCACCCGGCTGAGCATCGCGGGCGTCGAGGTCCCGGCCCCCGGCTGGTACGCGATCCTGCTGCTGCCCAGCTTCGTCATCTTCTTCATCGCCACCGTCGGCGAGACCAACCGCGCGCCGTTCGACCTGCCCGAGGCGGAGTCCGAGCTGGTCGCGGGCTTCATGACCGAGTACAGCTCGCTGAAGTTCGCGCTCTTCATGCTCAGCGAGTACGTCTCGATGGTCACCATGTCCGCGGTCACCACGACGCTCTTCCTGGGCGGCTGGCGGGCCCCGGCGCCGATCACCACGATCTGGGCCGGCGCCAACTCCGGCTGGTGGCCGATGCTCTGGTTCTTCACCAAGGTCGTCCTGCTGGTCTTCGTCTTCGTCTGGCTGCGGGGCACGCTGCCCCGGCTGCGCTACGACCAGTTCATGCGCTTCGGCTGGAAGGTGCTGCTCCCGATCAACCTGGTCTGGATCCTCGTCCTGTCCGGCCTGCGCTCGATCGAGGACTGGGACTCGCGCAGCAAGCTGATCGCGGTCGGCATCCCGGCCGGCATCCTGCTCCTCGCCACGCTGCTGTGGCCGAGCCGGAAGCCGCAGCCGAAGCCGACCGTCCAGGAGCAGGTCGACAACCGGCCGCACGGCAGCTTCCCGCTGCCCCCGATGGACCTGCAGGTACCACCGAGCCCGCGCACCAGGCGCGTGGTCGCCGAGCGGGAGCCGGCCAACATCGCCGCCGGCTCGGACTCCAGGGAGGTGTGACGTGGGCGCGATCACCGGAACGTTCAAGGGCTTCGGTGTCACCTTCTCGCACATGTTCAGGAAGGTCGTCACCACCGACTACCCGTTCAAGCCGCCGGTCTCGGCGCCGCGCTACCACGGGCGGCACATCCTGAACCGGCACCCGGACGGGCTGGAGAAGTGCATCGGGTGCGAGCTGTGCGCCTGGGCCTGCCCGGCGGACGCGATCTACGTCGAGGGTGGCGACAACACCGACGAGCAGCGCTTCTCGCCGGGTGAGCGGTACGCCAGCGTCTACCAGATCAACTACGCCCGGTGCATCTTCTGCGGGCTCTGCATCGAGGCCTGCCCGACCCGCTCGCTCACCATGAGCAACGAGTACGAGCTGGCCCGGGACAGCCGGCAGGACCTGATCTTCACGAAGGAGCAGCTGCTCGCGCCGCTGCTGCCGGGCATGGAGCAGCCGCCGCACCCGATGCGGCTGGGCGACAGCGAGAAGGACTACTACGTCGGCGCGCTGACCAACCCAGGCACCTCGGCCGGCGCCGAGCACTCGGCCAACAACCCGGGCCGGTACCAGGTGGAGGAGCACCCCGGCGTGACCTTCCCCGGCGCCGAGCAGCACGCCCAGCGGGCCGCGGCCGGCAAGGGGGACGGAGCATGACCACGCAGACGGTGCTCGCCGCGGCGGGCGGTGTCTCCGGCGGGGAGCAGGTCACCTTCTGGATCCTGGCCCCGCTGGCGTTGATCGGCGCGATCGGGATGGTCGCGGCGCGCAACGCCGTGCACTCGGCGCTCTGGCTGGTGCTGACCATGCTCTGCCTGGGCGTGTTCTACGTGCTCCAGGCGGGGCCGTTCATCGGCATGGTGCAGATCATCGTCTACACCGGCGCGATCATGATGCTGTTCCTGTTCGTGCTGATGCTGGTCGGCCGGGACGCCTCGGACTCGCTGATCGAGACGCTCCGCGGGCAGCGGGTCGCCGCGGTGGTGCTGGGGCTCGGCTTCGCCGGCCTCGTCGGCGGCGGGCTCTGGCGCGCGCTGGACGGCACCTCGGCCGTCGGCCTGGAGCAGGCCAACGCCGAGGGCAACGTGCAGGGCATCGCCCGGCTGCTGTTCACCAAGTACGTCTTCGCCTTCGAGCTGACCTCGGCGCTGCTCATCACCGCCGCGGTCGGCGCGATGGTGCTGGCGCACCTCGAGCGGCGCAAGCAGGACAAGCTGGACCAGCCGACGACCATGCGGGCGCGTTTCGCCCCGGGCAACTACCCGGGCCCGAAGCCCGGCCCGGGTGTCTACGCGACCTCCTCCTCGGTGGCCACCCCGGCCCGCCTGCCCGACGGCCGGCTGACCGAGGGGAGCACCCCGGACATCCTGCCGGTGCGCGAGCTCACCGACCGGGAGACCACGCTGAAGGGGACCGACAAGTGACGCCCGACTACTACCTGGTGCTGGCCGCGGTGCTGTTCACCATCGGCGCGGTCGGCGTGCTCATCCGACGCAACGCGATCGTGCTGTTCATGTGCGTCGAGCTGATGCTCAACGCGGCCAACCTGACGCTGGTCACCTTCAGCCGGATCAACGGTGACCTCAACGGCCAGATCATGGCGTTCTTCGTGATGGTGGTGGCGGCGGCCGAGGTCGTGGTCGGGCTCGCCATCATCATGGCGATCTTCCGGACCCGGCGCTCCGCGAGCGTCGACGACGCCAACCTGCTGAAGTACTGAGGGGTCCTGCGGTGGGAACGATTCTGACGAACGCCCCGGCTGAGCCGGCGGGCACCATCGCCTACGCGACGGCGGACGGGCTGCTGGGCAGCGTCTGGCTGTTGGTGGCGATCCCGCTGGTCAGCGCGGCGGTCCTGCTGCTGCTGGGCCGGCGGGCCGACCGCTGGGGGCACTGGCTCGGGGTGGCCGCCATCGGCGCCGCGTTCGTGCTGGGCCTGACCTACTTCTTCCAGCTGCGTGGCCTGGAGAACAAGTCGGTCGAGCTGAGCCTCTGGGACTTCATCACGGTCGGCGACCTGCGGGTGGACTTCGGTCTGCTCTTCGACCCGCTGGCCGCCGTCTTCGTGCTGCTGATCACCGGGGTGGGCTTCCTGATCCACCTCTACGCGGTCGAGTACATGGCGCACGACGCGGGCCGGCGGCGGTTCTTCGGGTACTTCAACCTGTTCGTCGCCGCCATGCTCCTGCTGGTGCTCGGCAACAACTACGTGATGCTCTACTTCGGCTGGGAGGGCGTCGGCCTGGCGTCGTACCTGCTGATCTCGTTCTGGTACGAGCGGCCGAGCGCCGCCACGGCCGGCAAGAAGGCGTTCCTGATGAACCGGGTCGGCGACGCCGGCCTGGCAATCGGCATCTTCATCATGTTCGCCACCCTCGGCACCACGCAGTACGACGAGGTCTTCAACGGCGTCGGCGCGCTGGGCGCGACCACCGTGCTGGTGCTCGGCCTGCTGCTGCTGCTCGGCGCGACCGGCAAGTCCGGCCAGTTCCCGCTCCAGGCGTGGCTGCCGGACGCGATGGAGGGCCCGACCCCGGTGTCGGCGCTCATCCACGCCGCCACCATGGTCACCGCCGGCGTCTACCTGATCGCCCGGTCCAACCCGATCTTCTCGGCCAACTCCACCCTCCAGCTCGTGGTGGTGAGCGTCGGCGCGCTGACCCTGCTGATCGGCTGCGTCATCGGCGCGGCCAAGGACGACATCAAGCGGGTGCTGGCCTGGTCGACGGTGAGCCAGATCGGCTACATGTTCGTCGGCGTCGGCCTCGGCGGCGCGGCGTACGCCCTGGCGATCGTGCACCTGCTGGCGCACGGCTTCTTCAAGGCGAACATGTTCCTCGGCGCCGGCTCGGTCATGCACGGGATGAACGACCAGGTCGACATCCGCCGCTTCGGCGGGCTGTCGAAGCACATGAAGATCACCTGGATCACCTTCATGATGGGCTGGCTCGCCATCATCGGCATGTTCCCGTTCTCCGGCTTCTTCTCGAAGGAGCCGATCATCGTGGCCGCGTTCGAGCGGGAGGACTGGACGGCCTGGCTCTTCGGCATGGCCGCGCTGCTCGGCGCCGGGCTCACCGCGTTCTACATGACCCGGCTCTTCGTGCTCACCTTCCACGGGCCGAAGCGCTGGACGGAGGACATCGAGCACCCGCACGAGTCGCCGAAGCTCATGACCATCCCGCTGATCCTCCTCGCCGTGGGCTCGGTCGGGGCGGGTTTCCTGCTCGCCACCTCGGTGCCGGACTGGCTGGAGGCCACCGCGGGGCTGGGCGGCCAGGAGGAGGGCCACCACGCGGTGCTCTCGCACACCGTGATCACCGTGCTCTCGCTGCTGGTGACCGTGCTCGGCGCCGGGCTGGCCTGGTTCCTGTTCCGGGGCGGCACGGCCACCGCGCCGCAGCCGGCCGGGGTGCTGGTCACCGCCGCCCGGCGCAACCTCTACACCGACGCGTTCAACGAGGCGGTCTTCGAGAAGCCGGGCATCTTCCTCACCCGGGCGCTGGTCTACCTGGACAACCGGGGCGTGGACGGGCTGGTCAACGGCCTCGCCGCGGCGGTCGGCGGCGGCTCCGGTCGGCTCCGGCGGCTCCAGACCGGCTTCGTCCGGTCGTACGCCACCTCGATCCTGACCGGCGCGCTGCTGGTGGTGGCGGCGTTCCTGGCCGTCGAGGCGGGGTGGCTGGCGTGATCGACCTCTTCCAGGCGGCCGTCGTCGGCGGACCGCGCAGTGACGACGGAGGTAAGGCCGCATAATGTCCGACTTCCCGTTCCTCTCGGTGCTCACCGTGGCACCGCTGGTCGGCGCCCTGGTGGTGGCCTTCCTGCCGCGCAGCCGGCCGGAGCTGGCCAAGCAGGTGGCGCTCGGCTGGTCGCTGCTGGTGCTGGCGCTGTCGGTGGTCATGTGGGTGACCTTCAAGGTCGGCGGTGACCGCTTCCAGTTCCGCGAGTCCTACGCGTGGATCCCGAACTGGGGCGTCAACTTCACCTTCGCCGCCGACGGCATCGCGCTGGTCATGCTGATGCTGATCGCGGTGCTGGTGCCGCTGGTGATCCTGGCGTCCTGGCACGACGCCGAGTCGTCGAAGCGGTCGGTGCCGGTCTACTTCGCGCTGCTGCTCGTCCTCGAGTGCACGATGATCGGCGTCTTCGCCGCCGCCGACGTGTTCCTGTTCTACGTGTTCTTCGAGGTCATGCTGGTGCCGATGTACTTCCTCATCGGCAGCTACGGCGGCCACCAGCGGCAGTACGCGGCGGTGAAGTTCTTCCTCTACTCCCTGGTCGGCGGTCTGTTCATGCTCGCCGCGGTGATCGGCCTCTGGGTGGTCGGCGGGAAGACCTTCGACTGGCAGGCGCTGTCCCAGGTGGACATCTCCACGGGCACGGAGCGCTGGCTCTTCCTCGGCTTCTTCCTCGCGTTCGCGATCAAGGCGCCGTTCTTCCCGTTCCACACCTGGCTGCCGGACGCCGGTGGCGCGGCCCCGGCCGGCGCGGCGGCGCTGCTCGTCGGCGTGCTCGACAAGGTCGGCACCTTCGGCATCCTGCGCTACTGCCTGCCGCTGTTCCCGGACGCGGCCAAGTGGTTCGCCCCGTGGGCGCTGGCGCTGGGCCTGATCGGCATCATCTACGCCGCGCTGCTGGCGGTGGGCCAGAACGACCTGAAGCGGCTGGTGTCGTACACGTCGATCGCGCACTTCGGCTTCATCGGCGTGGGCATCTTCGCCTTCACCACGCAGGCGGGCACCGGCGCCGTGCTCTACATGGTCAACCACGGGCTCGCCACCGGCCTGCTCTTCCTGGTGGTGGGCATGCTCATCGCCCGGCGCGGCTCGGCCCTGATCAGCGACTTCGGCGGCGCCGGCAAGCTGGTGCCGATCCTGGCCGGAGTGCTCTTCTTCGCCGGTCTGGCCTCGCTCGCGCTGCCCGGCACCGCGCCGTTCGTCTCCGAGTTCCTGGTGCTGATCGGCACCTTCACGGTGAACAAGCCGGTCGCGGTGATCGCGACGCTCGGCATCATCCTGGCCGCCGCGTACGTGCTGTGGATGGTGCAGCGCACCACGCAGGGCACGCTCAACCCGGCGCTGACCGAGGTCGACGGCATGCGGCGCGACCTCAACCTGCGCGAGAAGTTCGTGGTCGCCCCGCTGATCGCGCTGATCGTGCTGCTCGGCTTCTACCCGAAGCCGGTGACCGACGTGATCAACCCGGCCGTGCAGGCGACCATGCAGGACGTCGGCCGGACCGACCCCGCCCCGACCTCGGGCGGCACCGTCCAGGAGGCGGCAAAGTGAGCGCGAGGCGTGAGCTCGCGAGCCCCGCAGTCGCGAACGAAAGGTTTGCGCAGTGACCGAGCTGAAACTGCCGTCGATCGACTACGCGGCGCTCGCGCCGACTCTGATCATGCTGGGCGCCGCGCTGCTCGGCGTGCTGGTCGAGGCGTTCGTGCCCCGCCGGCTCCGGCACGTGGTGCAGCTGTCGCTGGCCCTGCTGGCGGTGCTCGCCGCGCTGACCATGGTGGTGCTGGCGGCCGACGAGCGGTCGATCACCATCGGCGGGGCGATCGCGGTGGACGGGCCGACGCTCTTCCTCCAGGGCGCGATCCTGGTGCTCGCCGCGATGGCGCTGCTGCTCATCGGCGAGCGCTCGGTGGAGCGGGGCGGGGCGTTCGTCGCCCAGGCCGCGGTCACCGCCGAGTCGGCCGACGACCGGCGGCAGGCCGAGGGCAAGAACGGCCTCACCGAGGTCTACCCGCTGACCACGTTCGCGATCGGCGGCATGCTGATCTTCGTGGCGGCGAACGACCTGCTGACCATGTTCATCGCGCTCGAGGTCTTCTCGCTGCCGCTGTACCTGCTCTGCGCGCTGGCCCGTCGCCGGCGCCTGCTGAGCCAGGAGGCCGCGCTGAAGTACTTCATGCTCGGCGCGTACGCCTCGGCCTTCTTCCTGTTCGGCGTGGCCCTGGTGTACGGCTTCACCTCGGGCGTCCCGGGCCGGCCGGCGGGCGTCGACTTCGCCACCGTCCACGCCGCCGTCGCGGACTCCCCGGCCAGCCCGGTGCTGCTCTTCGCCGGCATGGCGCTGCTCGCCATCGGCCTGCTCTTCAAGGCCGCGGCCGCCCCGTTCCACGTCTGGACGCCGGACGTCTACCAGGGCGCGCCGACCCCGGTCACCGCCTTCATGGCCGCCTGCACCAAGGTCGCCGCGTTCGGTGCCCTGCTGCGGGTGTTCCACGTCGCCTTCGACGGGGCCCGGTGGGACTTCACCCCGGTCCTCGGCGCGGTGGCGGTGCTGACCATGCTGATCGGCGCGGTGCTGGCGGTGACCCAGACCGACATCAAGCGGCTGCTGGCGTACTCCTCGATCGCCAACGCCGGCTACCTGCTGGTCGGCGTGCTGGCGCCGAGCGCCGACGGCGTCTCCGGGACGATGTTCTACCTGGTCGCGTACGGCTTCTCGGTGCTCGCCGCGTTCGCCGTGGTGACCCTGGTGCGCGACGCCGACGGGGAGGCCACCCACCTGTCCCGCTGGGCGGGGCTGGGGCGGCGCTCGCCGTTCTACGCCGGGATCTTCACCTTCATCCTGCTCGCCTTCGCCGGCATCCCGCTGACCAGCGGCTTCACGAGCAAGTTCGCGGTCTTCGGCCCGGCGCTCGACGGCGGGCAGGCGTGGCTGGTGATCGCCGGCGTGCTGACCAGCATGGTGCTGGCCTTCCCGTACCTGCGGGTCGTGGTGATGATGTGGCTCTCCGAGCCGGGCGAGTCGACCCCCACCGTGGCCGTGCCCGGCGGGCTGACCTCCGCCGCACTGATGATCGGCGTGATCGCCACCCTGGTCCTCGGTGTCGCCCCCGCGCCGCTGCTCGACCTGGCCACCGGTGCCGCCGAATTTGTCAGATGACCGACGCTCACGCCCGCGGGGGCCGGTACGCCACAGCGTGCCGGCCCCCGCGCCGTATCCCCCGTCCCGGGCAGGTCGGAGGGGTGTGGCATGGTTGATGGCGTGGTGAATCCGGCTGGCGAGCGTTCAGGTGCCCCCGGGTCCGGCGGCCGTCGGACCAGGGTGAGCACGAGTCAGTTCGGCGCGCTCGGCCTCTATCTCGCCGACCCCCGCGTCGAGGCGTCCGTGCTGGGCCTGCTGGAGAGCGTCGAGGCCGAGCTGCGGGCCAGTGTGGCCAGCGCCGACCCGTTCGTCACGGAGGCCGCACGGCACCTGGTGGAGGCCGGCGGCAAGCGGTTCCGCCCGCTGCTGGTGGCGCTGGGCGCGCAGTTCGGCGACCCGACCAACGCCCAGGTCGTGCCCGCCGCGGTGGTGATGGAGCTCACCCACCTGGCGACGCTCTACCACGACGACGTGATGGACGAGGCCGCCGTGCGCCGGGGCGCGCCGAGCGCCAACTCCCGGTGGACCAACTCGGTCGCCATCCTCGTCGGCGACTACCTCTTCGCCCGCGCCGCCGACATCGCCGCCGACCTGGGCATCGAGGCCGTGCGTTTGCAGGCGCGCACCTTCGCCCGGCTGGTGCACGGTCAGATCGCCGAGACTGTCGGCCCCCGCCCCGGGGACGACCAGGTGGCCCACTACCTCGACGTGATCGCCGGCAAGACCGGCTCGCTGATCGCCACCTCGGCCCGTTTCGGCGGCATGTTCGGCGGCGCCTCGCCGGAGCACATCGAGGCCCTGGCCGGCTACGGCGAGACCATCGGCGTGGCCTTCCAGCTCTCCGACGACCTGCTCGACATCGCCTCCGAGTCGGTGGAGTCGGGCAAGACGCCCGGCACCGACCTGCGCGAGGGCGTGCCGACCCTGCCGGTGCTCTACGCGCTCGGCTCGGACGACGCCGACGCCGCCTCGGTGCGGCTGCGGGAGATCCTGGCCACCGGCCCGCTGACCGACGACGACCTGCACGCCGAGGCTCTCGGCCTGCTCCGCGAGAGCCCGGCGCTCAAGCGGGCCCGGGAGACCGTCCGCAGCTACGCCGAGGAGGCCCGGGAGCAGCTCGCGCCGCTCCCGCAGGGCCCGGCCCGCCGCGCCCTCGAATCCCTCTGCGACTACATCGCCGACCGCACCAGCTGACACCCGGCCCGCCTCGCGTGGGGCGCGACCGGCCCGGCCGGTCACTCGTGCCCGTGGTGCCGAGCCGAGGGTCGCCCCGGCCCGGTCACCGGCGGGTGAGCAGCCGGCTGCCGGTGAGCATCAGGGCTGCGGCGGCCAGCATCGCCGCTGCGGCGGTCAGCCACATCGCCGGGTAGCCGGCGTGGGCGGCCACCGCGCCGAGCCCCAGCGGGCCGAGGCAGCCGCCCGCGTACACCCCGGTCTGGGTGATCGAGGTGGCGGCGGCCGGGGCCTGCGGATGCAGCCGGACCACCGCGAAGGTCATCAGCCCGGGCCACGCCCAGCCCAGGCCGAAGCCGAGCACCACGCCGAGGACCAGCGGCGCCGAGCCGGCCGCCGCGAGCAGGCCCAGCCCGCCCGCGCCGAGCACGAGCATGCCGGCGATGACGGCCACGTGACCGGTGGCGCGCCGGTCCGCGAGCCAGCCGGCACCGACCCGTGCGACGACGCAGACCGCGCTGCCGAGGGTCAGGGTCAGGCCGGCCAGCCCGGGCGTCAGTCCCCGGTCGACGGCGGAGTCCACCACGAAGGTGCCCAGCGCGTTCGCGGCGGCCGCGGCGAGCATCGCGGCGGCCCCGACCACCAGCAGGGCCGCGGTGGCGCGCCCGGCCCGGGTGGGCGTGGTCGTCCGGTCCGGGCGGGGCTCCCGTGCGGGTACGGCCGGCAGTGCCGCCAGGGCCGCGCCCGCGGCCGCCACGAAGGCCCAGCGCCACCCGGCGGTCAGCGCGACCGTCGGCACCGCCGCACCGGCGAGCAGGGTGGAGACGGGGATGGCGGCCTGCTTCACCCCGAACGACAGCCCCTGCCGCCGCGCCGGCACGTGCCGGGCCAGCGCGGCGTTGCTGGCGAGCTGGCCGAGGGCGTTGGCGGCGGCGCCGAGCGCCAGCAGCCCGACCAGCACGGCGTACGACCGGGCGAGGGCGGCGACGGCGAGCATCGTCCCGGCGGAGAGCAGGATGGCGCTGCGGGCCACCACGGCCGGCCCGTACCGCTCCACGAGCCGCCCGGACGGCACCGACGCCAGCGCGCCGACCCCGAAGTAGACGGAGACGGCCAGGCCGAGCCCGGCGGGGGAGAAGCCGAGGTCGTCGCCCATCTGCACGGCGAGCCCGCCGACCAGGAAGACCGGCAGGACGGACGCGATGGTGACCGCGACGGCGCCGGCGGCGGCACGCGCGGGGCGGGGCGGGGTGACGCCCGGAGCGGGGTCGAGTGTGGTGCTGGTCATAGCTCGGCCAACCTACCCGAGCCCGTTTCGGGTCACGGATCGTGGCGGCAGGGGTACGCACGGTTCGGGATGATCTGGCATCCTCCATCCGAACGGGCATTTCGCACCGGGCCTGTTTTTCATATGGTGTAAGTCCCCGGCGGCGGAGGTGGTTGTGCGCGACCCCTTGGCGGAACCTTCGGACCTCATCCGGAGCGTGTCCCGCGCGCTACGAGTGCTCGAGTCGGTCGGTCGTGCCCCGAAGGGGCTGACCGTCAAGCAGATCGCCCGTCGGTGTGAGCTGACCGTGGCGACGACCTACCACCTGGTCCGCACCCTGGCCTACGAGGGCTACGTGATCCGGCGCGAGGACGGCACGTACATCGTGGGTCTGGAGGTGGCCGACCGCTACCGCGAGCTGGTGACGGCGTTCCGGGGGCCGCCGACGGTCGGCGAGAGCCTGCGCCGGGCCGCCCTGGACACCGGCTACAGCCACTACCTGGGTCGGTTCGTGGGCGGCCAGGTGGCGGTCACGGCCGTCGCCGAGGGGCCCCGCTCGCCGTACCTGGAGGACATGGTGCCCGGGTTCGACGAGGGGGCGCACGCGACCGCCCTGGGCAAGGCCCTGCTCGCCACGCTGACGGCCGAGCAGCGCTTCCGCTACCTGCGGGAATACGGCATGCGCCCGTTCACCTCGGCCACCCTGACCACCCCGGAGGCGTTCGAGGCCGACCTGGCCGCCGGCGACCGGCGGGGCATGCAGCTGGAGCTGGGCCAGTTCCGGCAGGGCGTGGCCTGCGCCGCCGTGCTGGTCAGCCCCGACAAGGACATGGAGCGCCGGGTGGTGCTGGCCTGCGCCCTGCCGGCCGGCGAGATGATGACCTCGGCCCGGGTGGTCCGGGCGAAGCTGCTCACGGTCGCCCGGACGATCGCCGACTGCCTGGCCGCCGACAGCTGACCCGGCCGCGCCGCGTGGCGGTGTCCGGGGCGGAAACGACCGGGGGCCCGCACCCCGGTTGGGGTGAGGGCCCCCGGTGGCGGTCCGGCGCCGGACCGCCCGAGGAGGAGTCAGCTGCCGATCGGCCCGCCGTCCAGACGCCAGGTCACCACCACGCCGGGCTTGGCGTAGTCGCCGTCCGGCCAGTTCGACGCCGGCTTCTCGACCGACGCCCCGCTGATCTCACCGGGGTGCTGCACCGCCACGAAGACCGAGCGGTTGTCGCCGGTGATGAACGGGCCGCAGGCCTCCGCGCCCACCGGCACGGTCAGGAACTGCTTGAGGTGACCCCGTTCCGGCCCCTCGACGGCGGTCGCGAAGAGGCCGTCGTTGCTGCCCAGCGCGTTGCCGTCGGTGGAGATCCAGAGGTTGCCGGTGGCGTCGAACGCGACGTTGTCCGGGCAGGAGATCGGGGAGACCTTCGTCTTGTCGTACCCGGAGAAGTAGGTCGACGGGTCGGCCGGGTCGCCGCAGACGATCGGCAGCGACCAGGCGAACGTCTCGGCGGAGTTGTCGCCGCCGTCCTCGATGAGCTCCAGCACCTGGCCGTGCTTGTTGAGGTTGCGCGGGTTCGCCTCGTCGGCGGCCGGCTTCTCGGTCTTGCCCCGGTCGGTGTTGTTGGTCAGCGCCACGTACACCTTGCCGGTGAGCAGGCTCGGCTCGACGTCCTCGGGGCGGTCCATCTTCGTCGCCCCGACCTTGTCGCCCGCCAGCCGGGTGAAGGTGAGCACGTCGGCGGCGGTCATCCCGTCGACGTACGAGCGGTTGCCGCTGACCAGCTTGATCCAGCGGCCCCGGCCGTTGAACGCGCCGTCGGACGGGAGCTTGCCGGAACCGTCGATCTCGCCGGCGCTGCTCTGCTTCAGCTCGGCGACGTAGAGGGTGCCCGACTCCAGCAGGGTCAGGTTGTGCCGGCGGGCGACCCAGGAGTTGCCCTTCATGAACTTCTTGTCGGAGACGAACTTGTAGAGGTAGTCGAAGCGCTCGTCGTCACCCATGTACGCGACCACGTGCCCGCTCTTCGCGACGATGACGTTCGCGCCCTCGTGCTTGAACCGGCCCAGCGCGGTGTGCTTGCGCGGGCGGCTCTCCGGGTCGAACGGGTCGATCTCCACGATCCAGCCGAACCGGTTCGCCTCGTTCGGGTGCTTCGCCAGGTCGAACCGCTCGTCGGCGCGCTCCCACTTGCGGCTGCCGTTCGGGTAGCGGGCGGTGGTGGTGATGCCGTAGCGGGCCAGCTTCGGCTTCAGCTCGGCGGCCACCGCGTCGCCGCCGACGAAGTACTGGTTGAAGTTCTCCTCGCCGGAGAGCACGGTGCCCCACGGGGTCACGCCGCCGGCGCAGTTGTTCAGGGTGCCGACGACCGTACGACCCTTCGGGTCGGCGGCGGTCTTCAGGTGGTCCGAGCCGGCGGCCGGGCCGGTCAGCTCGAACTTCGTGGCGAGCGCGGTGATCCGCCGGTTGTACGGCCGCCGGCCGTTGCCGACCGGCCGCCACTGCCCGGTGCCGTCCACCCGCTCCAACTCCACCACGGACATGCCGTGCGCGGCCATGGCGATCCGGAGCTGCTCCACGGTCAGGGCGTCCTGGCCGGTGAAGCCGGGGAACATCAGGTCCTCGTTGGTGTACTCGTGGTTGACCACGAGCAGCGCCCGCCGGCCGCGACCGTCCAGCGGCAGCACCCCCACGAAGTCGTTGTTGTAGCCGAACTGCTTGGCCTGCGCGGCGGCGGTCTGACCGTGCAGGTCGAACTCGGGCGCGCCCGGGACGACGGGATCGCCCCAGCGGATGACGACCGCGTGGTCGTACCCGTTGGGGACGACGAGGCTGTCCAGGGTGTTGGGCGGCACCGGCTTGAAGGTCAGGGCGCCGCTGCCGACGCCGCCGGCCGGACGGCCGAAGCCGGCGGCCTCGGGGACCACGGGAGTGGCGGGGGCGGCCGCGGCGGGGGCGGCGGCCAGCGCGCCGGCCGCCGCGCCACCGAAGCCGAGGACCAGCGCGCCGACCGCGCCGGCCCGGACTACGCCGCGCCGGGAGACCTCCGCGCCCACCACGTCACCGAAGTACGCGTTGTCGGAGGTGTTCGGCACCGGGTGGTCGCAGGCGTTGCCGCACCGGTAGAGACAGGTCATGGCGTCGCGGCTGCCGTGGCGGGTGGCGCCCAGCAACGGGAGCAGCCGGGGACGGTCGCTCATGGAAGGAGCCTCCTGGAGGGGTCGGTGCACGCCGGACAGCCGCTGGCGTGCGTACCCGCCGGACGGTAGGAGGACGCGGTGAGCGGGCGTCGGCGGCGGCGTGAACCGGGCGTGAACACCTGCGCCGGGAGGCCAGGGTGACCTGCGGCTGAACCGATCGGGGCGACCACGCGTATTCCCGTGCGAACGCCACCGCCGGACTCGCGCCCGAGAGCGAGGAGACCGCCATCAGCGACCACGACGCCCAACTGCTCCGCACGCTGCACGACGAGCACGCGGAGGCGCTGTACGCGCACGCCCTGCGCCTCGTCAACGGCGACCGGCAGCGGGCCGAGGACCTGGTGCAGGAGACGCTGCTGCGGGCCTGGCGGCACCCGGGGTCGCTCGACCCGGCGCGCGGCTCGGTCCGCGCCTGGCTCTTCACCACCGCCCGCAACCTGGCCATCGACGCCTGGCGGCGCCGCTCCACGCGGGTCGGCGAGGTCTTCACCGACGAACTGCCCGAGCCCTCGGAGACCGTCGACGAGGCGGAGCGCGCGGTGGAGGCCTGGACCGTCGCCGAGGCGCTGAACCGGCTCAGCCCCACCCACCGCGAGGTGCTGGTGGAGTGCTTCTACCAGGGCCGGTCGGTGGCGGAGGCGGCCTCCCGGCTGGGCGTGCCGCCGGGCACGGTGAAGTCGCGGACGCACTACGCCCTGCGCTCACTACGGTTGGTGCTTGCCGAGATGGGGGTGACCGGATGACCCGGTGCGAGTTCGCGCACGACGACGGCGCGTACGTGCTGGGTGCGCTGGCTCCCGCCGAGCGGGCGGCGTACGAACGGCACCTCGCCGGCTGCGCCGCCTGCCGCCAGGCGGTCGCCGAGATCGCCGTCCTGCCCGGCCTGCTCGGCCGGCTCGACCCGGCGGGCCTGGAGCAGTTCGTGCCGCCGCCGGAGAACCCCCGGGTGCCCGAGCTGCTCACCGCCGCCCGCGAGCGCCGCCGCCGCGAGCGGTCGGCCGTCCGTCGCCGGTACGCCCTCACCGCCCTCGCCGCCGCCGCGTTGGCCCTGGTCGTCGGCGTCGGCACGGCCGCCCTGCTGCCCCGCGAGGCGGTCACCCCGCCCACGGGGGAGGTGCGGATGGTCGCCATGGAGCCGGTGGCCGGCACCGTGCCGGTGCACGCCGAGATCGCCCTGACCGGCACCGACTGGGGCACCGAGGTGCGGATGCGCTGCGGGTACGACGCCAGGGCGGGGTACGCCAAGGCGTACGCCTTCCGGCTGGTGGCCCACGGCTGGGACGGCGCGACGGAGCAGGTCGCCTCCTGGCTCGCCGCTCCCGGCGACGACCTGCGGATCACCGGCGCGACCCGCTTCACCGACGCCGAACTGGTCCGCATCACCCTGCACCGAGCCGACGGGCCCCCGCTGCTCACCTACCCGATCCCGTGACGCCCCCGGACGCGCACTCGCTCGGCCAGCGCGGCTGACCCGCGCCGTCGGGCCGGCCCGGCTCGCCGGGGTCGCGCACACCCGTGCCCCGGCGCGCCGGTCGCGCCGCCCGGCGCTACGCCGGGGCGGGCGCCGGGACCGCGGCGCGGGCGCGGGCGCGGGCGCGGCGGGAGTTGCGGACGGCGTCGACGGTGAAGACGATCAGCGCGGCCCAGACCAGGGCGAAGCCGGCCAGCCGGGCCGGCGGCATCGGCTCGTGGAAGATCAGCACGCCGCAGCCGAGTTGGAGGATCGGGGCGAGGTACTGGAGCATGCCGAGCCCGGTGAGCGGGAGCCGGTTCGCCGCCCCGGCGAAGAGCAACAGCGGGATCGCGGTCGCCGCGCCGGCCGACACCAGCAGCGCGGTGTGCCCGACCGAGACGTGCCCGAAGGTGGCGCCGCCGTCGGCGGCCAACCAACCCAGGTACGCCAGCGCGGGCAGCGCCAGCACCGCCGACTCGACGAAGAGTCCCTCCGCGGCCGGCAGGCCGAGCCGCTTCTTGACCAGGCCGTAACCGGCGAAGCTGAGCGCCAGCACCAGCGCCAGGTAGGGCAACCGGCCGTAGTCGACGGTCAGCACGGCCACGGCCAGCCCGCCGATGCCCAGCGCCGCCCACTGCGCGGGGCGCAGCCGCTCGCGCAGCACGGTGACGCCCAGCAGCACCACCACCAGCGGGTTGATGAAGTAGCCGAGGGCCGTCTCCACCACCCGGTCCGAGTTGACGCCGTAGATGTAGGTGCCCCAGTTGACCGCGATGAGCGCGGCGGCCGCGCCGATGCCGGCCAGCGCGCGGGGCCGGCGCAGCAGCGCCCGCAGGAAGCCCACGTTGCGCATCGTGGCCAGCAGCAGGGCGACGAACGCCACCGACCAGACGATCCGGTGGGCCAGGATCTCCATCGGCCCGGCCGGGCGCAGCAGCTTCAGGTAGAGCGGGAAGAAGCCCCAGAGCAGGTACGCACCGAAGCCGTAGAGGTAGCCGAGGCGGAGTGGCGTCACGCCTCCACCGTAAGGGGCGGCTGGCCGCTCTGATCCTTGCCGGTGACCGGGCTCACGGGCTGGTCCCGCTGGTCGAGTTGCATCCAGCGGTGCGGATCCGTCATCGGGGCGAAGCCGACCTTCGCGTACACCTCGTGGGCGTCGAAGGTGGCCAGCAGGATCCGGCGTACGCCGAGGCCGGCGAGGTGGTCGCGGACCGCGCCGGCCAGCCAGGTGCCCAGCCCCCGGCCCCGCTCGGCGGGGTCGACGTAGACGTCGCAGAGCCAGGCGAAGGTGGCCCCGTCGGTGACCGCCCGGGCGACCGCGACCTGCCGCCCGTCACCGGGGCGGTAGACCCCGAACGGCAGCGATCCGGCGAACGCGCGCGCCACCGTCTCCCGGTCCCGCCCGATCGCCCAGTACGCGTCGGTGGAGAGCCAGTGGTGCACGCGGTCCAGGTCGATCCGGTCCGGATCGGTGCTGAGCAGGGAGCCGTCGTCGCGGGTCAGGGTCGTCACCCCGGTGACGCTAGCCCGGCGACCCGCGCCGCTCGGCAGCCAATTCCCGGAATCTGGTCGGCCGCGGACGGCGCGGCGGGTCAGTCCCGGTCGAGGACGGCGCCGAGGATCCAGGTGACGATGCCGACGAAGAGCGCGCCGAGCACCGCCTCCGGCCAGAAGCTGTCGACGTGGAACGGCAGCCCGGCCTGGTCGGCGATCCAGCTCGTGAGCAGGAACAGCAGCCCGTTGACCACCAGCGCGATCAGCCCGAGGGTCAGCAGGTAGAAGCCGCAGCCGACGGTCTTGATGATCGGTTGGAGCACCGCGTTGACCACGCCGAAGATCACCGCGACGAGGAGCAGCGTGGTGACCGCCTCTACGGCGGATTCCGAGTCCAGCGTGATGCCCGGGATGAGCAGCGTGGCCAGCCAGAAGGCCAGCGCCGTGCTGCCCAGCCGGATCAGCAGCCCCTTGAGGAAACCCATGGCCGGGATCGTGCCACGGACCCGCCACCCGCGGAACCCGCGAGACGGGCGGACCGCGGCCGGCGTGGGCTGGCCCGGCGGGCCCGGGACCGGCCCGGCCGGCGCGGGCTGATCCGGCCGGCACGGGCTGATCCGGCCGGCGCGGCCGGGCGTGCCGAGGGCGCGGTCAGCGGCGGGAGGGACGGCCGACCAGCTGCGACTCGATCGGGGTGGGCGAGAGCAGCGCCCAGCGCAACGCCCGCCGGTTGACCACCGCGACCATGTCGTCCCGGATGCGGGTCAGCCACTCCGCCGAGCCGCCGAGGCCCAGCGCGGCGCCGGCCAGGGCGGCCTCGGCCGGGTCGAGCGGTTGCAGCACCGCCAGGTCGGCCCGCCCCAGCGCGTCGGCGTCCGCCGGGGTCAGCTCGTCGCGTACCAGCAGCGTGGCCCGCCACGGGGGACCCGGTTCCGGGTCGGCCGGCGTCGGGCCGGCGTCGACGACCACCAGCAGCGGGCACAGCGGCGAGCCCGGCCCGCCGTCCACCGGCCGGCCCGGCGGAAGCAGCGGGATCATCGCGCCCGGGGTGCCGACGCCCCGCACGAACGGCTCCCAACTGAGGGGGCGCGCCGTCTGCACCACCACCCGGGCGCCGAGCGCCATGGCCCGCAGCGCCACGAGCTGCGCCGCGCGTACCCCGCCGACGAGCATCACCCTCGTGCTCTCCGGCCGGAACAGCCGGACGGTCACCGCGCCGCCGTGCCGGTTCGTGCCGACCATCAGGCCCGCCTCGCCGACGGTCAGCTCCAACCCGTCCGGCGCCGGCCCCGGCCCCGGCGCGTCCGCCGCCGCGAGCGGCAGCGTGGCGGCCAACCCGACGAGCTGCGCGCCGTCGAGCCGGTGCACCTCGCCGCCCGCCTCGCCGACCAGCCGGCGCAGGGCCTGGGCGGCGACCGAGAGCTCCGCCGGGGTGGCGGCGGCCAGCCGTACGGCCAACTCGGTCGGCGCCGCCGCGGGGTCGGCGCCCGCCCACGGCCCCGCGCAGAGCGACACCGTGGTCGCCGTCGCGGGCAGCGCGAGCAGCCGGGGCGCCAGCCGCCGGCCGGCGTCGGTGCCTGTGTCGGGCCAGCGGAGCAGGCGGAACGTGGTCTGGAGCAGATCGCCGGCCCGCACCGCCTGCCAGGACTCCCGCGCCGGGTGGTCGTCGTGGTGGGCCAGCTCCGCCAGCACGCGCAGCGCCGCGTGCTCGCCCAGCGGGCGGGCGGTCACCGCGCCGAGGCGGCGCACGATCCGGCGTACCGCGCCGGAGAGCGCCCGCCGCAGCTCCTCGCCGGTCCAGCCCTCGGCACGGAGCACCCGCACGGCGAGAACGGCCCGTTCCAGGCCGGCGAGCCGCCCGTCGGTGAGCTGCCGGTAGGACGTGGCGACCGTGCCGCCGCCCGCGCCGACCGTCGGTGCCGGCGCGCCCGTCAGCAGGAGCTGGAGCCGCACCGGCGGCCCGTCCGGTGCGGCCGCCGACAGCAGGGACGCCGGGAAGGGCAGCGCGCGGGGGCCGTCGCCGAGCAGGTCGGCCGGGTCGCCGACCTCCAACAGGGCGACCACGCCGGCGGCGTCGTCGAGCACGGCGGCCGGCGTGCCGGCCAGCTCGGCGGGGCGGACGACCGCGCCCGGGTCGACCAGGTCCAGCAGGGCCGCCGGGCCGGTGGCCGGGGGCAGCGCGCGGCGGCGGGTCGCGTAGCCCAGGCCGGTGGTCAGCCACTCGAAGAGCCAGCGCCCCCGCAGCCGCACCCATGCCGCGGGCAGCAGCAGCGCGGCCACCGCCACGGCGGCCAGGGTCGCGAGCGCGCCCCGGCCGACGGCCGCGACCAGGGCGGCCACGGCGACCTGCGCGGCGACGACCTGACCGGCCCGGACGCCGGCCGTCCGCCGCCGGGTGGCCGGGATCCACTGTGGTGGCGGGGCGGCGCGAGGCCCCGGAGCGCCCGTTCCGGGACCGGCCGGGGCGGGCGGAACCGGCCCGGCGGCGGCGACCGCTGGCGTCGCGGGCACGGCCGGGCCCGTGGTGGTCGTCACCGTCACCGCGCCTCCTCGACCGGTCACTCCGTGCGACATCGACGCCGCCCATCGTAAGGGCGGGCGCGGGCGAACGGGGAGCGCGGTTGTCCACAGGGGATGCCGACGGGGTAGCAGAACCGCGACCGGGCGGCTACCGTCAGCGACGAGTTTTGCTGACCCCGCGCCCGCCGTGCTCGACATCCGGGCGGCGCGAGCGGGGCGCCCGGTGAGCGGGCGTGCCGACGGCCAGCCACGACCGAGGAGACGAGGTGACGTCCGGGGTGTCCCAGACCCAGGCAGAAGCAGCGGTGATGCAGCAGACCGCCGGGAAGTTCGAGCAGGTCGACCAGTCCCTGCAGTCCATGCTGAGCAGTCTGATGGCCCAGCTGGAGGTGTTGCAGCAGGCCTGGCGAGGCGCCGGTGGGCGCTCCTTCGAGCAGGTCAAGCAGCAGTGGGGGCAGGACCAGGCGACGCTTCAGCGGGCGCTGCGGGAGACCGCCGGCGCCATCCGCACGGCGGGCCAGCAGTACGACGTCTCGGACAGCGAGGCCGCCAGCCGCGTGTCCACCACCAACCGCGGCGGCATCCAGCTGCCGCTCTGACCCGGTCTCGGGGGAGGAGACATCTGATGGACCACGGTGTGCTGGTCGTCAACTTCGCCGCGTTGCAGCAGGCGAGCGCCGACATCCAGAGGGCGCTGAACACGCTCGACTCGCAGCTCGGCCAGCTCGAACGCGACGCTGCCCCGCTCGTCGCGAGCTGGTCCGGCGAGGCCCGGCAGGCGTACGAGCAGCGGCAGACCCGCTGGCGCTCCGCCTCGCAGGACCTGCAGGCCATGCTGCGCGACATCAAGCTCGCGGTCGACGACTCCGCGGCCGACTATCTCGACACGGAGAAGAAGAACGTCGGCCTGTTCCAGTGAGCCCCGCCCGATGGTGGCGCCGACCCTGACCGGTCGACGCCACCATCGTCGTTCGACGGGTCCGTCCGGGGCGCTCCGCCTCAGAGCGGGCCGGCGGGCTGCCAGCGACGGCGGGTGCCGCGCGGCACGACCAGCGCCAGGAGCGCCGCCACCGCCACGACCGCCCCGGTGACCCCGGCCACCAGCAGCGCCCGGTCCCGGGCCGTCGCGCGGCGGGCCTGCTGCGCGACCAGCGCCGGATCGGCCCGGTCGTCGGCGAGCGCGGTGGCCGGGCGCGGGCGCTCCGGTGCCCCGCCGCCGGTCTCGGTGACCGCCCGGTACGGGTTCAGCACCCCCGCGCCGTACCCGCCGCCCCGCCCGCCGCCCGGGGCGGGGTCGGCGGTGGCCACGATCCGCTGCGCCACCTGCGCCGCGGTCAGCTCCGGCCGGTACTGCCGCAGCAACGCGGCCGTCGCCGCCACGAAGGGCGCCGCGTAGCTGGTCCCCTCGGCCCGGTGGTGGCCCTGGCCGGGGGCGGCCATCAGCACGTCGCTGCCCGGGGCGACCAGGTCGACGTACGAGCCGGTCTGGGAGAACGTGGCGCGCACCCCGTCCGCCCCGATCGCGCCCACCCCGAGCACCCCGTCGTACGCGGCCGGGTAGGGCCGGGGGTCGCCGCTGTCGTGCAGGTTGCCGGCGGCAGCCACCACGACCACGTCCTGCTCGACCGCGTGGCCGATCGCGGCCCGCACCGCCGGGTTGTCCGCGTAGAGCACGACGGAGAGGTTGAGCACGTCGGCATCGTGGTCGACGGCCCAGCGGATGGCGCGGGCGAAGTCCTCGGCGCTGACCGTGCGCCCCGACTCCCGCCCCTCGACGACCTGCTGCTCGCTGACCCGCACCGGCAGGATCCGGGCCCCCGGGGCGAGCCCGTGGAACGCCACGCCGTCGCGGGGGCCGGCGGCGATGATGCTCGCCACGCCGGTGCCGTGACCGGCGCAGTCCCGGCTGCCGTCGCCGCCCGGGTCGAGCAGGTCGGTGCCGTCGAGGACCCGGCCGGCCAGTTGCGGGTGCCGGCGGTCCACCCCGGAGTCGATCACCGCGACCGTCACCCCGGCCCCGGTGGCCAGCGGCGCCAGCCGCTCCGGCGCGTACCGCTGCTGGGGCCAGGGGGGTGCGGGCACCGGCCGGACCGGGGCCAGCGGTGACGGGCAGCCGGGGGCCGCCCGCGCGGTGAGCGCGGCGGGACCGGACCGGCCGGCGGCGACCGGTTCCGCGGCGGCCCGGGCCGACCCCCCGGCGGCCCCCGGGGCGACGGGAGCGGCGGTCAGCAGAGTCGCCGTCAGGGCAGCCAGGAGCGGGCGCGCGGGGGACCGGGACATCGACCGCCTCCGTATCGTGTCGACTCCGGGACGGGATGTTAGCGCCTCCGGCGCGACGGCGCGGACCGTCGCCCGGCCAGCCATTGTGATCTTGTTACTACCTTGTAGGTTGTACGCGATGCCTATGGCCTGTTCGCGGGAGGAGGGGTGGCCGTGACCGAATGGGAGCCGGCCACCGACGCCGAGGCGGCGATGCGGGACGCGTTGCGCGCCAACGACCAGCAGCTCTACTTCCGCATCCTGGCCCAGACGGAGCTGCTGCTGCCGGTCTCCGCCGAGGCGCTGGCCGGGAAGGCGCCGATGGGCTGGGGCACCTGGACCACCGGCGGTCGCACCCACGTGCTGGCGTTCACCTCCGCCGCGGCCATGCGGGCGTGCCTCGGGGAGAACGCCGGCTCCAGCCGCCGCACCACGTACGCCGACCTCGCCGCCGGCTGGCCCAACCACGAGTGGTGGCTGGCGGTGAACCCCGGCCTGCCCGTCGAGGGCTACCTGCCGGCCTGGTTCGTCGCCCAGCTCTCCCGCGGCGACGTCCGGCTGCCCGGCCGCACCCTGGGCGCGCGGGCGCGGCTGGAACGGGCGGAGACGGTCGCCCGGGCGCGGGCCCAGGCCACCGGTCACGACACCCCCGACGGGCCGGGCGCCCGGCCGGCCGTCGACCGCCGGGGACGCGCCGCCCTGGCCGGTGCGGCGCCGGCCAACGGCGCCCCGGCCCGGCCGGAGCCCATGGCGGCGCCGACCACCGGCAGGGTGCCGGCGCCGGCCCGGCCGCCGGAGCCGCCCCGCACGACCGCCCCACCCCCGCACCCGTCGACCCGGCCGGGCCCGCAGTACGGCGAGCCCACCGCCGGCGAGGCCGTGCGCGGCGACGCCGTGGGGGCCGTCGAGCGGCCGGCGCACTCCCGGTTCGCGTCCCTCGGCGACCGCGCGGAGGGCCGCCCGCCCACGCCCCCCGCCCAGCCCGTCCCGACGAACGGCCGCCCCGCCGGCGAGCCCCCGGAGCGGCCCAACCACCGGTCCTTCTTCGAGCCGGCGTCCGGCCGTGCGTCGGCGCAGCGGCAGGAGGCGCTGCGCTCCGGCGAACGGGCCGTCCCGCCCTCCCGCCTCGCGCGCGGCGGCCAGCCGTTCCCCCGGCGCCGGCCGCTCGCCGAGCCGGTGCCGGAGGGCCCGACCCAGCCGATCCCGGTCGCCCCGGCCGACGGGGAACCGACCCGGGCGTTCGCGGTGCCGGTCGGGGAGAGCACCCAGGTGCTGCCGTCGCGCCGGCCCGACGTGGCCGCCGAGGACGTCACCCGGGACCTGCGCGTCCCGGGCCCCGACGCCATGCCGGCGTACGCCCCGCGCCGGCCGGAGCCGGACGGGGACGCCACCCAGGCCCTCCCGCGCCCCCGGCCCACGCCCGAGCCCGACCCGGGGGAGGAGCCGGTGTCGGTCGCGGAGCCGGTCTCCGGGCCGCCCGCCCCCCGGCGCGGGTTCACGCCGATCGTCATCGAGGGCACCGTCATCGAGTCGCGGGACCTGACCGGGCCTCCCGACGGCACCGCCGCCGAACCCGTGTCGCTGTTCGAGCCGGTGCGGCGCGGCGACCGGGCGGCCCCGGCCCCCACGGGCCCGGTCGACACCACACCCGACACGGCACCCGCCGGCCCGGCCGCCGCCGCACCCGGTCCGGCCGCCGCCGCCTTCGGCCCGGCCGAGACGGCACCCGCCGGCCCGGCCGCCGCCGCACCCGGTCCCGCCGCCGCCGACTTCGACGCGGCACCCGGCCCGGTCGGCCCCGCACCCGCCACTCCGGTCGATCCCGCGTCCGTCCACCCGGTCGGCACGGCGCCCGCCGGTCCGGTCGACTTCGCACCCGCCGGGCAGGTCGACGGCGCGCCCGGGCCGGAAACGGCCGGCGGGCCGCAGCCGCCGACCGACGGCGGCGGAGCCCCGGCCGGACCGACGCCGGGGGAGGACGCGGCGCCGGCGTGGGGCGGGCGGGCCGACACCGCTGCGGGCGGGTCCGGCGTGCCCTCGGTGGAGGACCATCGGCCCGACCCCGACGGCGGGGCGGCGTCCCGGACCGAGGTTCCGGTCGACTTCCAGCCGGCCAACGAGGTCGAGGAGAACCTGCTCGACGCCGCCGGGACCGGCAGCACCGACACGTTCCTGTCCACGCTGCTACTGGCCCGCGTGCTGCTGCCGGTGGCGGCCGGGTCCACGCCGGGAAGCCGACCCGGTGAGCCCGGCTTCGTCTGGCGTACGGAGGAACTGGACGGCGAGACGTTCGTCGTGGTGCACACCTCGCCGGAGCGGCTCGCGGAGCACACCGACGCGACGGTCGAGACCATCGAGGTCAAGTTCGTCCAGCTGATCCGTCGCTGGCCGGACGAGTCCTGGTCGTTCGCGGTCAACCCGGGCAGCCCCGTCGGGGCGAAGCTGCCCGGCGAGCAGATCGTCGCGCTGGCCAACTGGGCGGCGGAGGTGGGGCTCGGCGACGACGTCGGGGCCGAGAGCGAGCCGCCGCCCCCCGTCGAGGAGCCGGTCAGCCGTCCCCGCTACGCCGCGCCCGACCCGGCCCGGCCGATCGTGATGCAGAAGGCGGTCGCCCCCAGCCAGCTCGCGTACTACCTGGATCGGGGCTACGACCGGGTCTCCGGCTTCGTGCACCGGGCGAACGAGCTGGCCCACCTGAACACCCCGGCCCAGCTGTACGACGCGCTCGGCCTCGGGCACCCCGAGTCGCCGTTCGCCCGGGACGCCGAGGAGATCTACGTGCTGCGCTGGCCGGCGCACCGGCCCAGCCTCTACCGGATCCCGTACGGCGGGCAGAACGAGGCGGCCATGCGGGCCATGGAGGGCTGGGTCATCGAGCGTCCGCCGTTCCGGGGCAACGGCTTCGCCCCGGGGGAGAGCAGCGACGTGGTGGCGGAGTTCAAGGTGGACAGCGCCCGGCTGCCGCACGGCGCGCAGTTGTGGCGGATCGGCGCGGACGGCACCGAGCGGGTGGTCGCCATCCTCGACACCGACGCGCTGCTGTGGCGACAGGTCGGTGAGCGGTGATCCGGGACGGCTACGTGGCCCGCTGGCGCGGACGGGAGTACCAGGCGAGCCCGGACGGTGACGACGTCCGGCTCTACCAGCCCGAGCCGGGCGAGGGCTTCGAGGAGGTACGCCCCGGCCGGCACGTGCGGGTGGTGCCGGCCACCGAGGTCGACGACCTGGCGTACGTGCGGACGACCTGCACCTGGCAGGGGCAGCCGTTCATCGTCCTCGGCGAACACGACGGCTGGCTGCGGGTGGAGTACACCGGCGGGCGCTGGCCCGTCGCCCGGGCGATGGGGCTGGAGGTCTTCGACTTCGGCGTCTACCAGGGCTGGGCGCCGGCCGCCGAGGTCGCCGACCTGCGCGAGCAGCGGGTCTGAGTCAGGACTTCGCCCAGCGCAGGATCTCGCCGAGCACCACCTCGCGGGCCTCCAGGTGCGGGAAGTGCCCCACGCCGTCCAGGAGCCGCCACTCGTAGGGGGCCACCACGTACCGGCCGGAGCCCTGTGCGGTGCGCGGCAGGGACACCTGGTCGAGCGCGCCGTGCAGCTGGAGGGTCGGCGTGATCAGCGGCTTCTGCATCAGCCGGACGAAGCGGTAGCCGTGCAGGCGGAGCACGGAGCGGAACGCCCAGCGGTAGCCCTCCAGCGCGCAGAACGCCGCCTGCGGGATCCGCATCGCCTCCCGGCACCGCCGGGCGTACGCCTCGAAGTCCGGCCCGTGGACCCAGCGTGGCCCGCCCCAGCGGCGCAGCATCTCCTCGACCGCCGCCGCGTCGTCCCGGGTGAGCACGTGCTCGTAGCGGGGCAACTGGAACTTCAGGGCGGGCGTGGAGGCGGCGAACTGCCCCCGTGGGTCGGCGAAGATGGCGGCCCGGAGCCGGAGCGGGTGCGGGGCGCCGAGCACCACCAGCCGGCGGACCAGGGACGGGTGGAACGACGCCACGGTCCAGGCGATCAGGCCGCCGGCGCCGGCGCCGACCAGGGTCGCGGAGCGCTCGCCGAGGGCCCGGATCAGGCCGGCGATGTCGGCGGCGAGGGTGTAGCCGTCGTACCCCCGGGGCGGCTTGTCGCTGGCGCCGTAGCCGCGCAGGTCGACCGCCACGGCGCGGAACCCGGCGTCGGCGACCGCCGGCAGCATCTCGTGCCAGGCCCACCAGTGCTCCGGGAAGCCGTGCAGGAAGAGCACCATCGGGCCGGTGCCCGCCTCGACGACGTGGAACCGGCTGCCGTTGGCGCCGACGAACCGGTGTGTCCACGGCCCTTCGGTGAGGACACAGGACTCGTCGACGGGCCCGCCGCGCTGCTCGGTCATGCCGAACAGCCTAGGACCCCGGTGCCGGCCGGCTCCGTCGCCGACCCGGCCGGGTGGCCGGGATTGCTCGGCGGGCCCCGGCTCGCGCGGCGTTGGGTGGGCCGGGGATGCCGGGCGGGGTCGGCGCTCAGCGCATCGCGCTGATCCTCGCGATGCTGGCCGGCACGCCGGAGCGCCGCCGGCGGCACCGGACCCGGCGCGCCCGTTCGTCGCCGGCGCGGCCGGCGGAAAGGGCGATGCCCGGGCAGGTGGCCTGCCCGGGCATCGCGTGGTGCGGGTGGTGCGGGATCAGCGGATCAGGAGATGCGGATCTTGGTGTAGACGCCGTCCTTCTCCAGGACCCGGATCTTGGTGCCGGTGGCCGGGAGCTTGACGCCGTGGTTCGGCAGCTCCGGGTACCAGTACTGCTTGGTGTCGTCGAACAGTGGCTGCGCGGCCTGGCCACGGATGTACTGCGGCTGGCTGTTGAGGTGCAGCGTGAACGAGTCGGCCTTCTTCAGGCTGAACGGCGCGTCGTAGACCTGGACGCGGGCCCGCCAGGGCTGCCCGGTCAGGTTGTAGATCGGCCGCGGGTGCGCGTCGATGATCAGGTTGCGACCCTCACCCGGGTGCGCGAACGTGTCGTTGTCCGCCCAGCGGGTGTTCCAGTAGGAGATCAGCAGACCCTCCTGGTACGCGTAGTGGTCCACGTAGTCCGGGCGGGTGTTCGCGTAGCCGAAGAAGTACGGGCCGGTCTTCAGGTACTTGTCGTACGAGATGTACTGCCGGGTGCCCGCGATGTAGTAGTTGTCGAACTCGCGGGTGTAGCTCTCCTCGGCGATCTCGAAGCCGCCGGCGAGCGTCCAGCCCGCGGCGCCGGACTCGGCACCGTCGGAGAGGACGTTCTGACCGTCGGCGGTCACGGTGACGGCGTCACCGTAGAAGCCGCCCGCGGAGACACCACCGTCGGTCTGGTAGCGCAGCCGGAACTGCGCGACCTTGCCCGCCGCCACGTCCATCGGGATGTTGATGTCGACCCACTGGCCGTTGCTGCTGCCGTCCAGGGCCGGCCGTCCGGGCGAGATCTCCGGAAGAGGCTGGCCGTTGACCGTGCCCGGCAGCGCCGTCCAGGTCTGGCCACCGTCGAGCGACGCCTCGAAGAACAGGTAGTCGTACCCGGCCTCGATGTCGTAGCGGCCCTTCATCGACAGCGACGCCGACGACTTCCCGGTGAAGTCCAGGGTCCGGGTCATCGTGCTGTTCAGGTCGTCCTCGTTGCCCGAGAAGAACTGCTTGGTGCCCTCGAACGGCTTGCCGTTGTCGAAGGTGTACTCCCGCTTCGGGAGCACCACGACGACGCCCTGGGCCTCGTTGGTGTTGTATTCCTGCGGGCCGAGCTTCAGGGTGCGCTGCTGCCCCGCGACGACCACCTCGTAGTCGAGCCAGCCGAGCTGGAGCTTGTTCCACGCGCCCAGGTCACCGCCGCGGTCGCCGATGCCGGCGTCGTTCTTGGCGCCGAGCCGGCTCTGGGCCATCAGGGTCCAGTGCTCGTTGTTGTTGTCCCCACCACTGACGACGTTGTAGTCGTCCGGCAGACCGAGGTCGTGGCCGTACTCGTGGTAGAAGACGCTCCGGCCGCCGTTCTCCGGCTGGATGGTGTAGTCACCGATCCAGATGCCGGTGTTGCCGATCTGGGTGCCGCCGGCCGGGAAGTCGGCCGGGCCGGTCGAGCCCTGGTCGGACGCGAAGGCGTACCAGCGGTGGCTCCAGATGGCGTCCTCGCCCTGGTACGGGTCACCGTCGGCCTCGTCGCCGCCGGAGTGGACGATCTGGAAGTGGTCGATGTAGCCGTCCGACTCGTTGAAGTTGCCGTCCGAGTCGTGGTCGTACCGGTCCCACTGGTCCATCGCCTTGACGTCCGCGGCGATCTGCGCGTCGGTGCGGCCGGCGGCCTTCTGGTCGGCGACCCACTGGTTGGCGGCGTCGCGGACCAGCGCCCACGTGTTGGTGCAGACGTTGTCGGCGCACGGGTAGCCGCCGGAGCGGCCGTAGCGGGCCTCGTTGTACTTGACCTTCACCCAGTCGGTGACCGTGCCGTCGACGCTGTAGCGGCCCGAGGACTGCGCCTCGTAGTACTGCTTCAGCGACTCGTCACCGGGGTTGGTGCCGAAGTAGAGCTTGCGGTAGTGCTCGGCGTTGTAGTCCGCCTGCCACACCGTCGAGTTGTCCACCGCCCGGTTGGGCGCGGGGATCTCGTTGTGCAGCGGCCCGTCGAACCGGGTCGGACCCGGAGTGGTCGGGTCGGTGTCCTGGTCCGGGTAGCTCGGGTGCCGCTCGTTGCCGAACTCGGCGAGGATGACGAAGATCCGGTCGGTCTGCTCGCGAGCGAGCTCGACGTACTGGTCCTCCATCTGGCTGGCGGCGCCGGCCCGGGTCGAGCGGGCGGTGGCCCCCTCGGCCTGGGTCTTGCCGACCTTGACGACCGTGCTGCCGTTGATCTTCTGCGCCTTGGCCCGGCCGGAGAGGACGTCGCTCAGGCCCTCCTGGCGCAGGGCGCGACGCTTGTCCTCGAGCGGGTTCGGCAGGTCGTGGTCGACATGGGCTGGCTCGGCGACCGACGGAGCGGCCGTCGGCAACTTGGGCTGCGGCGCGGCGCTGGCGGACGTGCCGACCGCCAGTCCTGTTGCCGTCAGCGAAAGCCCGAGCAGACCCACTGCGACTTTGCGCACGTGGTACCTCCGGTGTGAGGGAACCGGCCCAACGGGGGTACGGGCCGGTGGAGATCGGTCCCACCAGGGGGACCAATGGTGAACATAGACACTCCTGTGACCCCTGGGAAGATGCGTGCGTCGATTTGTTGCAAAGTTTTGTTGAGAATGCTTTTCACCGTCACATCCCCGCCGTTCATCAACCGCCCTGAGCAGGTATTACGGTCGTCGATGGGGCGGAAGAGGCGGTTTTCGATAGGACTGATCAGTTACGCGAAAAAGTGGGGCCGGTGGCGTCACCGCCACCGGCCCCACGGGTAACTCGGTTGTCAGTTGCTGACCTTGACGACCATGTCGTCGGTCGGATTGGTGCCCTGCTGAAGGATCTCGATCCGGGTGCCGGAACCGGCCACCTTCACCGAGTTCCACGGGTTGCCGGACGTCCAGTACTTGTTCGCCCCGGTGTCGGAGAAGACCGGCTGCGGGGCGAGCGCCGGGAGCGTGACCGGGACACCGTTGAGGTGGAAGGTCTGCGCCGGCTTGGCGTACAGGCTGAACGTGGCGTCGAAGCCGTTACGGCGGTTGGTGACGTTGCCCTGGCCGTCGACGGTGATCTTGTTCGGCCGGACGTCCACCGGGAGGTTCAGGCCGTAGCCCGGGTGCTCCGAGGTGTTGTTGTCGCCGTACGCGTAGTTCACGTACCACACCAGCATGCCGGGGTGGTTCGAGAACCGCTCCACCCAGTTCGGGCGGGTGTTGTTGAACCCGTAGTTGTACCCGCCGGTCCGCAGGGTGTCGTCGTAGCCGACGTAGGACCGGTTCTCCGCGATGTAGAAGCGGGGGTACGAGTCGGTCACCGAGCCGGTCATCCGGGTGAAGCCCTTGGCGGTCCACTCGGCGGCCAGCGTCTCGGCGTCGTCGGTCCAGGCGACGGCGCCGCCCTTGACCAGCGACACGTTGTCCAGGAACGCGCCGGCGAGGTGTACGCCGCCGTCGGTCTGGTAGCGGTAGCGGAACTGCACGGTCTGCCCGGCGTACGCGGACAGGTCGTAGGCCAGGTCCACCCAGGCGCCGCTGGTCGAGCCGTCGACCCCGGTCTCACCCGCGTCGATCGAGGAGTTGGCCAGCGGGGTCCAGGTGGCGCCGCCGTTGGTCGACACCTCGGCGTAGAGGTAGTCGTAGTCCTCTTCGATGTCGTACCAGGCCTTCGCGGTGATCGACGCGGACGTCGTACCGGTCAGGTCGAGCTGCCGGGTCAGCGTGGTGTTCAGGTCGTCCGCGCTGCCACCCCACCACTCGTACGACCCGCCGAACGGCGTGTTGTAGCTGGTGGTCTGGGTCTGCGCCGGCAGGTTGACGACGACCGCCTGGGCCTTCGGCCCGTCGCTGTCGCCGGCCGGGCCGAGCGTGACCTTGGTGGTGCCGCTGTTCTCCTCGACCACCGAGTAGTTCAGCCAGCCCAGGAACAGCTTCGAGTACGGGTCCATGTAGCCCGGCGTGGAACCGATGTCGTCCTTGCCGTGGCCGAGCCACGAGCCGGACGCCATGAGGCTCCAGAAGCCCACGCCGTTGTCGCCGCCGGCGGTGTCGTAGTAGTCCGGCAGACCGAGGTCGTGGCCGTACTCGTGGGCGAAGACGCCCAGGCCGCCGTTCTCCGGCTCCGTGGTGTAGTCACGGATCCAGATGCCGGTGTCACCGATCTGGACACCACCGGCCTTGTTCGCCCCCGGACCGGCGCTGCCGGCCAGGTTCGGGAACGCCGCCCAGCGGTGCGACCAGATGGCGTCCTCGCCCTGGGCGCCGCCGCCGGCCTCCTCGCCCTCGCCCGCGTGCACCGCCTGGAAGTGGTCCACGTAGCCGTCGGGCTCGTTGAAGTCGCCGTCACCGTCGAAGTCGTACCGGTCCCAGATGTCGAACTGGGCCAGGTACTGCTTGATCTGCTCCGGCGTCTTGCCGGCCGCGACCTGCGACTGGTACCAGGCGGTGGCGCTGTCCTTGACGAAGTTCCAGTACCCGTCGGACTCGGGGATCTGGTTGCTGCCGTACCGGGCCTCGTTGTACGGAACCTTGACCCACTCGCTGACGTCGCCGTTGACCGTGTAGCGCCCGCCGGACTGCTTGTAGTAGAAGTCCCGCATCGACTCACCCGGACCGAACATCATGTCCTGGTAGTGCGCCCGGTTGAAGTCCGACCGCCACAGGGTGCTGTTGTCGTCGGTCGGGCTGCCGTCCCAGTTGCGGTCCGGCTCGGCGATCTGGTTGTGCACCGGACCGGCAGCTCCGCCGGTCCGGGGGTCGGTCTGGTCGCCGAACTCGACCAGCATCGTGAAGATCGGGTCGGTCTTCGGCGCCTGCTGGTACTCCACGAACAGGTCGTCCTTGACCTGGATGACCTTCGAGCCGTTGCGCGTCTGAAGCTTGGCCTTGCCCGAGAGCAGGTCGGCGATGGCCTTCTTCCGGAGCTCCCGCTGCTGATCCGACTTCGGATCGGGGAGGTTGTCCCTGCCATGCTTCGCCTTGTCGGAACCGGGGGCCGGGTCCGCGGCCGGTGCGCCGGAGGCCGGCGCCGACACGACTCCCGCCGCCAGCAGCGCGGCCGCGGCTGAGGCCAGACCGGCTGTGACTCGTCTCCTCAAAGGTCCTCCTCCTTTGTGGATCTGTTACATGACGGGCGCAGCCGAGGCCGCGACTGTCATGTGATGCGTCACTCACCCTGGCAGAGACGACGTGCACTTGTCACGGGTCAAATACCGGGCGGATGGGAGGCGCGCGGCCTTCATATGCGCATAAATGACAACCAAAAGGCGCGTTGAGGCGACGTTGATTCACGTTACGTTTTGGCCACGATCACGTTGCGTGGCCGGGGTTATGAGGTCCCCTACGGGGAGCGCCCGAGCCATCGAAAATGTCACAGCGATCGGCGGGCGCAGCCCGCGCCGCGTAAGACGAGCGGGGCCCGCCCGGAGCAGTGTGCTCCAGACGGGCCCCGCCGTGTGCCCCGTGGGACCGATCCGAGGTCAGTTCGTTGCCGGGGTGACGTGCACCGTGGCGTACGAGTTGTCCTTCGCGGCCCGCTTGATGGTGATGGTGACGCCGTACGCCACGCCCTGGTCACCGGGGTTGCCGGTGCCCAGCACGATCGCGCCGCCGCCCAGGGTGACCCCGTAGAAGGCCGGTGCCGGCGTACCGTCCGGGTTGGTGACCCGGGTGGTGTACCGCTCGTTGCCCTTCGACGGGATGACGACCGAGGCGTCGCTGTCCCGGGCGTACGCCGCGCCGTCGCGGATCTCGATGCCCGGGTACCAGCCCTTGGCGTCCGTGAAGCCCGGCACCGCCGGCTGGGCGCCGAACTCGGTGCAGTACTCGCTGTACGGCTCGTCCGCCGCCTCCAGGCACTCCCGGAAGGGGTACGTGGGGTTGAGCGAGAAGGCCGCGTTCGCGGACTGCGGGCGGCTGGGCAGGTTGTCCAGCACCGAGGGGTCCTTGACGGCCGCCTCGCCCTTGCGGCGGTACGGGTCGAAGTGCGAGTCCACGATCAGCAGACCGCCCTTGGCGCCGTAGCTCGGCAGCGAGGTGAGCTGCGCCGTGGTGTGGTTGACGTCGCCGAGCGCGGTGTCCCGGTACCAGACCAGCATGCCCGGGGCGTTGTACGACAGCTTGTCGACCTTCCACGCGTCGTGCGAGTAGACCGTGTCGTAGGCGTACTTCAGGCCGTTGTCGAAGCCGTCGAAGTTGCGCCACTCGGCCAGGTAGTAGTGCGCCTGGGTCGAGGTGCCGCCGTCGATCCGCCAGCCCGGGCCGGTGGTGTCGACGAACGTGCCGCCGGTCGCGGTCCAGCCGTTGGCGCCGCTCTCGACGTCGTCGCTCCAGGTGGTGGCGCCGCCGCCGGTCACCGAGAAGTCGTCGGCGAACCAGCCGCGCTCCACGAACGCCTCGTCCGTGGCGTAGCGGAGCCGGACCTGCACCGTCTGCCCGGCGAACGCCGACAGGTCGACGTAGTCGTGCCGCCAGCCGTGGGTGTCACCGGTCAGGCCGTACTTCTTGTTGCCGAAGTCGACCATCCGGCCGTTCGGGTCGGCGTAGCCGTCGTTGGTGGTGACGAGCTTGCCGGTCGAGTCGTAGACCTTCTGCTCGGCCCAGGTGGCGCCGCCGTCGGTCGAGACCTCGACGAAGCCGTAGTCCCAGTCGGCCTCGATGACGAAGTTGTTCCACATCCAGAACTTCGCGTCGGCCGCCGCCGGCACGGCCACCTGCCGGGTGATCTTGACGTCCGCCCAGTCCTGGTCGGCGCCGGTGTACCACATCTTCGTGCCGCTGTGCGGCGTGGCCAGGGTGATCACCTTGTTCGGCAGGTTGATCTTGATGCCGTCCGCGGTGCCGCGCGGGGTGCGCGAGGTCTGGCCCAGCTGAACGTCGCGCGGGTCCGCACCGGGTGCGAGGTTCAGCGGGTCGGCCCAGCCGAGCACCCACTTGTCCCACAGGCCCATGTGCGTCGGCAGCGCCTGGAAGATCTCACCGGAGTGCGAGCCCGAGGCCATCAGGTCCCAGAAGTCGACGTCCGAGTCGGCGTTGCCCGAGGTGTCGTAGAGGTCCGGCAGACCCAGGTCGTGGCCGAACTCGTGGGCGAAGACGCCGACGCCGGCGTCCTCCGGCTGCACGATGTAGTTCGAAACCTGGATGTTGGTGCCGGGGACGGTGTAGCCGCCGGCGATCGACGACGAGTGCGCCCAGATGGCGTACGTGCCCTCGGCGCCGCCGCCGCGGGACTTGCCCTGGCCGGCGTGCACCAGCACCAGGTGGTCGATCACGCCGTCCGGCTCGAAGACGTTGCCGTCACCGTCGCGGTCGCCCTGGTCCTCGATGTCGTAGTCGGCCCACGGGAAGTTCGGGTCCATCTTGGCGAGGGTGTCGATCGCGTCGGTGGCCAGCCGGCCCGCGCCCTGCGGGTTGTCCGGGTGCCCGTTCATCGACTGCTGACGGCCGGCGACCCAGTTGCCGTTCTCGTCCTGGAAGCAGCGCGAGGCCGCGTACCAGCCCTCGGAGTGCGGCACCTTGATCCACGGGCTGGCCTGCCCGTCGACCGTGTACGCGCCCTTGGACATCTCCAGGTACATGTTGTGCATGGTCCGGCCGGCCAGGCTGATGCCCGGCTTGCCGTCCGGCCCGGTCAGGTCCGGGCGGACCCGCTCGGTGATGCCCTCCTTGGTGTAGAGCATCTTGTCGTAGTGCGCCGGCGAGAAGTCCGGCACCCACATCGAGTTGTTGTCCTCGTGCGGCAGGCTCGCCGGGTTGGGGATCTTGTTGTGCAGCGGGCCGTTCTGCACGGTGCCGAGGACACAGCTCCGGTCCTCGAAGACCGTCTTGGGGACCATGACGTCGGTGAAGTCGTCGTTGGCCTGCTCGTTGAACTCGACCAGCAGGGTGAGCAGCTTCGCCGTCTGGGTGCCCGTGGCCTGCTTGATCTGCCGCGGGTTCTTGCCCGTCTTGATCGCCTCGGCCTCGGTCTTCGCGAGCTGCCGCGCGGTGACCGGGTTGCCGCGGGCGAACTTGCGGTCGTAGGCCCGCGCCTCCTCGACCGCCGGGGCGTAGACACCACCCTTGCCCTTGACCTCGCGGCCGTCGCTGTCGGGCTGGACGGCGGGCTCGGCGTAGTTGATGTAGTACTCGTCCGCGCCGATGGTGGCTCGGGCGGGGCCGGGCTCTGCCGCCGCCGCGCCGCCAGTCACGGTCAGTGACGTGGCCGCGAGGGCGATGGCGGGCAGCGCGACGAGTAGGCGTCGGCGCGACCCGGACTGCGGATTTCTGTTCATGCCGCTCCATTTCTCGGGGCATGGGGAGGGAAGGAGTCGGCCGGCCCTCTCATCGATGTGATGTCCATCGAACCGACTCGACCTGCGTGAACCTAAATCAGAAAACAGGCGAATGACAGGGGTCGACGCCAGCCTGTGTCCGTTCAGCTTCTCCCGGTTCCCCCGACCGACCGATGTGACAGGACGCACGCGGTCCGTCGCTCATCCGTAAGAAATGACGATGGGTGACGGTCCGCGCGGGACCGCCACCCATCGGGCCGTACGCCTACCGTCAGTCCTCGTCGGACTTCCCACCGCCCATGCCGGACGAGATCAGGTCCATCACGGACGAGTCCTGGAGCGTGGTGACGTCACCCAGCGACCGGTTCTCGGCCACGTCCCGCAGCAGCCGGCGCATGATCTTGCCGGAGCGGGTCTTCGGCAGCTCCGGCACCAGCATGATCTGCCGGGGCTTGGCGATCGGGCCGAGGGTCTTCGCCACGTGGTTGCGCAGGTCGGCGATGAGCTTCTCGCCCGCCTCGCCCGAGGTGTCGATGCTGCCACGCGGGATGGCGAACGCGACGATGGCCTGCCCGGTGGTCGGGTCGGTCGCGCCCACCACCGCCGCCTCGGCCACCGACGGGTGCGAGACCAGCGCCGACTCCACCTCGGTGGTGGAGATGTTGTGCCCGGACACCAGCATCACGTCGTCGACGCGGCCGAGCAGCCAGATGTGCCCGTCGTCGTCCCGCTTCGCGCCGTCCCCGGCGAAGTACATCCACCCGCGGTGGCCTTCGGCGCCCGCCTCCCGCCCGGACTCGGCGCCTCCGGCGCCCGCACCGAACCGCGACCAGTACGTCTCGATGAACCGGTTGTCGTCGCCCCAGATGGTGCGCAGCATCGACGGCCACGGCTCGCGCAGCACCAGGTAACCGCCGCCGCCGTTGGGCACCGACTGGCCCTGGTCGTCCACCACGTCGGCGCTGATCCCGGGCAGCGGCGTCATCGCGGAGCCCGGCTTGGCCTCGGTGACGCCCGGCAGCGGCGAGACCATGATCGACCCGGTCTCGGTCTGCCACCAGGTGTCCACGACGGGCAGCTCACCCCGGCCGACGTGCTGCCTGTACCACATCCACGCCTCGGGGTTGATCGGCTCGCCGACGCTGCCGAGCAGCCGCAGCGAGGAGAGGTCGTAGCCGGCGGGGATGTCCTCGCCCCACTTCATCATCGTGCGGATCAGCGTCGGGGCGGTGTAGAGGATGCTGACCTTGTACTTGTCGACGATCTCCCAGAACCGGCCCTTGTGCGGGGTGTCCGGGGTGCCCTCGTACATCACCTGGGTGGCGCCGTTGGAGAGCGGGCCGTAGACGATGTAGGAGTGCCCGGTGACCCAGCCGATGTCGGCGGTGCACCAGTAGACGTCCGTCTCCGGCTTCAGGTCGAAGACCGCGTGGGTCGTGTACGACGTCTGGGTGAGGTAGCCGCCGGTGGTGTGCAGGATGCCCTTCGGGCGGGCCGTGGTGCCGCTGGTGTAGAGGATGAACAGCGGGTGCTCGGCGTCGAACGGCTGCGCGGCGTGCGCGGCCGGGGCGGTCTCCACCGTCTCGTGCCACCAGCGGTCCTTGGCCGACCAGGCGACCTCCTCGCCGGTGCGGCGCACCACCAGCACGTGCTCGACCGACGGGCAGTTGGCCACCGCCTCGTCCACGGTCGGCTTCAGCGCCGACGGCTTGCCCCGGCGGTAGCCGCCGTCGGCGGTGATCACCACCTTGGCGCTGGCGTCCTGGATCCGGTTGGTCAGCGACTCGGCGGAGAAGCCGCCGAAGACCACGCTGTGGGTCGCGCCGATGCGGGCGCAGGCCAGCATCGCGACCGCCGCCTCGGGGACCATCGGCAGGTAGATCGCCACCCGGTCGCCCGCGGTGACGCCCAGGTCGGTCAGCGCGTTCGCCGCCTGGCAGGTCAGCCGGTGCAGGTCCGCGTACGTGATGGTGCGGGTGTCGCCCGGCTCGCCCTCCCAGTGGATGGCGACCTTGTCGCCCAGGCCCGCCTCGACGTGCCGGTCCAGGCAGTTGTACGCCACGTTGAGCTGCCCGCCGACGAACCACTTCGCGAACGGCGGCTTCGACCAGTCGAGCACCTGGTCCCACTGCCGCGCCCAGGTCAGCCGCCCGGCCTGCCGCTCCCAGAACGCCAGCCGGTCGGCGTCCGCCTCCGCGTACGCGTCGGCGGTGACGTTGGCGTTCGCGGCGAGTTCGGCCGGCGGCGGGAACTGGCGCGTCTCGTTCAGCAGATTGGCCAATGCCTCGCTCATGCCGTGCTCCCTCGTCGCTCGGGGTGATCTGCGTCTCCCGCACGAGGTTAGTCGGGGTGTCCCGCCGAGGAACCGCCGGTCCGGCCAACGCGCGCCGAGCGGCCCGCGCCGCGCGCCGGACGGCGGTGCCGGCGCACGGATGGGCACCCGGTCGACGCCGTTCGTCGGGCGAGGGCCCTGCTGACAACCCGGCGGGGTGGCGGCGGTCGCTTCCGGGCGGCTCGTCGGCGGGCCGGGGTGGGCAGTCGATAGCGTGACGGGGTGACCGCTGACCCGCTCGCCCCGCTGCTCGCGCTCGCCGACATCGCCGCCGCCGTCGAGCGGGCCCGCGAGCGGTTCGACCAGGCACTCGGGCACCGCGCGCTGCGCCGGCACGGCGGCCAGGTCGCGGCCGAGGTCAGCCTCCGGTCCGCGGTCGCCAGCGCGGCCCTGGAGGGGTACGCCCACGAGCGCGAGGCCGTCCGCGCCGGCACCGTGACCGAGCCGGTAATCCAGGGCGCGCTGCGGGTCGCCGGGGCGCTGCCCGGGCTGTCCGAGCTGTGGCCGAAGGCACCCCGGCAGGCGCTGGCGAAGCTGCACGTGCTCGCCGCCCGGGACGTCGTGGCCGAGGCCGAGCTGGGCCGGCCCGTCGCCGACCCGGTGGTCGCCGCGCGGCTGGACGGCCTGGCCGGGCTCGTCGCCGGCGGCACGAAGGTCTCCCCGCTGGTGCTGGCCGCCGTCGTGCACGGCGAGCTGCTGAACCTGCGCCCCTTCGCCGGGCCCTCCGGGGTGGTTGCCCGCGGTGCCGCCCGGCTGGTGCTGCTGTCCAGCGGGCTCGACCCGCGCGGCCTGCTCGCCGTCGACGTCGGCCACCACGAACGCGAGCCCGAGTACGTCGGCTCGGCCGGCGCGTTCGCCACCGGCACCCCGGACGGTCTGCGCTCCTGGCTGCGGCACTACATGACGGCGGTGGAGGTCGGCGCGGACCGGCTCACCGCGATCGGCGACGATATCCTCGCCGCCGCCTGACCCGTGCCGGCCCGGATCGCGGGGGTCGGGTGGCCGGGCGCTCCGGCGCCTGGGCCGCTCAGGCGGGCGCGGGGGTGGCGCGGGTGCGGCGGTGACGGCCGTACCAGGCGATGCCGATGGCCACGCCGACGCCGACGCCCAGCGCCGCCGCGGCGACCGGGACGGCCGGGCGCTCGCGCAGCCGCCGGCCCAGCGGGACCGGGTGCCGGAACTCCAGCACCGGCCAGGAGTTCTCGACCGCGAGCCTGCGCAACTGCCGGTCGGGGTTTACCACCGACGGGTGGCCGACGCACTCCAGCAGCGGGCGGTCGCTGTACGAGTCGGAGTAGGCGAACGAGTCGGCCAGGTCGTACCCGCGCTCGGCGGCCAGCTCGCTGACCGCCTCGACCTTGCTCGGGCCGGCCGCGTAGAACTCGACCTCGCCGCTGTAGCGGCCGTCCACCACGCCCATCCGGGTGGCGATCACGTCGGTGACCCCCAGCAGCGCGCCGATCGGCCGGACCATCTCCTCGCCGGAGGCGGAGACCAGCACGACGTCCCGGCCGGCGGCCTGGTGCTCCTCGATCAGGGCGGCGGCCTCGGCGTACACGTAGGGGTTGATCAGCTCGTGCAGCGTCTCCGCGACGATCTGGCGGACCTGTTCCACCTGCCAGCCCTTGCAGAGCGCGGCGAGATAGTCCCGGGTCCTGGCCATGGTCTGCTCGTCGGTGCCGCCCAGCCGGAACATCAGCTGCGCGTACGCCGACTTGACCACGTCACGCCGGGTGATCAGCCCGTCCCGGTAGAACGGCCGACCGAACGCCAGGGCGCTCGACTTGGCGATGACGGTCTTGTCCAGATCGAAGAAAGCGGCACTTCGGCCCACGGCGCGAAAGTCTAGCCGGATGGTCTATGGTCGGCGGGTGCCCGGGGTCCGGGGGCCCCTCGGACGTGCGGGCCGACCCTCTTCACCCTCGCTCACCGTGACGTCAATCACACTCTGCGAATATTAATTCGCGTGGAGTGGAGGCGACACCACTCGACGTATACAGGTCCGCTCAGGCAGACTTGTCGACACGACGAGCGTTCATATCTCGTACAACAGGCAGACCCTCGGCGGTTGCACCCCCCGTGACCGCTGAGTGGGTTCGGCTCGACCCCCCCGGAGCCGAACCTCCCGACGACCCCCGTCTCCCCCCGACGGGGGTCGTCCCTTTCCGGCGGGAGCGCTCCGACGCAGGTCACAGGTCCTCTCTGTTCTCGTCGAGGCCGCTGTCCGAGGGCGGATTCTCGACCAGAGGCAGCAGGGAGGCAGCAGAGCTGTCGAAGGCCGCCAGGACCCGCGCGGCGTAGCCGTCTGGGGTGTGCGGATAACGATTCAGCGTCGTCGACGCCTGCTCGTGACCCATGACCCGCTGCACCAGATTGATCGGGACCCCGTCGGTGACCAGCCAGGTGACATAGGCGTCTCAAGTCGTGGAACCGCAGTCCGCCGAACGCCGAGGCCGCCGCGTGCGCCAATCGGCACCGTCCGCAAGCCGGCCCGAGTCTTCGGGTACGCCCGCAGCACGATCCCGCCGTGGGTCTCCACCGCCGCCTGGGCGACGTGCAGCAAACCCCCGATCGAGGTCGACCGCCTCCCACGGCAGGCCCGCGCACTCACCCCAGCGCAGCCCCGCCCCGGCGGCGGCGGCGCAGACGATCCCTCGTGTTCGACCGGCACGGCGGGCAGCTGGCCGGATCGGACCGTCATGCCCGAGAATCGATGATCGCTGCCTCGATGCGTAGCCCGATCCCTGTGGCGACGAGGAAGCCTGCGAGGATGTGCGGCTCTGTGGCCCCGGCGTCGGTCGACAGGGTGATGGCCGAGACCAGGAGGCCGGCGACAAGGACCACGTTTCCGAGCGTGCGATTCTTGGATGCGCGCCTCGAAGCAGGGTTCACACGACCCCGGAACGCCACTGGGCGAGGTCGGCCAGCTTGCGTGGCCCCCAGCTCCGCAGCGCGGTCCACTTGGTCAGCTCTCCGAGCGTCACGAAGGTGATGCAGAGGGTCTTACCGGCCAGACGAGCACGGAGACGGTCAGGCAGCCGCCCCCGGAGGATCGCCGACGCTACGTCGGTGGCCAGGACGACTAGGCTCACGCGGCGCCGGCCCGCCGGGAGGCGTACAGGTCGGCGAGGAAGTCATCCAACTCCTCGTCCGACTCGAAGAGGTCGGGCCGGGCCAGGTCGTCGACGGAGGTGACTGGCCGGATGCCCTGACGACGCGCCAGCTCCTCCGCCGGTACGTGCTCGGCGGTCGGCCACTCGGGCATCTGCTCAGCGCTACTCGACGTCACGGCTCACCTCCTGCGTCTCGAATCGTCGTCTATTCTCGCACCTCCGACGTCGAGGCGGCGCACGTCGTGAGTGCCTCCGGCCGCTGCCGGCGCGCAACCAGTCAGCGAATCGTCAGCGAACGCCGTACCGCGTGGTTCGACTCGATCATGCTCGACGGCGCAACCGATGCGTCTGACGCGGGACGGCAGTTGATCACACTCGCTGCTACGTCAGGTCACTTTCCCCGACGGGGGTCGTCCTTTTCCGCGAGCGTCTCCCGGCCCAGGTGAAGGCACGTCGCTGGGCCCGGCCGGGCGAGGTGTCGGGCTGAGGCAGCGGATCGTCGGCGAGCGTCAGCCGCACCCGGTCGGTGTAGTCCTCGGGCGTGTGCGTGTAACGATTCAACGTCGTTGCCGCCTCGGCGTCCTGATCCCTGCGGCCCGGGTCAGGTGCTTGGGGCGGCGGCGGATGAGTGGGCGAGGCGGAGCCGGAGTGGCCGGAAGCGCCTCGATCCGCAACGTTGTTGTTGAGACCGCTTCCGTCCACTGACAGTCCCGCGACGGCCGTGCCGCCGCCGAGTTCGGAGTTCCGGCAGTGCTTTTCGACGTCACCCGCAGCGAACTCGTCGACATCTTCGGCGAGGACCGGCTCGCGACCCTGCCCGCCACCGCCTTCCCGCCCGCCGCCGCGGACACCGAGGGCGCCCGCCTCCTGCAGACCGTCGGTGTCCCCACCGGGACGCTCCGGCTGCATGTGCCCGACGAGGACTCCGGCCGGCTGCCCCTCGTCCGGGACGTCGTCGACGTCGAGGACTTCGAGGGCGCGTCGGAGGACGCGGGTGAATGGCCCGTCATCGGCTGGCTGCTCAACGCCCACCTCGCCCTCGACCCCGGTTCCGGCAAGGTGCACGCCTTCGACGCCGACGAGGAGACCGTGCGGCAACTCCACACGGACGTCTCCTCCCTCGTCCAGGTCACCCTCCGGTTCCAGCGCCTGCTCGAAGAGTTCATCTTCGACAACGGCGGCGACGACGGCGACTTCGAGCGCCTGGAGCGCGAGGTCGAGCGCATCCGTCAGGAGACGAGCCGTATCGACCCGCTCCCCTGGCAGGACGACGAGACGGTCTGGTCGGTGGTCGGCGAGGAGGTTGCGGCGGGCCAACGCTTCAAGGGCAACAGCCCGGGAGGCCGCTCGCTCTACGGGTGATCGCTGGCCGACGTCGCCCACGCACCGCGCCGGTCTGCGCGGTGCGTGGGCCCCTTTCCTGCGGACGGTCTCCTCATCGACGCCTGGCCGGGTGGGCGCGGCAGGCCCCGGACGGGACCTGCCGGCGTTCCCGATTCAGTCGCAGGCGGCTCCGACGGGGGCGGGGCCGTCCGGGAGCACCGCCGGGTCACTGGCCTTGGCGCTCCTCGCGGCCCTGGACCGGGGGCTTTGCGGGCCGGCGGACAACGCCACCACGCCGAGCGTGACGACTCCGAGCGCCGCGCCGATCCAGGCGATCACGGGATAGTCGAAACCGGCGTCGATGGCCAGGCCGCCGAGCCACGGCCCCGCCGTGATCCCGACGTTGAAGGCGGAGACGTTCGTCGCGGCGGCGAGCGTGGGCGCCTCGGGCGCGAGCGCGAACGCGCGACTGTTCAGGACGGGATTGGTGGCGAACCCGAACGCGCCGAGCAGGAGAATTGCTGGTACGGCCAACGCGGGCACGTCGGCGGCCAGGGCGAGCACCGTCGAGACGACGACGAGCCCCAGGACTCCGACCCGGAGGGTGCGGAAGGGGTGCGCGTCGGCGGTCCGGCTGCCGATGGTGATGCCGGCGAAAGCGCCGATCCCGTAGAGGGCCAGCACCGCGGGAACCCAGGCCGGCGACAGGCCGGTCGTCTCGGTCAGCATCGGGGCCAGGTAGCTGAACGAGACGATCAGGGCGGTCGTGGCGAGGGCGGTCGTGGCGTACAGCAGCCAGACCTGCGGGTTGGCCAGCGCGCGGAACTCGTCCTGGAGCCGGGAGGCGCGCTGCGGGTGCGGTCGTCCACCGGGGATGGTGGCGATCACCCCGACCGCCGCGAGGGCGGAGAGCGCCGCCACCGCCCAGAAGGCAGCCCGCCAGCCGAAATGTTGACCGATGACCGTGCCGGCGGGGAGGCCGACGACGGTGGCGACGGTGAGGCCGCCGGCCACGACTCCCATCGCCTTGCCGCGGGCGGTCGGCCCGACGAGGCCGACGGCGGTGACGGCGGCGACCGCCCAGAAGCCGGCGTACACGAATGCGCCCACGATCCGGGTGGTGAGCAGCACCGCATAGTTCGGCGTCAGCGCGCCCGCGACGTGTGCGGCGGCGAATATCGCGAGAAAGGTCAGCAGCGCGGTACGCCGCGACCAACGCAGGGTCGCCACCGCGAGAATCGGGGCGCCCACCAGCATGCCGACGGCGAATGCGGAGATCAGCAGCCCGGTGTGCGGGATCGACACGCCCAGGTCGGCGGCCATCTCGGGCAGCAGACCGGCGAGCATGAGCTCCGACGTGCCCTGGGCGAATATCGCCAGGCCCAGGATGTAGATGGCTGCCGGCATCGACTACCTCCTTGTTGTGAACTGAATGGTCCAAAATTGGCACATGAAAAAGGGCGCTCGTCCGCCGCCAGGGTCAGATCGCGTCGAGTGCGGTGTTCGCGACCGCCCGCAACGTGGCCCGGTCGGCGCCGCCGCGGGCGAGGACGCGCATGCCACTGATCGTGGCGACGACGAATTGGGCGAGGGTGGCCGGATCCTTCTCCGCGTCGATCTCCTGCTGCCGTTGGCCTGCCTCGATCGCCAGGCGCAGCGCCGTCAGGCGCTGGTCCTGGTCGCGTTCCAGCCGAGTGGCGATCTCCGCGTCGCGCGGTGCCAGCTCGATCATGGAGTTGACCACCAGGCAGCCGGTCGGGTCTCCGGTCTCGGTGTCGGCGGCCTGCCACAGGAGGGCCCGAATCTTCTCCCGGACCGGCATGGCGCTCTCCAGCAACTCGACGGCGGCGGCGGTCCGCTGCGTCATGTAGCGGAGCAGCGACTTCTCGAACAGGTCATGCTTGCTCTTGAAGGTGTTGTAGATGCTGCTGCGGCCCAACCCGGTCGCTTCGCACAGGTCGTCCGTCGAGGTCGCCTCGTAGCCCGCGGTCCAGAACGCGCGCATGGCCGCATCGAGCACCCGGTCTTCGTCGAACGTCTTCGGTCGCCCCATGTCGGCATCGTAGCAGATTCTGAAACGTACAGTCCAAAACGGCGCCGAGATCGTTCGCGGCTGGGACGTCGTGGCATCGACCGCTCCCTGGCGGTTGGGCTCGGCCTGGTCGCCACCGGAAGGCGACCAGGCCGAGCAGTCAGGAACGACTCGCCGGCATCGGGCGGAACCCGGCCGGCCGACACCGTCGGGCGGTACGGGTGCCCGCCGCTGTCGGTGCTCCGCTCAGCCCCAGACCTGCGGTGCGGGCTGGCGGGTCGTGGCGTTCAGCCGGTTGAAGAAGTTGGTGGTGGCGATCCAGAGCACCACCGTGGCCAGTTCCTTCTCGTCGAAGTGCCGGGCGGCCTCGTCCCAGATCTCGTCGGGCACCGCGTCGGCCCGGTCGGCGAGGCGGGTCGCGGCCTCGGCGAGCGCGAGCGCGGCCCGCTCCGCGTCGGTGAAGTACGGCGTTTCCCGCCAGGCGGCCACCGCGAAGAGCCGTTCGTCGGTCTCTCCTGCCTTGCGGGCGCTGCGCGCGCCGGAGTCGACGCAGGCGCTGCACCCGTTGATCTGGCTGGCCCGCAGGTGGACCAGCTCCAGCGTGCTGGTGGGGACGCCGGCGGAGTGCGCTGCCTTGTAGAGCAGGTTGATCGCCTTCATTGCGTCGGGGAGCACCATCGCGGGGTTCTGCATGCGGGCCTGCATGGTCATCTTGTCCTGTCCTCCCTGTTACGCTGGCCGGCGTTTCTCGCCGTCGCGTTTTCGTCCGTCACCTCGTTGTCGACAGCGGGACAGGCGGCGTGACAGTTGTGACGGCGGTCACGGGGTGGCGGATGTCGGCGAGAATTGCGGTGCCATGAGCGACTCAGACGTGCTGGCCCGGCGTTTCGAGGAGCAGCGTCCGCGCCTGCGGACCGTGGCCCGGCGGATGCTCGGTTCCGTGGCCGAGGCCGACGACGCGGTCCAGGACACCTGGCTGCGGCTCAGCCGCGCCGACGTCGACGGCATCGACAACCTGCCGGGCTGGCTCACCACCACCGTCGGCCGGGTCTGCCTCGACCGGCTCGGTTCCAGCGCCGCCCGGCACGAACGGCCCGCCGACGTGACCGAGGACGAGCCGACCACCTCCGGGGCCGGCGAAGTCGATCCGGAGCGGGAGGCGCTGCTCACCGACTCGGTCGGACGGGCGCTGGACGTGGTGCTGCGGACCCTCGGCCCCACCGAGCGGCTGGTCTTCGTGCTGCACGACATGTTCGCGGTCTCCTTCGACGAGCTGGCGCCCGTCGTCGACCGCAGCCCGGCCGCCGTACGGCAGATCGCCAGCCGGGCCCGCCGTCGGGTGCAGAGCGGACCACCGACGCCGGAGACGGACCGGGCCCGGCAACGCGGCGTCGTCGAGGCATTCCTCGCCGCCTCGCGGGAGGGGCGCTTCGACGATCTGCTCACCCTGCTCGACCCGCACGTCGTCCTACGCTCCGACGCCACGGCCGTCAGGATGGGCGGGGCCGGCGAGGCGCGGGGCTCGTCCGCCGTGGCCGGCTTCTTTTCCGGCCGGGCCCAGGCCGCCGTGCCGGCGTTCGTCGACGGTGCGCCGGGCGCCGCCGTGGTGATCGACGGCCGTACCCGCATCGTGATCAGCTTCGTGGTCACCGACCGGATCATCGGCGTCGAGGTGGTCGCCGATCCCGACCAGATCGCCGCCGTCGAGCTGGTAGTCGACTGACCGGCCGGCGTGTCACCCGCCGGCGCGGGCTCACGCGCCCGCCGGTGCGGCGAGCCGGGTGATCCGGCCGGCTGGCTGACCGCGCCGGCGCACGCCCGTCACGGCCAGGTCCTGGCCTGGGCGTCGAAGACCTCCGGCGGGCTCTCCACCGGCAGGACGCAGACCAGGTGCCCCCCGGGCACGCGCAGCACACGGCACTCCTGCCACCGCGCGACCTGGGTGGCACCGAGGGCGAGCAGTCGGGCGGTCTCCGCGTCGACGTCGTCGGTCTCGAAATCGAGGTGGAAGCGGGGCGCGTCGTCGACCGCCTGCACGGCGGTGACCAGCCCGGGCAGGGCGTCGTGCAGGTCGATGAACTGCGGATACCGGGCGACGGGCTCGGCGGGGACGCCGAGGGCGGCCGACCAGAAGGCCGCCGCCCGAGCGGCCTCCGGCGCAGGGGCGTCGATCAGGATGGCGTACACGCGGCTGCGGTGCATGCAACGCAGACTATCGATCCGTACGGCGTGCGGCGGGTGCGGCTGACCCGGGACGGCGGTCACGGCGTGGAGCGGGAGGGTGGCCCTCCTCGTCATCGAGCAGGCCAGGGGAGGAGCGACAGCATCCCCGCGGCCAGGGGCGACGAGCCGACGGCCATAGCAGATCGACTCACCCGGTGGGCGTTGTCCACAGGTGGCGGCGTTGTCCACAGGCGGCCGTCGCGGGGCGGCGACCGGTGACGGATCGGGAGCAGGGTCTCGGTCAGCAACCCCGGAGCCCGACCGCTGGAGGCCGCGATGCCACCCCGTACCTCCGTCCCGCCGCACCGGCGCCTGCCGCTGCTCGTCACCTCGGACGGCGACCTGCTCGACGACCTGCTCCGGCTCGCCGCGGCCGGCGGTGTCGAGGTGGAACTCGCCGCCGATCCGGCGGCGGCCCGGACCCGCTGGCTGCCCGCCCCGCTGGTGCTGGTCGGCGCCGACCAGGCCCAGCCGTGCCTGCGGGCGCGGCTGCCGCAGCGGCCACGGTTGGTGCTGGTGGGCCGGTCCGGGCAGTCCGATCCCGGTTTCCAGGTCGCCGAGCTGGTCGGCGCCGAGCACGTGGCCGTCCTGCCGGCCGCCGAGCCGTGGCTGGTCGACCGGTTCGCCGAGTGCGGGCCGGACGGCGCCGACCGGGGCGGGGCCCGGATCACGGCCGTGCTGGGCGGGCGGGGCGGCGCGGGGGCGAGCATCCTGGCCGGCGGTCTCGCGGTCACCGCCGCCCGTGCCCGGCTGCGCACCCTGCTCGTCGACGCCGACCCGCTCGGCGGTGGGCTCGACCTCGTGCTCGGCTGGGAGCAGCTGGAGGGGCTGCGCTGGCCGGCGCTGACCGACGCCGACGGCCGGGTGGACGCGCCGGCGCTGGTGCGAGCCCTGCCGAGTCGGGGCGACCTGGTGGTGCTCTCCTGGGACCGGGGCGACCTGCTCGCCCTGCCCGCCCAGGCGATGGCGGCCACGGTCGACGCTGCCCGGCGGGGCCGGGACTTCGTGGTGGTCGACCTGCCCCGGCAGTTGGACGACGCGGCCGTCACCGCCCTCCAGGCGGCCGACCAGGTGTTCGTCGTCGTGCCGGCCGAACTGCGGGCCACCGCCGCGGCCGCCCGGGTGGTGGCGGCCGCCGCACCGCACTGCGCCGCGATGTCGGTGATCGTTCGCGGCCCGGCGCCCGGCCGGCTCGGGGCGGCCGAGGTGGCCCGCGCGCTCGGGCTGCCGCTCGCCGGAACGCTGCGCCCGGAGCCGGCGTTGGCCCGTGGGCTGGAACGGGGCGAGGCGCCGGCCGCCCACGGCAGAGGGCCGCTGGCGGCCCTCTGCCAGCGCATCGTCGCCGAGCTGACCGGCACGCCCGCGGCGGGTGCGGCATGACCGGGCCGGCCGAGGGCGACACGCTCGCGTCCCGGGTGCGACAGCGGATCGCGGCGGCGGCCACCCCGGTCACCCCGGCCGCGATCGTCTCCGCCGTACGCGCGGAACCCACCGCCGCCGTGCTCGGCGACACCGCCCTGTTGCGGATGGCCGACCGGGTGCGCGACGACCTGGTGGGAGCCGGTCCGCTCGCCCCGCTGCTGGCCGACCCGGAGGTCACCGACGTGCTGGTCAACGGCGTACGCGTCTGGGTGGACCGGGGACAGGGCCTGCAGCAGGTCGCCGTGCCGGTCGGCACGGTGGACGACGTGCGCCGGCTCGCCCAGCGCCTCACCGCCAGCGCCGGCCGGCGACTCGACGACGGCTCCCCGTACGCGGACGCCCGGCTGCCCGACGGCACCCGGCTGCACGCCGTGCTGCCGCCGGTGGCGACCGACGGGCCCTACCTGTCCCTGCGGACGTTCCGGCAGCGGCCGTTCACCCTCGACGAGCTGGTACGCCAGGGGACGGTGCCCCGACCGGTGGCGCCGGTGCTCTCCGCCGTGGTGGCGGCCCGGTTGGCGTACCTGGTGACCGGCGGCACCGGTTCGGGCAAGACGACGCTGCTCAACACGCTGCTCGGGCTGGTGCCGTCGACCGAGCGGATCGTGCTGGTGGAGGACGCGGCCGAGTTGCACCCGCGACACCCGCACGTCGTCGGGTTGCAGGCCAGGACGGCCAACGTGGAGGGCTCCGGCGCGGTCGGGCTGACCGACCTGGTCCGGCAGGCGCTGCGGATGCGGCCCGACCGGCTGGTGGTCGGCGAGTGCCGGGGCGGGGAGGTGGTCGACCTGCTCGCCGCCCTGAACACGGGGCACGACGGCGGCGCCGGGACCCTGCACGCCAACGCCCCGTCGGACGTGCCGGCCCGGCTGGAGGCGCTCGGGATGCTCGGCGGGCTGCCCCGTCCCGCGCTTCACGCCCAGCTGGCCGCCGCGCTCCAGGTGGTGCTCCAGGTGCGCCGGGGCGAACAGGGGCGGGTGCTGGAGTCGCTGTGTCTGCTCCTGCCCGAGGGGCCGGACCGCCTCGTCGCCGCCGTTCCCGCCTGGGTACGCGGGCGCGGCCTCGGTCCCGCCGCCCGCGAGCTCGCCACGTTGCTACGGGAGCGCGGCGTGCCGGTGCCGCCGGTCCTGTGCGAGCCCTGGCCCGGATCGGCGGGGCCGAAGTGAGCGCCCCGTACGCGCTGGTGGCGCTGCTGGCGATCGTGTCGGCGATTGTCGTGGTCAATCTGCTGGGCGCTCGGGGCCGGCGGCGCGCCCCCGCCGGGGAGGCGCACCGGAACGCGCCGGCGGGGGCGGAGGACCCGCTCGTCGACTGGATAGCCGAGCTGCGTCAGGCGTCCGGCCCGGGGACCAGCCGGCCGCCCCTGGTAGCGGCCACCCCGGAGGCCCGTCCCACCGCTGCGGACCGCCCCGCCGGGACGCTTCCCGGCCCGGCGGCCGCGCCGGCGTCGACCGGGCGGCAGCCCGAACCGGGTGACGTGTTCGAGGCGGTCACGCCCGCGGGCCTGCCGGCCGTCGTGCGGGCCGCCCCGGTCCGCGAAGCGTCCGCGAGCGGGCGCGGAGCGGGCGGTGGGGCGCCGTGGCCGGTGCGGGACGTGGCGGGCCGGGCGTCCTGGTCCTGGCCCGCCGGTGGCCGCCCCGGCCCGTCCCGGCCGCCGGGTCCGGCCCGACCACCCGCCCGCCTGGATGCTCGGCGGCCGGCCGGCACGCCGGCCCCGACGGCGGCGTCGTCCCGCCGGCCCGACGTGCCGGGAGCCGGCCCGGCGGGCGGCGGGCGGCGGAACTGGTCCGGGGCACTGACAAGATCGCCGAGGCGCACCCTGCTGCTGACGGGGCTCGCCGCTGCCACGGCCGGCCTGCTGGTGGCCGGCCCGGTCGCGGCGGTGGCCCTCGGCGGCTACGGCACGCTGGCCGTCCGCGCGCTGCTCCGTCGGCAGGCGGGCCGGCGGGCGGACCGGGTCCGGCGCCACCAACTGGATCAGCTCTGCGGGCTCGCCGCCGATCTCCGGGCCGGCCTGCCGGTGCCGGTCGTCGCCGAGCGGCTCACCTCGGGCGACCCGGACCTCTCGCCGGGACCGACCGGGACGCGGCGGCCGGCGACGGGCGGATCGGCCCGGACCGGCTGGAGCGGCTCGCCCGCGCTGCCGTACGCCTCGCCGACCGGACGGGCGCGCCGTTGGCCGAGTTGCTGGAGCGCATCGAGGCGGACGCCCGCTCGACCGACCGGGGACTGGCCGCGGCGGACGCCCAGGCGGCCGGGGCGCGGGCCACCGCGTTGCTGCTCGCCGCTCTGCCGGTCGGCGGGATCGGGCTCGGCTACGGCATCGGTGTCGACCCCGTGGCGGTGCTGTTGCACACCCCGGTCGGCGGTGCGTGTGCGGTCGTGGCCGTCGCTCTCCAGATCGCCGGACTGTTCTGGGCCGAGCGGCTGAGCGCGACACCGGGGCGGGCGAGCTGATGTCCCCGGCGGTGCCGGTCGCGGGTTGCCTGGCGGCGGTGGCCCTGCTCGCCGTGGCGTTCTTCGCCGGCCGGCGGCCCCTGCGGCGACTGCGTGCGCTGGGCGGGGCGCCGCCCGGCGTGAGCCCGGCCGGCTCGGCCCGCCGACCGGCCGGTTCCGGGCTCGGTGGCGAGGCGCCGGAGAGGGCGCGGTCCTGGCGACGGCCGGATGCGATCCGGCTCGCCGCCGGGCTGGGCGGCCTGGCCGTGGCCGTCGTCCCCGGCGGCTGGCCCGGGCTGCTGGCAGCCGTGCCGGCGGCGCTGCTGCTCGACCGGCTGCTGCGCCGGATCGAGCCGCCGGCCGTACGCAGGCGGCGGCTGCGGGAGAGCGCCGACCTGCCGCTCGCCGCCGACCTGCTGGCAGCGACGATGCGGGCGGGAGCGCCGGTGGACAGATCCGTCCTGGCCGTGGCGGAGGCGCTCGACGGGCCGCTCGCCGAGCGGCTCGCCCGGGTCGGCCGGTTGCTGCGGCTCGGCGGTGGACCCGAGGAGGCGTGGGAACCGCTCGCGTCCGTGCCGGGCGCCGAGCGACTCACGGCGGCCGTCCTCCGCTCCTCGAACAGCGGCGCGGCGCTGGCCGGCGCGCTGACCCGGCTCGCCGACGACCTGCGTGCCGACCGGTCCACGGCCGCCGAGGCGGCCGCCCGCCGGGCCGGCGTGTTCATCGTGCTGCCGCTGGGGCTCTGCTTCCTGCCGGCCTTCATTCTCGCCGGCCTGGTGCCGGTGGTCGTCGCCGTCCTCGGCGACGTGCTCTGATCCACCTCGAGAAAGGACAACCAGTGCGCAAACTTCTCGCCCGCCTGCGCGGGGACGCCGGAATGAACACGGCGGAGTACGCCGTCGGCACCCTCGCCGCCGTCGCCTTCGCCGGGATCCTGCTGAAGGTGCTGACCTCCGGCAACGTGCAGTCCGCGTTGACCGCCGTCATCGACCGGGCGCTCAAGTGAACCGGCGCCGGCCGGCCGGCCGCGACCGGGGTTCCTTCACCGCCGAACTGGCGGCCGGCCTGCCGGCGCTCCTGCTGCTCCTGCTCGCCGGGCTGACCGCGGTGAACGCCGTCGGCTCGAGGGCGGGTTGCCTGCACGCGGCCCGGGAGGCGGCGCTGGCCGCCGCCCGGGGCGAGGACGGCGCGGCCGCCGCCAGCCGGGCGGCCCCGGCGGGCGCCGAGGTCACGGTCACGGTCGACGGCCAGCGGGTCACGGCCACCGTGCAGGTGCCCGTACGCGCGCTCGGCACGCGGCTGCCCAGGATCACCGTGACCGCCACCGCCGTCGCGGCCGTGGAGCCCGGCGTCGCGGCGCCCCAACCACGATGATCGGACCGGGCGGCCGGGGGGCGGCGCCGTCAGCGCCGTGCCGGCGGGGAACCGGCGGGGAGCGTGGCGGGGCGACGGTCTGCCTGCTCGCCGTCGGGCTGGTATTCGTCGTGGTCGGCCTGTTCGGGGCGGCCGTCGGTGCCGCCCGGACCGCCCGGCAGCAGGCCCGGGTCGCGGCGGACCTCGGCGCGCTCGCCGGCGCCGGGCAGGCCCTCCAGGGCGAGCCGGCGGCCTGCGGCCGGGCCGCCGAGATCGCCGCCGCCAACGGCGGGTCGACGCTCGCCTGTCGGCTCGACGGCCTTGACGTCCTGGTGACCGCGGAGGTGGCCGTCACCCCGCTGCCCGGCCTGTCCCGGGTCGCGACCGCTACCGCCCGGGCCGGCCCGGTGCGGGGCTGACTGGTGGCGCGGTCAGTTGCGGGCCGGACCGGCGGGGAACCGGGCCGGGGTGACGGGACGGCCCCCGGCCCGGGCGGTCAGCGCGCCTGGAGGGCGTCGAGGGCGACGGCCATCGCGATCACCAGTCGGCGGTCGATCTGCGGGTGCTGCACCTGGACGACGTACCGGTCGCGCAGGCCCCACTGCTTGATCACGGAGAAGACGGGCTGACCGTCGGCGACGAAGTCGAAGTGGTACGGCAACCAGGACAGCGAGTCGACGAACCGCCGCAGCAGCGCCACCGGGAGGCTGCGCTCCTGACCCGTGATCTGCGGCAGCCCGGCCTGCTCGACGTGCCACGTGGACCGGAGCAGCGACTGGGCGAAGTCCTTGCGGAACTGGCCGATCGGGTTGCCGGCGTGGTCGGTCACGTCGTACGTGGCGCCGATGTCGAGGCGCTGGCGTGCCTTGAAGCCGAGCAGCGGCTGCTGCTTCGAGTCGTCGGTGTAGATCGTCACCTGCTCCTTGAAGGCCAGCCGCTTCTGCTGGGCGAACGCCAGCAGCCCACCTTCGGAGCCGTCCGGTGCGACGGCGTGGACCTCGTACTGGTTGACCATCATCCGGAGCCGCTGCCGGATATGGAACTGCTGCTGGGCCTGCAAGGTGTCGGGCTGCATGGGATCTCCTTCGAGGGGGTGCGCCGGAGTGTCGCACAGGCTCAACCGTTCCGTCCGCCCACAGGTCGCGCGCAGCCCGGCGCCGGCGCGCCGCGCCCCTGCGCAGCCGACGAAGACACGCCACCGCCGGCCGCCACCGGCACGCACCACCTCACCGACCGCCGTCGACGGTCGCCTTGAGCGCCCAGGCGTTGAGAACCTGGTGGATGCTGCGCAGTCGTTCGTTGATCTGCTCCAGCCGTTCCGCCTGCGCCAGGGTGGCGAGCGCGGTGCCGAGGGCGATCTGCTGGTCGGGGGTGAGCTTCTCCTGGTCGATCGTGTAGAGCAGGTCGACGGTCTCGGCGATGGTGTCGGCCACGACTCCTCCTTCGGCGGGACGAACGGCTAGGGGATCCGCGAGCACCGATGGAAGCGCTCCCACAGCTTCCTTGCCCCACCGCCGGTGGTTCTATGCCTGCTTCCCGCCGCGCGGGACCCGCCATCCGGCCGCAACCCCACGCCGGACCGCACCGCCACGAGCCCAGCGCGCCAGGGCGGCAGTGGCGCGAGCCGCCAGCGCCACCGCGAGCCGCAGCACCCCAGCGCGGCGGACGTCAGCGGCACCGCGAGCCGCAGCACGGCAGGGCGGCGGCGCGGGCCGCCAGCGCCACCGCGAGCCGCAGCACCGCAGGGCGGCGGCCGTCAGCGGCACCGCGAGCCGCAGCACGGCAGGGCGGCGGCGCGGGCCGCCAGCGCCACCACGGGTCGCCGCAGGGCAGGGCGGCGGTGCGTGCCGTCAGCGCCGCCACGGGTCGCCGCACCGCCGGATCGGCAGCAACCGTGCGACAGGCTCTCAGTCCCGGACGGCGCCGCCCGGGACGGCGGTAGCAGCATCCGCTGCCGGGCGGGGCGCCGGTATGCCGTCGGGCAGGTTGGCCAGCACCACGTCCAGCACCTTGACGGCGTCCGGCTTGGACAGCGGATTGTTGCCGTTGCCGCACTTCGGGGACTGCACGCAGGACGGGCAGCCCGCCTCGCAGCCGCACTCGGCGATCGCGGCCCGGGTGGCCCGCAGCCAGGCCGCCGCCGTCCCGTACGCGCGCTCCGCGAAGCCCGCCCCGCCCGGGTGCCCGTCGTAGACGAAGACCGTCGGCGCCTCGGTGTCCGGGTGCGCCGCCGTGGAGAGCCCGCCGATGTCCCAGCGGTCGCAGGTGGCGGTGAGCGGCAGCAGCCCGATCGCGGCGTGCTCGGCGGCGTGCAGCGCGCCCGGCACGTCGGCCGGTTCCACGCCGGCGGCCGTCAGGGACTGCGGCGACAGGGTGAACCAGACCGCCACCGTGCGCAGCTCCCGGGCCGGCAGGTCCAGCGGGCGGGTGTCGATGACCTCGCCGGTGGCGATCCGCCGCCGCTGGTACGACACCACCTGGCTGGTCACGTCGACCTCGCCGAGGAAGAGGCCGACCGGCCCGGCGTCCACGTACGAGCGGACCGACACCACCGACAGCGAGGTCACGTCGCGGGCGTGGGTCGACCAGTCCGGCTCCTCGGGGTGCACCAGCGCGCACCCGTCGGCCAGGTCGAGGGAGTCGACCACGTACGAGACGCCCTGGTGCAGGTAGACCGCGCCGGGGTGGAGCAGGAAGTGCGACGAGCCGCCGTCGACGGTGCCGAGCAACCGCCCGGTCGCCGCCTCCACCACGCACACGGGCGCGCCACCCTCGCCCCGCAGGTCGACCTCAGGCCGCTCCCGGTGCCGCCAGTACCAGCCGGTCGGCCGCTGCCGCAGCGCCCCCGCCGCCACGAGCTGGTCCACCGCCTCCTTGGCCCCGTCGCCGAAGAGTTCCAGGTCGGCCGGGGTCAGCGGCGCCTCGACCGCCGCGCAGGCGAGCTGCGGGGCCAGCACGTACGGGTTGGCCGGGTCGAGCACGGTCGCCTCCACCGGCCGCCCGAACAGCGCCTCGGGGTGGTGCACGAGATAGGTGTCGAGCGGGTCGTCCCGGGCGACCAGCACGGCGAGCGCCTCCTGCCCGGAACGCCCTGCCCGGCCGGCCTGCTGCCAGAGCGAGGCGCGGGTGCCCGGGTAGCCGCAGATCAGCACCGCGTCGAGCCCGATCAGGTCGACGCCCAGCTCCAGCGCGTTGGTCGAGGCCAGCCCGAGCAGGTCGCCGTGCAGCAGCGCCCGCTCCAACTCGCGCCGCTCCTCGCGCAGGTAGCCGGCCCGGTAGGCGGCCACCCGGTCGCCGAGGCCGGGCACCGCCTCGTCGAGGGCGCGGCGGGCGTTCGCCGCGACCACCTCCGCGCCGCGCCGGGACCGCACGAACGCCAGCGTGCGTACCCCCTCGGCGACCGTGTCGGCGAGCAGGTCGGCCGTCTCCCGCAGCGCGGACCGGCGGACCTGGGTGAGGTCCGCGGCCGGGTCCGCGGCGGAGTCCGGCGGCAGCAGCGGCGGCTCCCAGAGCGCGAAGGTCACCCCGCCGCGCGGCGAGGTGTCCTCGGTGACGGCGGCCACCGGCAGCCCGGTGAGCCGCCCGGCCGCCGCCGCCGGGTCGCCCGACGTGGCCGAGGCCAGCACGAACACGGGGGTACGCCCGAACCGGGCGCACTGCCGCCGCAGCCGGCGCAGCACGTGCGCGACGTGCGAGCCGAAGACCCCGCGGTAGGTGTGGCACTCGTCGATCACCACGTACGCGAGCCGGCGCAGGAACCCCGACCACTGGGCGTGCCCGGGCAGGATGCCGTGGTGCAGCATGTCCGGGTTGGTCAGCACGAACCGGGAGTGCCGCCGGATCCACTCGCGTTCGGCGCGCGGGGTGTCCCCGTCGTAGCAGGCGGGGCGTACCCCCTCCAGCTCCAGCGCGGCGACGGCGCGCAACTGGTCGGCGGCGAGCGCCTTCGTCGGCGCCAGGTAGAGCACGGTGGCCCGGGGATCGGCGAGCAGGGTGGCCAGCGCCGGGAGCTGGTAGGCCAGGGACTTGCCGGACGCGGTGCCCGTGGCCACCACCACGTGCCGGCCGTCGTGCGCCAGGGTGGCGGCCTCGGCCTGGTGCCGCCAGGGCGCGACCACGCCGCGCCGGGCGAATGCCGCGCGCAGCTCGTCCGGCGTCCAGTACGGCCACGGGGCGGGCTCACCGGCGCGGGCCGGCACCCGTTCGACGTGGGTGACCGGATCGGCGCCGCTGCGGGCGCGCAGCCGGCCCAGCAGGTCGGCCGGGGATCGACCGGGGCCGGCGCCCGCGGATACGGTGGCCGCGGACGACGGCTTCGGGTCGTGGCGCGGCGTGGGGTGCGCCGAACCGGAGTCGTCGGACGACGGCTTCAGGTCGCGGCGCGGCGCCAGACGCGCCGAACTGAAGTCGTCGGAGGTCACGTCCTGCACTCTCGCACTGGTGTTCGGAGATGAAAAGCCGGGGCCCGGGGTAAAGGGATGCCTTCGCCGGTGAGCAGAGCCGGTAACCGGCGGGATGGTTAGATGCCCAGGAGAGTTTACGGCTCTTGCGAGGGAGGACCGATGGAGCTGTCGCTGGCGACCCGCACCGTGGGCGAGCACACGGTGCTCGAGGTCGGCGGTGAGGTGGACGTCTACACCGCCCCCCGGCTGCGGGAACGGCTCCTCGAACTGATCGACGGCGGGGCCCGCCACGTCGTGGTCGACCTCGGTCGGGTGGACTTCCTCGACTCCACCGGCCTGGGCGTGCTGGTGGGCGCGCTCAAGCGGCTGCGCTCGGCCGGCGGTTCGTTCGCCCTGGTCTGCGACAAGGAGCCGCTGCTCAAGATCTTCCGGATCACCGCGCTCGACCAGGTCTTCCCGCTGCACCCCACGGTCGACGCGGCGATCGGCGCGGGCCCGGCCGGCGCTGGCGCGTGATGGCCACGGTCCGGCTCTCCTTCTCGCCGGCTCCGGTGCACGTGCGCACCGCGCGCCTGGTCGGCGTGGCGGTCGCCCGGCGGGCCGGGGTCCGCGAGGACCTGCTCGACGAGGTGCGGCTGGCCATCGGTGAGGCGTGCACGCGCGCGGTCGCCCTGCACCGGCAGTACGGCGTGTCCGACCCGGTGCTCGTGGAGATGTCCGACGCCGGGGCGTACGCGGTGCGGGTCGTCGACCGTGCGCCGATCGAGGCCGGCCTCGGGCTGGCCGCGCTGGACGCCGACCAGCTCGCCAACGAGTCGCTCAACGAGGACGACCTCACCACCGGCGTCGGGTTCGCGCTGCTCGCCGGTTTCGTGGAGGACCTCCAGGTCCGCCCGGTCGACGAGGGCATCGGCACCGAGGTGCGGATGGTCTGGCCCGTCGGCCGCTGAGACCGCGTCCGCCACAACCCCGTGCGGGGCCGAACCGATTCGCCATCCGCCCTCCCGTGAGGGCGTCGCACGCCGTCAGGCCGCGTCCCAACAGGGGACGCGGCCTCCTTGTCATGGACGGACCCCTATATCAGATTTTTGCTCATAACACAGCGACGAAGATCATCGGGACACGGTGCCCCCTCGGTGTGACCTCCGACACTGGGGAGGGCTACAGTACGCGGGTTGTCAGCAAGTGATCGCATCCCGCAACCAGCGGGAACGGTGTTCATCGCTGGTCCGCCGGGGTGGGTTGGCGCGCGCTTGCGAAATCCGCATCCAGGCGCCGGGTCGGTGCGTCTCCACCGGCCGGCGCGAGCGTTCGGTACAGGAGGACACAGATGTCCGACACCTTGGCCGCCGAGGGCGGCGGGATCTCCCTCACCGGAAACAACGTCACGTACGTCGTCATCGCCGCGGTGATCGCGCTGGTGGCGCTCGCCTTCGCCGCCGCACTGACGAAGGCCGTACTGGCAGCCGGCAAGGGCACCACCAACATGCAGGAGATCTCCGGCGCGGTCCAGGAGGGCGCCTCGGCCTACCTGCTCCGGCAGTTCCGTACCCTGGCGATCTTCGTCGTCGTCGCCGTGGTGCTGCTCTTCCTGCTGCCGGTGCACGACACCGACGGCAACGAGACGGCGGTGAAGATCGGCCGGTCCGCCTTCTTCGTCATCGGCGCGCTGTTCAGCGCGTTCATCGGCGGCGCCGGCATGTGGCTGGCCACCCGCGCCAACCTGCGGGTCGCCGCCGCCGCCCGCGAGCGGCAGGGCGGCCGCGAGGCCGCCATGAAGATCGCCTTCCGTACCGGCGGCGTGGTCGGCTTCCTCACTGTCGGCCTCGGCCTCTTCGGCGCGGCGCTGGTCGTGCTGTTCTTCCGGGCCGACGCGCCGACCGTGCTGGAGGGCTTCGGCTTCGGCGCCGCGCTGCTCGCCATGTTCATGCGGGTCGGCGGCGGCATCTTCACCAAGGCCGCCGACGTCGGTGCCGACCTGGTCGGCAAGGTCGAGCAGGGCATCCCCGAGGACGACCCGCGCAACGCCGCCACCATCGCCGACAACGTGGGCGACAACGTCGGCGACTGCGCCGGCATGGCCGCCGACCTCTTCGAGTCGTACGCCGTGACCCTGGTCGCCGCGCTGATCCTCGGCCGCGCCGCCTTCGGCGAGCAGGGCCTGGTCTTCCCGCTGATCATCTCCACCATCGGCGTGCTCGTCGCGATCATCGGCGTCTTCATCACCCGGCTGCGCGCCTCCGACCGCAGCGGCCTGACCGCCATCAACCGGGCCTTCTACATCTCCGCGCTGCTCTCCGCGGTGCTGGTCGCGATCGCCACGTACGCGTACCTGCCGGCCACCTTCGGCGAGCTGGAGGGCGGGCTGACCGACGTCGACGAGAACCCGCGGGTGGTCGCGATCGGCGCGGTCGTCATCGGCATCGTCCTGGCCGCCGCGATCCAGGCGCTGACCGGCTACTTCACCGAGACGAACCGGCGCCCGGTGCAGGACATCGGCAAGAGCTCGCAGACCGGCCCCGCCACCGTCATCCTCGCCGGCATCAGCGTCGGCCTGGAGTCGGCGGTCTACTCGGCACTGCTGATCGGCGCCGGCGTGTTCGGCGCGTTCCTGCTCGGCGGCAGCTCCATCACGCTCTCGCTGTTCGCCGTGGCGCTGGCCGGCACCGGCCTGCTCACCACCGTCGGCGTGATCGTCGCGATGGACACGTTCGGCCCGATCTCCGACAACGCCCAGGGCGTGGCGGAGATGTCCGGCGACATCGACGAGCACGGCGCGCGGACGCTGACCGAGCTGGACGCCGTCGGCAACACCACCAAGGCGATCACCAAGGGCATCGCGATCGCCACGGCGGTGCTCGCCGCGACCGCGCTCTTCGGCTCCTACACCGACACCCTGCGCACCGCGTACTCGGACGCCGGGGTGGGCGACGTCGGCGCCGAGATCCTCAACTCGCTGAACGTGGCGAACCCGCGCAACCTGGTCGGTCTGATCATCGGCGCGGCGGTGGTCTTCCTCTTCTCCGGGCTGGCCATCAACGCGGTCTCCCGCTCGGCCGGCGCGGTCGTGATGGAGGTCCGCCGGCAGTTCCGCGAGCTGCCCGGGATCATGGACCGCACCCAGCGCCCCGAGTACGGCAAGGTCGTCGACATCTGCACCCGGGACGCGCAGCGCGAGCTGATGACCCCCGGCCTGCTCGCCATCCTCGCGCCGATCGCGGTCGGCTTCGGCCTCGGGCCCGGCGCGCTCGCGGCGTACCTGGCCGGCGCGATCGGGGCCGGCACGCTGATGGCGGTCTTCCTGGCCAACTCCGGCGGCGCCTGGGACAACGCCAAGAAGCTCGTCGAGGACGGCGCGTACGGCGGCAAGGGCTCCGAGGCGCACGCCGCGACGGTCATCGGCGACACCGTCGGCGACCCGTTCAAGGACACCGCCGGCCCGGCGATCAACCCGCTGATCAAGGTGATGAACCTGGTCTCGCTGCTGATCGCGCCGGCCGTGGTGGCCTGGAGCGTGGGCGACGAGCGGAACACGGCCCTGCGGGTGGGGATCGCCGTGGTGGCGACGCTGATCATCGTCGCGGCGGTGGTGTTCAGCAAGCGCAAGGGTGTGGCGATGTCCGACTCGGGCAGCGGCACCGGCGCGGGCAGCGCGGACCAGCGGCCGGAGACGGTGAACGCCTGATCCGTACGGCATCCGGTCCCCGGTCGGCCCGCGTGGTCGGTCGGGGACCGTCCGTGCCGCCCGGCAAACCTGACCGGTGCCCCGGCTCGACAGAGGCCGTACGCTGCTTCGCATGCGCACGTGCCGGGCGACAGCCGCCGGAAAGCTCACGGTGGTCCTGGCCACGCTCGTCCTCGTGGCCGCCGGCTGCGGCGGCGGTCCCAGCCCGCAGGCGTGGGCGGCGTCGGTCTGTTCGGCGCTCACGCCCTGGCGGGCCGAGATCAGCAAGCTGACCAGCAGCACCGACCAGCAGATGACCGCCCAGACCACCCCGGCGCAGGCGAAGGAGAACCTGGTGCGGCTCTTCGGCGGGGCGGAGCAGGCCAGCGAGACCGCCCGGCGCAAGGTCGAGCAGGCCGGCATCCCGGAGACCGAGCACGGCGCGGAGGTCTCCGAGGGCTTCCGGTCCTCCCTGGCGAAGATGCGCGACGCGTACGGCAGGGCCCGGGACACCATCGACGGGCTGAGCACCGGCCAGCCCGCCGCCTTCTACGACGGCGTCCGGGCCGCGGTGGAGACCCTGAACAAGGAGTACGACGCCAGCGCGCTCGACACCAGCCGGCTCAACTCGGAGGAGTTGAAACGGGCCTTCGACGAGGTGCCGGAGTGTCGCTGAGCGGGACCGGTGAGCCGGCCGACGGGCTGACGCCGCCCGCGCTCTTCCCGGCACCCGAGCCGGACCGGGTGGCGCCCACGCCCCGCCGGGTCGCCCCGTCCCCGCCGGCCGACCCCGACGACTCCGCGCGGCAGCTGCCCTTCTTCGCCGCCGACGCGGCGGACCCCTCCCTCGCCGACCTCGCCGGGCTGCTCGCCGGCCCGGGCGAGGTGGTACGGATGGGCGGCACGGCCCGCCTCTCGGTGGTGGTGGACGCCGCCTGGCGCGTGCACGTGCTCGTCGCCGAGCTGGCGCTGCGCGGGGTGGCGGCCACCTGGGAGGCGACCGCCGACGGGCGACACGCGGTGCGCACCTCGTACGCCCGCACGCTGAAGCCGCTCGCGGCGGCCTGGCTGCGCGGCTCCGCCAAGCGCCCGCCCGCCGGGTTCCACCTGAACGGCCGGCGGCTGCGACTCTGGCTGGCCGCGGCGGGGGCCGCCGAGCCGCCCGGCTTCCTGCTCCGGCTCGGCGCGGTGGACGAGGAGTGCTGGGAACCGGTCGGCGGGGCGCTCGCCGCGGTCGGCCTCTCCGGTGCGCTCCTCGGGCCGGCGGAGGGCGGCCCGGCGTACCGGATCACCGGCCGCCGCCGGCTCGCCCGCCTGGCCGAGCTGGTCGGTGACCCGCCGCCCGCCGCCCCGCCGGCGGCCTGGCCCGGTCGCGCCTGACCCGCCCCGCCGGCGCAGGGTGTCCGATCCGGGACAGCCGGACGCGGAAATTCGCAGGAAAACGGCCGGGTGTCGGCTCAACCGAGGGTCCGCCATCGTCACAGTGCCACGCCTGGCGGCACACGCACGGTGTACGGTGGCGCCGTCCGGCACCGCCAGCGCTGCCGGAGAGAAGGTGCTGCCCCGCCGGGGGCGGTTTGCCGCCCGCGAAACCCGAAACGCGGGCGGCGCGTTACGTTGGACATCCGGACCGCCGGGGGCCGGCGGGCCGAAAAGGGCCCGAACCGGGCGCCGCGGCGGCTACGAGCAGGAGTGAGGTCGGGGAGAGACGTGCCGAGCAACGCTGGAACCACCCGTCTGGTCATCGTCGAGTCACCGGCGAAGGCCAAGACGATCTCGGGCTACCTCGGCCCGGGGTACGTCGTGGAGGCCAGCTTCGGCCACGTCCGGGACCTCCCGCGCAACGCCGCCGACGTGCCGGCGAAGTACAAGGGCGAGCCGTGGGCCCGGCTCGGGGTGGACGTCGACAACGGCTTCCACGCCCTCTACGTGGTCTCCGCCGACCGCAAGCAGCAGATCAGCAAGCTGGTGAAGCTGGCCAAGGAGGTCGACGAGATCTTCCTGGCGACGGACGAGGACCGCGAGGGCGAGGCGATCGCCTGGCACCTGGTGGAGACGCTCAAGCCCAAGGTGCCGGTCAAGCGGATGGTCTTCCACGAGATCACCAAGCCGGCGATCCAGGCCGCGGTGGCCAACCCGCGCGAGATCGACCGGGACCTGGTCGACGCCCAGGAGGCCCGCCGCATCCTCGACCGGCTCTACGGCTACGAGGTCTCCCCGGTGCTGTGGAAGAAGGTCATGCCGAAGCTCTCGGCGGGCCGGGTGCAGTCCGTGGCGACCCGGATCGTGGTGGAGCGCGAGCGGCAGCGGATGGCCTTCCGCACGGCGGAATACTGGGACATCCTGGCCACCCTGGCCGTGGCGAACGCCGGCGAGGGGCCGCGGAGCTTCAACGCCACCCTGGTCGCGCTGAACGGCGACCGGATCGCCACCGGCAAGGACTTCGAGCCGACCACCGGGCGGGTGAAGCCCGGCGCCGGCGTGGTGCACCTCGACGAGGGGGGCGCCCGGGGTCTCGCGGCCCGCCTGGAGGGGCGGCCGTTCACCGTCACCCGGGTCGAGGAGAAGCCCTACCGCCGCCGGCCGTACGCGCCGTTCATCACCTCCACGCTCCAGCAGGAGGCGGCCCGCAAGCTGCGGTTCTCGTCGCAGCAGACGATGCGCACCGCGCAGCGACTCTACGAGAACGGCTACATCACCTACATGCGTACGGACTCGGTGAACCTGTCGGAGACCGCCATCGCGGCGGCCCGCCGGCAGATCGTCGAGCTCTACGGCGAGCGCAGCGTGCCGCCGGAGCCGCGCCGCTACACCGGCAAGGTGAAGAACGCGCAGGAGGCGCACGAGGCGATCCGCCCCGCGGGGGACAACTTCCGCACGCCGGGCGACGTGGCCAAGGAGCTGTCGGCCGAGGAGTTCAAGCTCTACGAGCTGATCTGGCGGCGCACCATCGCCTCGCAGATGACCGACGCGGTCGGTTCCAGCGTCTCGGTGCGCATCCGCGCGGTCTCCGCCGCGCAGGAGGAGGCCGACTTCGGCGCGACCGGCAAGACGATCACCGACCCGGGCTTCCTGCGGGCGTACGTGGAGTCGAGCGACGACGAGAACGCCGAGGCCGAGGACGCCGAGCGCCGGCTGCCCACCCTGGTCAAGGACCAGCCCCTCACCGCCGACGAGCTGGCCGCGCAGGGCCACCACACCCAGCCGCCGTCGCGCTACACGGAGGCGTCGCTGGTCAAGGCCCTCGAAGAGCTGGGCATCGGCCGTCCGTCGACGTACGCGTCGATCATGCAGACGATCCAGGACCGCGGCTACGTGACCAAGCGTGGCCAGGCGATGATCCCGACCTTCCTCGCCTTCGCCGTGATCGGGCTGATGGAGCGGCACTACCCGCGCCTTATCGACTACGACTTCACCGCCAGCATGGAGAACGAGCTGGACGAGATCGCCGGCGGTGACCACGCCGCCGTCGACTTCCTCACCGCGTTCTACTTCGGCAGCGCCAACGGCGCCGGCGACCGGGACATCGCCCGCTCCGGCGGGCTGAAGAAGCTGGTCACCGAGAACCTCAGCGACATCGACGCGCGCAGCGTGAACTCGATCCCGCTGTTCACCGACGACGAGGGCCGCGAGGTCGTCGTGCGGGTGGGCCGCTACGGGCCGTACCTCCAGCGGGCGGTGCCGGGTGAGCAGCAGGCGCCCACCGCCGAGGGCGAGGAGGGCGGCGGTCAGGGCGACCGGGCGCCGATCCCCGAGGGGCTGGCGCCGGACGAGCTGACCCCGGAGAAGGTGCACGAGCTGTTCCTCGGCGGCGGGGGCGAGCGCAAGCTCGGCGACGACCCCGCCACCGGCGAGCCGATCCTGCTCAAGTCGGGCCGCTTCGGCCCGTACGTGGCCAGCGGCGAGCGCAAGTCGTCGCTGCTGCGCTCGCAGTCGCCGGACTCGCTCACCTTCGACGAGGCGCTGAAGCTGCTCAGCCTGCCCCGGCTGGTCGGCGTGGCGCCGGACGGCGTCGAGGTGTTCGCGAACAACGGCCGCTACGGTCCGTACGTCAAGCGCGGCGACGAGTTCCGCTCGCTGGACTCCGAAGAGAAGATGTTCACCGTCACGCTGGACGAGGCGCTGGCCCTGCTGGCGGCCCCGAAGACGCGCCAGCGCAAGGCCGCCGCGCCGCCGCTGCGGGAGATGGGCGTCGACCCGCTGACCGAGAAGCCGCTGGTCATCAAGGACGGCCGGTTCGGCCCGTACGTCACGGACGGGGAGACCAACGCGTCGCTGCGGCGCGGCCAGACCCCGGAGGCGCTGAGCATCGAGGAGGCCTCCGAGATGCTCGCCGAGAAGCGGGCGAAGGGGCCGGCGCCGAAGAAGAAGGCCGCCGCGAAGAAGGCGCCCGCCAAGAAGGCCACGGCGACGAAGGCGACGGCGACGAAGAAGACGGCCGCGGCGACCAAGTCCACGGCCGCCAAGAAGACCACGACGGCCAAGGCCACCACGGCGAAGAAGGCCCCGGCCAAGAAGGCGGCCCCCCGCAAGGCCACCACCACCGCCGACTGATCCCGCGACCGTTGTTCGCGCGACGGAAGGATCTTGGTACGTACGTGCCGCTGGAGGGGCCGGTACGTACCAAGATCTCGGGCAGGTGCCACGTCAGCCGGGCCAACCGGCCGCTCGCAGGGCGGTGCGGAGCTGGTCGATGACCGCTTGCGGATCCTGGCGTACCGCCCAGGCGGGGAAGCGGAGCACCCGGTCGCCGTCGATCCACAGGTCGTTTTGCCGACGCATGTCAGCCCAGGCGGTGCTGGGGTCGAGGTGCTGCCCGCCGTCGACCTCCACGTGCACCCGCCACCGTCCGAACCAGACGTCGATGTACCGGCGGCGGCCGGCGGCGTCGCGGCGTACGGCCTGCCGGGTCGGCTCGGGCAGCCCCGCGCGCCGGACCAGCCCGAGGAAGTCGAGTTCGGCCAGGGAGTGCGCGCCGCCCGCGGCATCCGCGGCTGTCTGCCGGATCAGGTCCCGGCGCCGTGCCCGGGGCATCCGGTCCAGGACCCGGTGCAGGTCGTCGCCGCCGACGAGGCGCTGCTGGAAGCCGGCGGCGATGATCGCCCGCGCCTCCTGGTCGGTCGCCGCCCACTGCGCCGCGTCCACCAGCGACCGGGCCGGCATGGTGCGAGGCGGCTGCCCGACGGGCAGCACGTCCTCCTCGCCGAGCAGAGTGGTCCGATGCCGGCGTACGCCGGGCGGCAGGGCGCGGGCCTGGTGCGCGGCCGGCAGGAGCACGTCCACGATCCGGCTGTCGTGACCGCGCAAACCCCAGGCCTGCATAGCCGTGAGCCCGCCGAGCAGCGCGGCCCGGTCCGGCGGCGAGCACCGCGATCCAATGGTGCTGGGCGGGACCGACCGGACCGTTGTGGGCGACGAAGACGGCACGGTGCGCCTGGCGCCAGCGGTGGGTGGCGACCCGGTGCCGGACCGCCTTCGGTGACAGGTGGCGCCGGGCCTGGTCGAGGCTGATCACGCCTTCCGGAACAGCAACCAGGTCAACTCGTCGGCGTCGTCACTCGAACGAGCCCTCGCAGGGGCCGGTTCGCACCAAGATCCGCCTGGGTGGGTGCCTCAGCCGAGGAGCCGGGTGAGGTGGGGGTTGGCGAAGAGGCGGTCGGGGTCGAGGCGGTCGCGGACCGCCAGGAAGTCGGGGAAGCGGGGGTACGCGGGGGCCAGCGACGCGGCGTCGCGCCAGTGCAGCTTGCCCCAGTGCGGGCGGCCCCCGAGGCCCTCGGCGACCTGCTCGAACGCCCGGAAGTACGGCTCGTGGGGCATGCCGACGTACTGGTGGATCGCCACGTACGCCGACTCGCGCCCGTACCCGTGCGAGAGCCAGATGTCGTCGGCGGCGGTGAACCGCACCTCCACCGGGAAGAGCACCTTGAAGGGCAGGCCGTCCACGATCCGCCGGAGCGCGCCGAGCGCCTCGCCGAGCGCCTCGCGCGGCAGCCCGTACTCCATCTCCACGAAGCGGACCCGGCGCGGGGTGCAGAACACCCGGTCCGAGCGGCCGGTGTAGCGGCGTTCGGTGAGGGCCCGGGCGGAGAGCGCGCTGATCCCCGGCGCGAGCGCCGGCACGGCGCGGCCGAGCCGGCAGGCGCCCTCGAAGACGGTGTTCGACAGGAATTCGTCGTCCAGCCAGCCGCGCCACCGGGGCAGCGGCCGGTCGTCGGCGGGCACCCGGTCGTTGGTCTTGACCTGCACCCGGTCGGTGTAGGGGAACCAGTAGAACTCGGCGTGGTCGTGCCCCTCGACCAGCGCCGGCACGTCGGCCAGCACCGCGCCCAGCGGCGCCGGCCGCTCGTGGGCGTGCAGCACGAAGGCGTCCACGCAGCGCAGGGTGACCTCGACCAGCACGCCGACGGCGCCCAGGGAGACCCGGGCGGCGGCGAACACGTCGGGGTGCTCGTCGGCGGAGCAGCGCAGCACCTCGCCGGTGCCGGTGACGAGGGTGAGCGCCTCGACGAACGTCGAGAGACAGCCGTACGCGGCGCCGGTGCCGTGGGTGCCGGTGGAGATCGCGCCGGCGATGGTCTGCGCGTCGATGTCGCCCAGGTTGGGCAGCGCCAGCCCGTGCGCGGCGAGCAGGTCGTTCAGCGCGCGCAGGGTGATCCCGGCCGGTACGGTGACCAGTCGATGATCGACGTCGACGCGTACGCCGGTGTCCAGATCGGTCAGTTCCATCCGCCGTCCGTCGGTGACCGCGACGCCGGTGAAGGAGTGGCCGCTGCCCACCACCCGGATCCGGTCACCGGCCGCAGTGGCGGTGCGTACGGCCTCGGTGACGTCGGCGAGGGAGGTGGGGCGCAGGATGGCCGTGGCGGTGGCGCGTTGGTTGCCGGCCCAGTTGGACCAGGTGGCGGCGGTGGACGGTGCGGTGCCGACCATGCACACTCCTCGACATGAATATGAACTGACTTCATATCAGGAACGTTGTAGCAGGTAAATACCGCAATCGAGGTTTGCTCGTTGTACCGGTAGTCACGAACACGTGACGTGCAGATATGTTCATCCGTCGAAGGGGGGTGGCGCCGAGTGTCCACACCAGCCGCCACAGCCGGGCCGCTGCGCCGCGTACCGGTGCAGGGTCGAAGTGTCGCGCGGGTCCAGCGGATGCTGGACGCCTGCGCCGAACTCGTCGACGAGGTGGGGTACGAGGGGCTGACCACGACCCTGCTCGCCGAGCGTGCCGAGGTGGCGATCGGGTCGGTCTACCAGTTCTTCCCGGACAAGCGGGCGATCGTGCAGGCGCTCACCCTGCGCACGATGGAGTCCTACCTCCAGCGGCTCGACGAGCGGTTCGCCTCCGACGACCTGACCCACTGGTGGGACGGGGTCGACGCGGGCATCGACGAATACATTACGATGCACCGCACCGTTCCGGGATTTCGTACCCTGCACTTCGGCGACGTGGTCGACCTGCACCTGCTCGATGAGCAGCGGGACAACAACGGGGTGATCGCGGACCAGTTGGCCCGGGTGCTCACCGAGCGCTTCGGCCTCACCGACGTCCCCGCCCTGCGGTTCCACCTGGAGATCGCCGTGGAGACGGCCGACGCGCTGATCAAGTTGGCGTTCCGTCGGCAGCCCGAGGGCGACGACCGGGTGCTGGCCGAGGCGAAGGCGCTGATCCGGGACTACCTGCACCGCCAGGTCGACGCCCCGGCCGACGCCGCCCAGCCGGGCTGACCCCCGGGCTCGCCGGCCCGGTTCGCGGGCGGCGGGGCGCGGGACGACCCGGGGTGCGCCGGGCGACGAGGTGTGCGGGACGACCCGGGGTGCGTCAGCGCCGCTGGGATCCTTCAGAGGACCGAGGAGACCCGGCGGTCGAGTCTGGTGATGGAGGGGCTTGCGTCATCGGCGGCGCTGGCGGCGCCTGAGTGTGGATCGGCCCGCCGGTGGGCATCTTCGGCTGCGGGGGCCGCACCGTATCCACCACGGTGGGTGGGGCGCCGGGTGGGGCGGGTGTCGACCGGTCACCGGCGCCGAGCGAGATGCTCAGCAGGACCGGCGTCGCGACTGCGGCCGCGGTAGCTACCACGATGCCGGCCGTCATCGCGCGGCGGCGGCGTCGGGCCTGCTGCCCGGCGGACAGCACGGCGTCGGGTGTCAGCCGCAGCGGCGGCGCGTGCTCGTCGCGCAGTCGGGCGAACGCCACCTGAAGCTCGTCCTCGTTCACGGTCTGACACCTCCTGCCGTGGGGCTGGTCGTCCTCACGACACCCTCCGCCTCCAAGAGCTCCCGCAGCGTGCGCAGGCCGCGCGCGCACTGGCTCTTGACGTTGCCGACGGAGCAGTCAAGTATCCGGGCGGTCTCCTCCACGCTCAGGTCCTCCCAGTAGCGCAGCACGAGGGTGGCTCGCTGCCGCGGTGGCACCTTCGCCAGCGCTGCCCAGAGCAGCATCCGCTGCTCTGGGCCAGGTGCCATAGCTGCCAGAGTCTCCGGAGGCGCGTTCGTCAGCCGCTCGCGGCGCCGCCACAGTTGCCGACGTCCGTTGAGGAAGGTCCGGGTGACGATGCGTTGGACGTACCCGTCGATCGACTCGCTGTGGTCGATGCGGTCCCATGCCAGGTAGAGCTTGATGAAGGAACTTTGTGCCAGATCCTCCGCCTCATGCCAGTCGCCGCACATCAAATAGGCGGTGAAGCGTACCGCTTCTGCGCGGGCCGCGACGTAGTTGCGGAACGCGTCGTCACGGTCGACAGCCGTATCCGTCAAGGGCGAACTCCGCGGTGTCTCAGGGCTTTGGCGACCTCTGCGGTACCGGTGCGGCGGCCAGGGAGTCGGCCGTGCCCGGCCGCCGCACCGGTGCGGCTACCGGTGAGCGCGGCTATCCGAAGAAGCAGGCGGCGCGGTGGTGGTGACCGGGCGGGGCGGTGCGATGGTGGTGGGGATCGGGCCGGGCGGTGCGATGGTGGTGGGGATCGGGCCGGGCGGTGCGATGGTGGTGGGGATCGGGCCGGGCGGCGCGATGGTGGTGGGGATCGGGCCGGGCGGCGCGGCCGGCGGCGCGAGCGTCGATGCCAGCGCGGGCGCTGCCACGGCGGCCGTCGTGGCGGCTGCCAACCCGACGATCGCGAGAATTCTGAGACGCACAGTGCTCTCCTTGTCGAACGAAGGCCCCTGCCATCGGCGGCGGAAGCCCTTCATCGACTACACACAGGCTTCCCCGTGCCGGGTTGCATCGCCTGAAGATCGCTGTCGCGGGCGCTCTCCTGTCCGTGGTCACCGGCAGGATGGTGGCGACCGCTTCGCTGAGACGCCATGGCAGCTCTGCGCCCCAGGTTCAGAGGAAGGCGCAGCCCTCGCCCCGGTAGGTGGGCACGGTGGCCACCACCGCGTCCCCCTCGATCAGGTGTAGCTCGTTGACGTGCTCGCACAGCTCGCCGGCCTTCGCGTGCCGGAACCAGACCCGGTCGCCGACCCGCAGCCCGGCGGCCGCCGCGCCGGCCAGCGGGGTCTGCACCTCGCCTGCCCCCTCGGTGCCGATCAGCTTCAGCCCGCCGGGCAGCCACGGGCGGGGCAGCCGGCTGTCCTCGGCCGGGCCGGAGGCGATCCAGCCGCCGCCGAGCACGGTGGCCAGGCCGGGCGCGGGGCGGCGCACCACCGCGCAGGCGAAGAACGCCGCCGGGGTGGGGCGCCAGGCGCGGTACGCGTCGAACAGCGTCGGCCCGTACAGGCCCGATCCCGCAGTGACCTCGGTGACCGCGGGATCGGCGCTGGTCGCGGCCACGCTGCCGGTGCCGCCGCCGTTGACGAACTCCAGGTCGGCGTGCTCGCGCACGGCGGCCACCGCCGCGGCCCGGCGGGCCAGCAGCTCGCGGTACGACCCGCGCTGGGCCAGCCGGATCGCGGAGCCCAGCACCGCCCGCCCGGGCGGCGCGTCGCCGAGGCCGGCGATCTGCGCCTCGTACGACATCAGCCCGACGAGCCGGAAGCCGGCGCGGCCGGCGACGGTGGCGGCCAGGGCGCCGGCGGCCCGGGCGCTGTGCACCGGTGAGCGGCGCACCCCGACGTGCACCCGCCCGCCCAGCGGTCGCCAGGAGGCGTCCAGGTCGAGGCAGATGCGCAGCTCGGGCCGTCGCCCGGGCGCGCACACCGCGTCGACGAGGTCGAGCTGGTCGGTGCCGTCGACCATCAGCGTGACGGCGGCGGCGAGCGCCGGGTCGGCGGCGAGCTCGGCGAGCGCCCCCCGGTCGGCGGTCGGGTAGGCCACCAGCGCGTCGTCGGTCACACCGGCGCGGACCAGCCAGACGGCCTCGGCCAGGGTGAACGCCATCACGCCGTGCCAGCCGGGCCGCCCGAGCGCCCGGCCGATCAGCTCCCGGGCGCGGACCGACTTGCTGGCGACGCGGAGCGGCTTGCCGGTGGCGCGGTCGGCCAGCGCGGCGGCGTTGCCGTCGAACGCCGCGAGGTCGACCACGGCGTACGGCGGATCGAGGTGCGCGGTCGCCCGGTCGAGGCGTTCACGAAGTTCGTCGCTTTCGGTGGCCACGTCTGCACGCTAACTGTCCGGGAGTCAATGCGAAATACCCTCGCGTATGTCCGGGCTGCGGGCGGTGGTCGCGGCGGCCTAGGCTCGGCGAGCAGGAGAATGTCGCGGCGGGGTTGGTCCCCACCGGGTCTAGAGTGTTCCACCGGGACTGCCCAGCGATGGGCCGGCACGTGGAGGTACGGCCATCGAAAGCCAGTTCAACGGCGAGTCGCCCGGCGTGTCGCCGTCCTCGAACAAGTCCGGCGGCGCCGACCAGCCCGGAGCCGACCCGTCCGGCTACGCGGGCATCCGCTCGGTGCTGCGGATCACCCCGTTCCGGCGGCTCTGGATCGTGCTCGGCGCGGCCTCGTTCGGCGACTGGTTCGGCCTGCTCGCCACCTCCGTCTTCGCCGCCGCCCAGGTCGAGGGGAGCACCGCCAAGGGCGCCGCCTTCGGTGGCGTCATCGCCATCCGGCTGCTGCCGGCGCTGGTGCTCGGCCCGATCGCCGGCGTGCTGGCCGACCGCTTCGACCGGCGCTGGACGATGGTCATCTGCGACGTGCTGCGGTTCCTGCTCTTCGCCTCGATCCCGCTGGTCGCGCTGCTCGGCGCCCCGGGCGGAGTGGTGGTCGGCTGGGCGGCGATCGCCACCTTCCTGATCGAGTCGCTCACGCTGCTGTGGATCCCGGCCAAGGAGGCCGCGGTCCCCAACCTGATCCCGCGCGCCCGGCTGGAGGCCGCCAACCAGCTCACGCTCATCACCACGTACGGCCTCACGCCGGTCCTCGCCGCGCTGATCCTCGCCGCGCTCGACGGCATCGTGCGGGCGGCCACCGGCGGCTCGACGCCGGACTGGGCCGAGCCCGCCCAGCTGGCGCTCTGGTTCAACGCGTTCTCCCGGCTGGCCACCGCGCTGGTGGTGGCGTACGGAATCAAGGAGATCAGCCAGGGGCAGGCCGCCGAGCGGGACCGCGCCGAGCAGAGCATGCTGCGCCAGTTCAAGGAGGGCTGGCGCTACATCGGCCAGACCCCGCTCGTCCGCGGCCTGGTGCTCGGCATCTTCGGCGCCTTCGCCGGCGGCGGCATCGTGATCGGCACCGCCAAGTTCTTCGCCACCTCGCTGGGCGCCGGCGACGCGGCCTTCTACCTGCTCTTCGGCGCCATCTTCATCGGCCTGGCCCTCGGCATCGGGCTCGGGCCGATGATCGTCAAGGACATGTCCCGGCGGCGCTGGTTCGGCATGAGCATCGTGCTGGCCAGCGCCTCGGTGATGGCTCTGGCCTTCGCCATCCACCTGTCGATGGCGATGGTCGGCGCGATCCTGGTCGGCGCGGGCGCCGGCATGGCGTTCCTCTCCGGCACCACCCTGCTCGGCGGGGAGATCGCCGACGAGGTGCGGGGCCGGGTCTTCGCGGTGGTGCAGATCGGCACCCGGCTGGTGCTGATCCTCGCGATCGGCCTGAGCAGCCTGCTCGCCGGCGTCGGCGGCTCGCGCCGGCTGGAACTCGCCGACCTCGGCGTCTCGATCTCGTCCACCCGGCTGCTGCTGCTCGCCGCCGGCGCCGCCGGCATCTTCGCCGGGATCAGCGCGTTCGGGCAGATGGACGACAAGAAGGGCGTCCCCGTCCTGGCCGACCTCTGGGGCTCGATCCGGGGTCGTCCGCTGATGCCGGCCGAGCCGTTCGTCTCCGCCGGCCTCTTCGTGGTCTTCGAGGGCGGCGAGGGCGCCGGCAAGTCCACCCAGCTCGCCGCGCTCGCCGAGCGGCTGCGCGGGCAGGGGCGCGACGTCATCGTCACCCGTGAGCCGGGCGCCACCGCCATCGGCGAGCGGATCCGGTCGCTGCTGCTCGGCGCGCCCGGGTCCGACGTGCCGTCGCCGCGCGCCGAGGCGCTGCTCTACGCCGCCGACCGGGCCCACCACGTGGCCACCGTCGTCCGGCCGGCGCTCGTCCGGGGCGCGGTGGTGATCAGTGACCGCTACGTCGACTCGTCCCTGGCGTACCAGGGGGCGGGGCGGACGCTCCCCGTGGACGAGGTCTCCTGGCTCTCCTCCTGGGCCACCGGTGGGCTCAAGCCCGACCTGGTGGTGCTGCTGGACGTCGAGCCGGGCACCGGCCTGTCCCGGGTCGCGGCCCGCACCGAGGCGGCCGACCACGTCGAGGCCGAGTCGGTCGCCTTCCACGAGCGGGTTCGCTACGCCTTCCTCGACCTCGCCGCCGCCGACCCGAAGCGCTACCTGGTGCTCGACGCGTCCCGCCCGGTCGAGGAGATCGCCGAGCGGGTGGCCCGCCGGGTCGAGGACATGCTCGGTGCCCCCGGCGGCATCGTGCACCCGCGCCCCGCGCAGGGGCCGGACACCTCGGTGCAGCCGGAGTTATCCGAATCGGAGCTGGTGACGATGGAGCATCGGACCTGATGCCGGACGTCTTCGCCGACCTGGTCGGGCAGGACGAGGCGGTCGAGACGCTGCGCCGCGCCGCCGCCTCGGCGGCCGCCGTGCTGCGCGCCGCCGCCGTCCCGCCCGCGACCGAAGCCGCCGGGGACGAGTTCGACGCGACCGCCGAGGAGGGCGCGGGGGCGGGAGCCGTCGATCCCGGGGCGGGCATGACGCACGCCTGGATCTTCACCGGGCCGCCCGGGTCGGGCCGGTCGGTGGCGGCCCGCGCCTTCGCCGCCGCCCTCCAGTGCGCGTACGGCACCGGCTGCGGCGAGTGCCCCGGCTGCCACACCACGATGACCGGCACCCACGCCGACGTCCGGCTGGTGGTGCCGGAAGGGCTCTCCATCGGCGTCAACGAGATGCGGGCGCTGGTGCTGCGCGCCGCCAGCACCCCGTCGGGCGGGCGCTGGCAGGTGGTGGTCATCTCCGACGCGGACCGGCTCACCGAGGCCGCCGGCAACGCGCTGCTCAAGGCCATCGAGGAGCCGCCGCCGCGTACGGTCTTCCTGCTCTGCGCCCCGTCCACCCACCCGGACGACATCTCGGTCACCATCCGGTCGCGCTGTCGGGTCGTACCGCTGCGGCAGCCGGCGGCCGACGCGGTGGCCGAGGTGCTGGTCCGTCGGGACGGCGTGACGCCCGACGTGGCGCAGTGGGCGGCGGCGGCCGCGCAGGGGCACGTGGGCCGGGCCCGCCGCCTGGCCCGCGACCCGGAGGCGCGCAAACGTCGGGAGGCCGTGCTCGCCGTGCCGCGCCGGCTGACCGGTGTGGGCGCCGCGTTCGACGCGGCGTCGGCGCTGATCGAGGCGGCCGAGGCCGAGGCGGCGGCGTCGGTGGCGGAGACCGACGCGACCGAGCGGGCGGCGCTGGAGACCGCGCTGGGCGCGGGCGGCACCGGGCGGGGCGCGGCCGGCGCGATGCGGGGCGCCGCCGGGCAGCTCAAGGACCTGGAGAAGCGGCAGAAGTCGCGGGCCACCCGGGCGCAGCGGGACGCGCTGGACCGCGCCCTGGTCGACCTGGCGGGCTTCTACCGGGACGCGCTCACCATGGCGCTGCGCGCTCCCGTGGCGCCGGTGCACACGGACACCGCCGCGCTGGCCGAGGCGGGCGCCCAGAAGTGGGACGCCGAGGGGGCGCTGCGCCGCCTGGAGGCGGTGCTGGAGTGCCGGGCGGCGATCGAGGCGAACGTCAAGCCCCGGATCGCCGTCGAGGCGATGATGCTCTCGCTCTGGAAGGGCTGATCCCGCCGGCCCCGGTCGGGCCGGCTCCCCACAGCCCGACCGGCTGTCCACAGGCATCGACAGCCGCGATTGCTGTGCGGTACGGTCCGGTGTGCCGTGGTGACGGTGGCGGCACGCTAAGTGATGACCTGTTCCGGGGAGGAGTCCGCCGATGCCGCGGGGGGAGATCGACGAGGCCTGGATCGAGGAGGCGGTGCGGCGCTACCGCCGGATCGAGTCCCTCCAGGCCGAGTTCGACCAGGCGGTGGCCACCGTCGAGGTGACCGTCCGGTCGCCCGACGGGCTGGTCGAGGTCGTGGTGACCGCCGGGGGGCGGATCACCGACGTCCGGTTCCTCGGCCCGTTGCACAACCGCAGTCCCCGGGACGTCGCCGGCTCCGTGCAGGCGGCGGTCACCGCGGCGGCCGACGCCGCCCAGTGGGCCCGGGAGAAGCTGCACAACGAGACCTTCGCCTCCTACCGTCCGCTGGCGGGAGCCTGAGATGGACAGCCTGCGCGCCCTCGCCGCCCGGCTCGACCAGGCGAGCGAGACCATGACCGCCGTGTCCCGCACGGTTACCGCCGGCGACCCGGCGCAGGCCGCGTTCGGCGCCGACGCCCCCGGCCGGCCCGGCGAGATCGGGCGGGCCCTGCACCGACAGTGGATCGCGGCCACCGGCGACCGGGCGCGGGAGGCGCACGCCGCGGCCCAGCGGCTGGCGGCCGCCGCGGCGGCGGTGCGGGCCGCCGCCGACCACTACGCCGACGTCGACCGGGCCGTCCGCCACCGGCTGGGCGGGGAGGCGTGATGGACACGCTGGACCGGCTCGCCGAGCCCGGGCTCGACCTGCTGCGCCGGGTGGACACGCTGCTCGCCGCCGGGGCGCCCGAGGGCCACCGCGTCTGGCCGCTGCTGCGCCGGATGCAGGTGCTCCCCGGCGAGGCCGTCCGGAACTTCCTCGACCTGCATCCGACGCCGCTGGCCGACGCCGGCAACACGGTGCGCCGGCTGGTGCGGGCCTACGACGACGCCTCCGCCGCACTGGCCGACCCGGTGCTCTGGTCCGGTGCGGCCTCGTCGGCGTACGGGCAGGCCCGGGCGGCCCTGCTGCGGCACCTGGACGAGGGGCCGGAGAGCCTGGTCGGGCGGCTGGAGTCGACCGCCGGTTACGCCGACGCGCTCGCCGACTGGGTGGAGGGCAGCCGGCTGGCCCTGGCCCGGGCGCTGGCGGACGTGCTGCGCTCCGCCGAGGCGGTGGCCGTGGTCGGGGCGACCGCGGTGCCCGGCGGCGGACAGGAGCGCCGGGGGCCGGCCGGGCCGGGCGGGATCGAGGCCGCCGAGATCGCCGCGCGGGTGCTGGCGGTGCTCTGCGTCGCGTACGACGGGGCGGAGACCCTGCTGCGGCAGTGGGGGCCGAGCCTGGCCGAGTCCCGCTGGCGGGAGCCGGTGTCCGAGCGTCCCCGCTACGACACCCCCACCCGGATCGGCTGGTAGCCCGTCCGCAGAGGGCTCCGCGTCGGGGTGTGTGCCGCGGACGGGCCGCGCCGTTGGCGGTCGGCCCAACGGCGCACGGCGTCGCGCCCAGGACCCGGCGTGGCCGGGCTCCGGCGGCGACGCCGTGGCCTTTCCCCCTGCACCCCCCGCAGGTCTGCCTCCACTCAACGCCTCCGGTGCGCGTTTGTCCCGTACGGCGGACAGGATTCAACCGTCCGGGCGAGGGGCAACGGCACGACGAGGTGGGCGGCGGGTCGGTCGAGTCGACGAGTGTGGATCGCTGCACGGCGTAGTCGGACCGCGACGCCCGGCCGGGGCGCGAGCGTCCGACTCGTCGTAGGGTGGGAGCCATGGGCATGCTCTGCGCGGTCAGCTTCCAGCGGTACGGGCGCCTCTACTACCTGGACCCGGGCGACTGGAGCCCGCAGGTCGGCGACAAGGTGCTGGTGCCCACCGACGACGGACCCGAGGTGGCCGAGTGCGTCTGGGCCGCGCAGTGGGTCTCCGAGGACACGGCCGGCTTTCCCCGGCTGGCCGGGCTGGCGCAGGAGGAGGACCTGCGCCGCGACGAGGCGCTGCGCCGGCGCAAGGCCGAGGCGAAGGTCGCGGCGAAGCGGCTGATCCGGGAGCACGGCCTGCCGATGAAGGTGGTGGCGGTCGACCACGTGCTCGGCTCCGCCGAGGGTGGCGGCGAGCGGAGCACCATCTACTTCACGGCACCGCACCGGGTGGACTTCCGCTCGCTGGTCCGCGACCTCGGGGCGACGCTGCACTGCCGGGTCGAGTTGCGCCAGCTCTCCGCGCGGGACTCGGCCCGGGTGCAGGGCGGCATCGGCTCCTGCGGGCGCGACCTCTGCTGCGCCACCTTCCTCAACGACTTCGAGCCCGTGACCATCCGGATGGCCAAGGACCAGGACCTGCCGCTCAACCCGCTGCGCATCTCCGGCGCGTGCGGCCGGCTGATGTGTTGCCTCAAGTACGAACACCCGCTGTACCAGAGGTTCCAGGAGTCCGCTCCGGCGATCGGCGCGCGGGTGTCGACGCCGGAGGGCGACGGCCGGGTGGTCGGCCACAGCGTCCCGCGCGACTCGGTCACGGTCCGCCTCGACGCCGACGGGTCCCGCTGCTCCTGCTCCCGCGCCTCGGTCTGCGGCCCCCGCCAGGCCCACGACCAGCACTACAACTCCTAGCGCGGCCGTCCGCAACCCAACCGAGCCCCGGCCCTCGCCGCAGGCGGGGCGGGTGCGGGGGAGACGTGGTGTCAGGAAAGGATCACGGGAGGTTCCGCCAGGCGGGGGCGGAGGGGACGCTTCGGCACCAGCCAGGAGGACTCGGGGGACTGGTCGGGGTTGACCTGCCAGTCGCGGGCGACGCGGTCGACCGCGATGGGATAGATCGTCAGCGTGCCGTCGGGGTCGATGCGCAGCCGCAGGAACGCCTTCGCGTCCTCGATGCCCTGGCCGGCGAAGAGCTCGTTGACGTTCACCCCGAACGCGCCCGCCACCAGCAGGTACGCGGCCACCAGTTGGCTCGCCACCAGCCCGCTCACCGGGCCGTAGACCACCACCGCGGCGACCGCCGGCAGTGGCCACGGCCAGTCGTAGAGGGGCAGGGCCAGCCAGGCCCAGGTGCCGGCCGCGGCCAGCCCGACGTGGGCCAGGCCGTGGCCCACGCCCAGGATCCAGTGCCGCGCGTGCCGCTTCCCGCCGGAGCTGGGCGGCTTGGCGAAGAAACCCGCGCCGACGAGCGTGACGACCAGCATCGCCACCAGCGGCACGCTGAACAGCCGCTGCTCGGTGCCGGTCCGGTTGCTCACGACGCCGGCCATCGCCAGCATCAGCAGCGTGTGCAGGGTGCCGAGCAGCGTGGTGAAGCCCGGGTTGCGCAGCGGCAGCCGGGGGAAGATCCCCCAGCCGTACCGTCGCGAGCGGGCGGCGTCCGGGTAGCGGCCGGCCAGGTCGTACGGGCGGGAGGCGCTGGCCCGCCGGGCGAGGGTGTCGCGCGGGGGCACCTCGATCCGCTCCGGGAGCTTGTGGGTGGGATAGAGGTAGGCGCCCCCGCCGCCGCAGGTGATCAGCTGCCGGTCCGGGCCCGCGTACCGGGCGTAGTGGTGCAGGTCGCCGGAGATCAGCAGCCGCACCTGCGCCCCGGTGGGCGCGACGATCGTACGGACGAAGTAGTCGATCGAGTCGTACGCCGTGGGGTGGTCGACGGCCTTGACCCACGTCGGGGCCGGCACGGTGAGGATCACCCGGCTCTGCGGGCCCAGCCGCTCGGCGACCTTGTCGAAGTAGGTGAGCTGCGGGTCGTCCAGGTACGAGCCGGACTGGTCGTCGAGGCCGAGCAGCCACCAGCCGGCGGGCAGCTCGACGGCGAAGTACGAGCGGGACTGGCCGGTGTCCCAGCCGCCGAAGTGCCGGTCCCGAGAACGCACGAACAGCCGCAGGAAGGCGGTCAGGCCGTCGTACCAGTCGTGGTTGCCCGGGACCGCGAAGAGCGTCGGCCGTTCGGGCGGGGTGACGGGCAGCGCGGCCTGGTAGGGCCCCTTGCACCGGTCCTCGTACGCCTCGAACGCCGCCGACGGGTAGACCTGGTCGCCGCCCATCACCAGGGTCTGCGCCCGGGGCAGCCGGTGCCCGTCCACCTCCAGCTCCCGCTGGGCGAGCAGGTAGGCCACCGAGTAGGTGGCGTTGAACCCGTCGCCGAGGTCGGCCACGTAGTCCAGCCAGAGCCCGCCGTCCGGGCCGACCTGGCGGAAGATCCCGTCGCCGAACGCGTTCTGCAGCTCCCGCTTGTCCAGGTACGCCCCGAAGAGCATCGCCAGCAGCGTACGGATGCCGGTGCTGATCAGCAGGAAGGGCGCGAGCCACGGCACCGGCTTGCGCGGGGTGAAGCCCAGCTCGTGCGGGTCGGTGCTGCGCGGCCGGCGCGCCGCCCGCCCGCCGGCCGCCTCGCTCGCGTGCGGGCTCTCCGCCGCGACGTCCTGCCGCTCCTCGTCGGGGGCGCGATCGTCGGTCACCCGCCGCAGCGTAGTCCGGGCTCGCCGCGATCGCTGTCCGGTATACGTACGGTCCGGGCCTGCATGTCCGGTCCGCCGGGGCGGGGTGGGGGATCCCGTTCGGCCGGCGGGCGAACCGTGCCGTACACTTGACGATCGTTGCCGCCTTAGCTCAGTCGGCTAGAGCGACGCACTCGTAATGCGTAGGTCGACGGTTCGATTCCGTCAGGCGGCTCGGTGAAGAAGCCCAGGTCAACGACCTGGGCTTCGCCGTTTCCCGAGGTCCACCACGCTGCCGCCGACGGTGTCAGTCCGCACATAGTCCGCATCCCGCGCTGCGACCGCCTCGTCCAGCCCGACCGATGCCGCCGCCGGCCCGAAGACCCGCGTCCGGAAGTTGGTGTTGCGCAGCGGCCCGCCGTTCGGGGCGGTGAACACCAACTCGTCCCGACGCTTGCCGGCAACTCGGGGGCGCTGCCCGCCGGCCTCGCTGACGACAGCGACCAGGAGCTACCCGCCATCCTCGCCGAGGCGATCAGCCACACGGCCGCCACGCATGAGCACACCTGCCATCTCGACGAGCCCGGCACGCCGTCCGCGACGGTCATCATGCTCCGGCGCAACCGCGACCATTTGGAGTACCTGGGTTGCTGCCGCCGATCCACGCGCCGCCCACGAGGCGATCATGGGAAGCCGACCGATCAAGGGCGTGACAGCCGCAGCACTGCTCAGCGACGGAGCATGCCGACTTGCCGACCGCTTCGGACTCACCGACTGGACGGCCTCCTGGCGATCCCGCACGACCACGGCTCAGCCGAGCTGATCCGCCGCGTCCGTGCCGCAGAAGACTCCGACCCACAGGGCGACCGCTGGCCCCGTGGCAGGACCCACGACGACGCAACCGCCGCCTACTGCAACTGCTGGACGCATAGCGCCGCGTCGCTGTGATCCGACAGCTGATGTGCGACGCAGCGCTGCCAGGTGAGGTGCGACAGGGTCCGGCGATCGAGGGGTGGCAGGTCAGCCGGCGATTAACGTCCTGTCATGCCGGTGTGCGCGCACCTGATCACGACGGCAGCGATGCCGACGACAGCGCGTGCGGGTTGTGGGGCACCGGTCGCCGGGCTCGCCCCGTGGCACCATGTTGCGCTATGGATCATCAGGGGCAGTTTCGTCGTGCAGCGCTCGCGTTGGGCATCCCGGACGACGAGGTCAGCCGGTTCATCCAGCACCTCCGTTTGTCGATCCGGTTGAGCGGGGGATCCGGCGGTGTTCCGGTCGGGCAGTTCGGTGGATTGCCCCGGTTGCCGGTGGGCATGGACTGGCCGTCCGCTGGGGTCAGTCCGTTGCCGTTCATCTTCTCGGTTGACTGTGCGGTGCTGCCGAGAGTCGACGGCTTCGGCCTGCCGGCAGACGGCTCGCTGCTGTTCTTCCTGGACCACGAGCAGGCCGCTGCCACCGGGGAGCGGAGGTACGGGCGAGTCGTGTATGTGCCGGCCGGCACCGATACCGAGGTGGCGGCAGGATCCACCGACCACGCGTTCGTCGACAAGCAGTACGACGTCGGCGCCACGCTGCGCGCGGAGTTCCCCGATTGGTTCGGGGCGAACGAGGACGACGAGGACGAGGACGACCTGTCGCCCTTCCAGCAGCAGTTGGCCCGTGACCTCGAGCGTGACCTGCCGCACCTTGACGAACTCTGTGCTCTGGCCAACGATCTCTGGCCACCTGACAACGGGTACGCCAGCGCCTATATCGGCGGGTATGCCGACGAGGAGGTAATCAAGAGTATCGCGGAGCAGACCCTCGCGTGGCGCGAGAAGACCGGCGAGATCGTCATCCCGGTCGCGAGATGGTATTCCCATGTGGAAAAGGAGACGCACCGGCTGACGAGTGAGTGGGTGTCGCTCGCCCGCTTTCCCGTAGATAACGAGTTCTATTACCGGAGCGACGGGAGTTTCGTGATCCGTCACGACGACCTGGCCGCTGGTCGGCTGGACGAGGCGCTTTCCGTGGCTGAGTTGATCCCATAGAACACCGGCGAAGCCGGATACGGCCACGATCTGCGTTGCCTGCGACGCCGGCGTCAGATGCTGGCATCCGCTCATGCCGCGATCAGCGCGCGGAGGTGTCGCAGGTCAGTTGGCGGACGTGTACATCAGTCGACAGAGGATGTGTGCCGGCAGTTGCCAGCTGTTGTCGGACGCCCCGCTGACTACTTGCTGACCTCCCCGATAGCCGACAGCCCATTGCAGAGTCGTCACCAGCTCGGATATTCCGCCGCACTCGCCCGCACAGCAGTGGTGGCGCCCGAAGGCCATTCGGACGCCACCACTAGTGAGTACTAGGATACGCCGTTGAAGGCAAAGTTGTGGTTATATTGGTTGTCGCCGGCATATTCCCAGACCCAAACCTCGACGCCTTTGTCCTCCGGGAAGAAGTCGCCCTGAATGGACGCGCAGCGGCCATCATTGGATGGGTCCTTAACAAAGTACGCCCCATATCCGTCAAAATTCGGGTAGACCGCACCCTGAACGCCCTTACCGTTGGACTCGTTGTCGCAGACGGTAATCTTCTCGTACCCCGGATAGCCGGCGAGATCCGCGTCAAAGAACACGGCACCACCCCCGCCGACGGCGTAGAGCCAGCCCACGTTATGCGGCTCCGCCTGCGCCGCGCTGGCGCCGCCGAGCACCGCGAGGGCGGTCATGACCGTCGTGGCGGCAACGGTCGAAGCAAGTCGTCTTCTCATGCCATTCTCCTTTGTGTAGTTCATCGGTGGTACTGCAACCAGGCGCCACACGACCACGTCTCGTGCTGTGGCGGGACGGCGGCTCGGCCCGGCCCGTGCGAGGGGGTTGTCTGGGCCAGGGGAGCGAGCGGCGGTACGGGTCGTCCCCATGGGTACGGACGATTTTGCTCGCCGCGCCTCACGGCGACTGAGCAAGGAAGCCGAGGGTGTCAGGCCGAGATCGACGGGCTGTAGTTGTGGAATGCGTACGTGCCGCTGCGGGAGGCCCAGACGTGCACGCGCACCTTGACGCCCTCGGCGATCGAGTATTGGCAGGAGGTCCTGCCAGCGCTGGTGTTCCCCGTGCTCGTGTCGTCGAAGCAGTCACTACTGTGGTTCACCCACCGGTAGACGCCGTTGGAGTCGGGCAACCACTTCTGGATCTGCCCGCGGGTTCCCCAGCCGTCGGCCTGGAAGTCCTCGGCCAGCAACACCTCGCCGTACTGGTAGAACGTGACGCATCCACCGTTGAGAGTAGCGTTGGCCGACGTGCGCCAGCACGCCCAGACGTAGCCGTCGGCGCTGTCCGCACCCGCATCGTTCGCGGACGCCGGAACCGCGGTGGCGGCCAGCGCCAGCGGAACCGCCACGGCTACGGCAGCAGCCCTCTTGGCGAATTTCCTGATCATGCGTCTCCTCGCTCTCGGGCTCGGGCAAGGACCCGGGCACGTGTCGCCAGCAGAGCCAGGCCAGGAAATCGCGGCTGGTCTCCGCATGACGCTTGGTGGATCTCGGTTTGCGTTCCCCGGTCCGGTGCGAAACAAGTTGGTGGCCGTGATCCTGTCCGGTGCGAAGACCACCACTACTGCTCTGGTGGTCGGATACGAACGCGCGAATGAGCCGCTGCCCCAGGTTGGATAGCGATCAGTGGTGGTGGACTCCGGGGACCGGCGGGTCGCCGTAATCGAGCTGACCGAGGTCCGGGCGATCCGGCTCGCCGATGTCGACCTGCAACACGCCCTCGATGAGGGCGAGGGAGGCGAGTCGGTGGCGCAGTGGCGGGCCGGGCACGAGGCGTTCTGGCACAGCGCGGAAGTGCGCGCAGAGCTGGGCGAACCCGGCTTCACCGTTGACGACGACACACTGGTGCTGGCCCGACGCTTCCGGCTTGTGCACACCGTTTGAGCAGACTGGCTCGCGGCCTTCCGGCTCGCGTTCGGGTGAGGCCGCTGGGCTCGCCGAGCAGTCAAACCGGCGAGCCGCAGCGGACGATCGCGGACTCAGGCACCAGGGCCATGTTCGCCCTGACGACCGCCGCCGCTGCCGCGACCCCACTCACGCCAGCCCTCCACTGGCTCAGCAGTTTCCCGAGACCGGTCGACCGCGTCCACCACGCGTCCGGCTCCCCGCGAGGGTCGCCGGTCAGCCGCGCGTGTCGAGCGGGGCGTGCAGGGTGAGGTGCGGGGAGAGGGCGCGGAGGAAGTCCGGGGCGTCGAAGAGGGCACCCGCAGAGGCGACACCGGTGGTTGTGGTTCGGCCGGTGAGGATGCGATCGACGGCCTCCACCGCGAGCGGCGCGCTGATGGCGTAGATGTCCTGCCCGGTGGCGGCCAGGCGGCGTTCGGTGCCGCCGCTGCGGACGACGACGTCGACGAGGAAGGTCTGCGCCGAGCGGCCGCGCTCGTCGACGGCGGTGGGTGCCGAGGCGTCGGGAGCGAAGAGGTCCGCGGCCGCCTTGGCGGTCATGTAGGTGCGTACCTCGGGGATGGCCAGGTGGCTGGGGACGGTGACGATGTCGGCCATGGAGAACTCGCCGATGACGCTCTGGGCGCCGAGCGGGTCCGGGAAGGGCCACTCCAGGGTCGGCAGCGCGTCGTCGTGGTATTCGATCTGTCCGCCGGTGTAGCGGACCCGGCGGCCGTTGCGTCGTTGTCCGGAGACGGTGCCGGAGACGACGGTTCCGGCGGTGGGGTGCCAGCTGCTCAGGCCGTAGGCGACGTGCGCCTCGTCCGCTGCCGCCCAGTCGCCCATCGCGGTGGTGACGAGCAGGTCGCCGAGGCCGCCGTAGAAGGCCATCGCCGGGAGCACCACGGTGTTGGCGGCGCGGGCGCGCTCCGCGAAGTCCGCGAACGTGTCGATGTTGGCTTCGATCTCGGCCGCCACGTCGACGTACGGGATGCCGGCGCGCAGCGCCGCCTCGATCACCGGGGCGGCGGTCGAGGCGAACGGCCCGGCGGTGTTGATCACGGCGGCCGCGCCGGTGAGCGCGCGGTCGAGGGAGGTCGGATCGTCGACCGACGCCTGCCGCGTCTGCAGGCCCGGGAAGTCCTGCGCCAGTGCTTGCAGCTTGTTCTGGTCGCGGCCGAGCAGCAGCGGGACGTATCCGCGTTCCTGCAGTTCGGCGACCACGAACCGGCCGGTGTGCCCGTACGCGCCGTATACCGCCACGTTCCGAACCGATGCCATCTCTTGCTCCTGCGGCTTGAAGTGATCTTCTGCTGAAGATCTTGCCCTGTCCGCCGAACCTCGGCCAGTGTCCGGAACGACATGACCCATACAATTCCCGACATGAGTTCCTTCCCGCGCTCCGTCGCGGTCGCCGCCACCGACGGGATGCTGCACTTCGAGCTGGCCCTGGCCTACGAGGTCTTCGGCTCCGCGCCGGACGCCCTGCCCGACCCCTGGTACGACGTCCGGGTGTGCGGCACGCACGCCGTCCGGGTCGGCCGGTTCCTGCTGGAGCCGGACTGCGGGCTCGACTGGCTGGCGCACGCCGACACCGTGATCGTTCCCGCCCTGGCGGACGTCGACGAGGACCCGCCGGCCGACCTGGTCGAGGCGGTGCGCGCGGCCCACGAGTCGGGCGCGCGGGTGGTCTCCCTGTGCACGGGCGTGTTCGTGCTCGCCGCCGCCGGCCTGCTGGACGGGCTGTGCGCGACCACGCACTGGGCCCACACCGACGAACTCGCCGCGCGCTATCCCCGGGTAAAGGTCGACCCGGACGTGCTCTACGTCGACAACGGCAGCGTGCTCACGTCCGCGGGCAAGGCCGCGGCGATGGACCTGTGCCTGCACCTGGTCCGCCGCGACCACGGCCCGGCGGTCGCCAACGTGGTCGCCCGTCGCCTCGTCGTGCCGCCCCACCGGGCCGGCGGCCAGGCCCAGTTCGTCACCACACCGGTGCCCGACCAGCACGGCAACCCCCTGGCCGAGCTGCTCCCGTGGGTGATGCGGCGGCTGGACCAGCCGCTCACCGTGGAGGACCTGGCCCGCCAGGCGAACATGAGCTCTCGCCACCTGACCCGCCACTTCCGCTCGGTGACCGGCACCACCCCGCTGCAGTGGCTGCTGACGCAGCGGATCCGCCGCGCGCAGGAGCTGCTGGAGGCCACGGACGACAGCATCGACACCATCGCCTCGGCCGCGGGCATGGGCACGGCGACGACACTGCGCCGCCACTTCCACCGCACAGTCGGCGTGCCGCCGGACGTCTACCGCCGCACGTTCCGCGCGTGAGGCCGGGGACCCCGCCCTGACGGCTGCCGGCCGCCTCAGCAGCCGAGGGGCCAGCAGCCCTGCGGGCCGGCCCAGGGCCCTGCCGCGTGGACGCAGCGCCGCGACGAGGAGAAACGCTGGCGGCATCGACGCCGGGCAGGAAGGTTCCTCTTGTGATCCTTCACGAGAACGAGATCCGGGCCGACGAGGCGGTGGTCCGGTCCCTGCCGCAGGAACAGCGGCCGGAGTGGGCGGCCCTTCCCGTCTCGCCCGCCAGCGCGGGGGATGAGCCGGGCGGCGGGCGCTCAGTCCCGGTAGTCGTCCCAGCTCGGCTCCATCCGCATCAGCTGCTCCCAGCTCGGCCACGTCGCGCCGGTGTGCTGCCGGACCAGCTCGCCCGGCACGCTGAACGGCGGCGCCTTGTGCGGCTTGGCCAGCGCCTGGCCGACGATCGCGTCGTGGAGCACCACGGTGGCGTGCAGGCGGGGCAGCACGGCGTGGATCCGGTCGGCGTACCCGGCCGGCAGCGGCGGGCCCTCCGGCTGCAGGTCGTACCCGGAACCGGCCGACACCAACGCGATCTCCGGCCGCTTGCGCAGCGGAATGTCGCCGCACAGGTGCAGCGCGATCGCGTCCCAGACGATCTCGACCCGGTCCGGCGGCACGCCGTGCGCGGTGAGGTGGCGCGCGGCGAGGTCGGCGCCGTCGAGCTCGAAGCGCTGGTCGCCGTTGCCGTCGTCGGTCAGCCCGACGTCGTGCAGGACGCAGCCGAGGAACAGCAGCTCGTCGTCGTAGTCGCGGTCGGGACGCAGGCCGCGCTGCTCGCCGAGGAATCGCGCGTAGAGGTACGTCCGCATGCTGTGGTTGAAGATCGCTGGGTCGGCGCGGTGCCGGACGTACCGCGCGGTGTCCAGCGCCAGCTCGGTCGACGGGAACGGCAGGTCGTGGAAGGGGTTCACCGGAGGGTCCTCTCCTGTGCGGTGGCGCCGGGCGTGGCTCAGCCGAGCAGCGTCTTGCCGACGTAGCCGTCGGGCTCCGCGCCGGGCGGGACAGCCCAGACGCCGCTGCCGACGTGCGTGGTGAACGTGGCGAGCCGGTCGGCCCGGGCCAGCGCCTCCTGCGCCGGGACGAACTGCGTACCGGGGTCGCGCACGTACACGGCCAGCAGCAGCCCGGCGTCGTAGTTGTGCCGGTGCGTCGCGTGGTCGTGCGGCTCGGTGCCGGCCGGGTGCGTGTGCGCCTCGTCGGGCTGCGGCCCGTCGTCGTAGTTGAAGCCGCGGCGGAACATCTTGAACGGCCGGGCCAGCCGGACGTGGGCGTCCGCCGGGATCACCGGCGCGCCGCCGGGCCCGGTGCGGTCCAGGTCGAGCGGGGTGAACTCGGAGCCACCGGAGAGCGGCGCGCCGGTGTCGCGGTGCCGGCCGAGTATCGCGTCCTGCTGCGCGGCCGGTGTCAGGTCCCACATCGCCAGCGACATCCGGATCCGGCGCAGGACGAGGAACGTGCCACCGGCCATCCAGGCCGGACCGGCGCCGTCGGGCACCCACACCGTCTCGGCGAACTCGGGTGTGCCCGGCGCCGGATTCGCGGTGCCGTCCTTCTGCCCGAACAGGTTGCGCGGCGTGCCGCCGTCCGCCGGGTACCCCTGGAAGCCCTGCTGGACCCACCGCAGCGTGGCGATGCCCATGACCCGACTGCGCAGCTGCCGGGCCGCGTAGCTGGCCAGCTGCGGGTCGTCGGCGCACACCTGCGCGACCAGGTCACCACCGCTGTACGCCGGATCGAGCTGGTCGCCGGCGAATGCCGGAAGGTCGCGCAGCGCCGGTGGCCGCTGTGCGGCCAGACCGAACCGCGCGTCGAACACGCCCGGCCCGAAGCCGAACGTCACGGTGAGCCGGGCGGGCGCGAGCCCGTCGCCGTCGCCGCTGTCCACCGCCGCGCCGGCCGGAGCGTTGCTCCGGGGCGGCGGCCGGTGCCCCTGGGTCACCCGGGCGGCGACCGCGGTCCAGTCGCGCAGCAGGTTCCGCAGCGCGGCCACGTCGCGGGTGACGAGGTCGAAGCCGACGAAGACGACGTACCGCTGCTTCGGTGTGGCGATGCCGGCCTGGTGGCGGCCGTGGAACGGCACGGTGGCCGGCGGCTGCGCCGGTGTCCGGTCGTCGCCGCGCCCGACGGTGGCGACCATGCCGGCGGCGCCGGCCAGCGCCGCCGCCGAGACGCCGAGCACCGCGCGGCGGGAGGTCACCGGCCGCGGTCCGGGCGGATGGTTCGAGTGTGACGCTGTCATGTCGGTACGGTCGGCCCGGTCGCGGCGGCGGTTCCCGGGCCGGTCGACGAGGTCCGGCAGTGTGGGCGGCAGGTCCGCCTCGGTGGGCACCGGGTCCTTGCGGACCCCGCCCGGCCGGCGCAGACTTGCCGATCATGAGCGCCGGCACCTCCCGCACCGTCGTGCTGGTGGCCCGCCCGAACGTCGTGCTGCTCGACCTGGCCGGGCCGATGCAGGTGCTGCACGGCGCCGGTGGCTACCGGATCCTCGTCGCCTCACCCGACGGGCGCCCGGTGCGGACCGACGTCGGCATGCCGCTCGGCGCCGACCTCGCCCTGGCCGACATCCGCCCACCGGTCGACACGCTGCTCGTGCCGGGCGTGCTCAGCCTCGACGCCGACCCCGCCGCGGCCGGTCAGGTGCGCCGTATCGGCGCCGGGGCGCGCCGGGTGGCGTCCGTCTGCACCGGCGCCTTCCTGCTCGCCGAGGCCGGGTTCCTCACCGGGCGCCGGGCCACCACCCACTGGAATTCCTGCGCCGAGTTCGCGGCACGTTTTCCCGACGTCACCGTCGAGCCGGACGCGATCCACGTCCGCGACGGCCGGGTACGCACCTCGGCCGGGATGACCGCCGGCATCGACCTCGCCCTCGCGCTCGTCGAGGAGGACCACGGCGCCGACCGCGCCCGCACCGTGGCCCGGCACCTGGTGGTCTTCCCGCGGCGCGCCGGTGGGCAGTCGCAGTTCAGCGACCCGCACCTCGTACCGGCGACGCAGCATCCCGTGCTGCGGGTCGTGTTCGACGCGGTCACCAGCCGGCCCGACGGCGACCACCGGCTCGGCACGCTGGCCGACCTGGCGCTGGTCAGCGAGCGGCACCTCACCCGCCTGTTCCGCCGCGAGCTGGGCCGCACCCCGGGCCAGTACGTCGAGCAGGTGCGGATCCAGGCGGCCCGCGCACTGCTGGAGTCCGGTGACGCGAGCGTCGCCGCGATCGCCCGCGCCACCGGCTTCGGCTCCGCCGAAACGCTGCGCCGCGCGTTCCACCGCGTGCTCGGCACGACACCGACGGCGTACCGCCAACGCTTCCACCCGACGCCCCCGGCGGCGTGGCCGTGAAGCGTTCCCGTACGGCCGGGACGGGACGGACCGTCCGGGACGGCGACAGGATCGACGCGCGGAGATGTCGGTCGTGGTCGCTACGCTCCCGCCGTGACCGACCTTGCCAGTGGTGTCGCGAAGCTGCCGAGCGCCGAGGACGAGGCCCGGTTCTGGGCCCTCGTCGAGTCCGCCTGGGAGCGGCTCGGTCCCGAGCCCGCCGCGCTCCGCCGGGCGCTGCTGACCCGGGATCCGGAGGCCGACGACGATGACGACGGCCGCTACGCACTCGACGCGTGGCTCGACCCGTTTCTCGACAGCCTCCGCCAGCTCACCGTCGAGTTGTCCAGCCGCGAGCTGACCGACCTGGACCGGGTGGTGGAGCGCAAGCTGCACGACATCGACCGAGCCGACGTCCACGACGTGACCGACGGTTCCGACGACGGATTCCTCTACTGCCGGGGACACATCGTCGCCCTCGGGCGCGAGTTCTACGAGGCGGTCAGCGCCGATCCCGCCGTGGCCGTCCCGGACGGCGAGTGCGAGGGCCTGTGCTACTTGTTCGCCCACCTGCACGACGAGCGCTTCGGCGGCTGGCCGGAGACCGGCTCGGGGATCTCGCGGGAGTCCTGCACCAACCCGGCGGGCTGGAGCGAGTGACCGCCGCCGGCGCACGTCCGCGCCCGGCGGCGCCAGCCGGCTGCGTGACGGCCAGGGGGATACTGCGGGGATGAACAGTGATCCGGTCGCCGTGGTCCGGTCGTTTCTCGAGGTGGTCCGGTCCGGCGTCGAGATCCTCGGCTCCGGGGACAAGGTCTACGCCCGCTGGACGCAGCGGGGGCACCATGTCGGCGAGGTCGACGGCCGGGCGCCCACCGGCGCGCCGGTGACCCAGCTGACCAGCGCGGTCTACCGGGTGGTCGACGGGCTCATCGTGGAGTATTGGATCCAGATCGACCGCCACGGCCTGCGGGCGCAACTGGAGCGATGAGTTCCCTCGGCCCGCCGCGTCCACCCTGACGACACCTCGTTACGCCAGCCCTCTGGAGGCAGCCTCATGTGGTACGCACCGGTCGTCGTCAGCCTGCCGATCGCCGACCGACCGGCCTCGTACCGCTTCTACCGGGACGGGCTCGGCCTGGACGCCGTCGGGGAGCCGGCGGAGGACGGCGTCCCCGAGCCGTTGCAGTTCGCGGTCAACGACGGCCTGCGGGTCATGCTGGTGCCGACCGGCGGATTCGGCTGGGTCATCGGTACCCACGAGGTCGCCCCGCGCGGGCAGAGCGAGTGCGTCCTCAGCCTCCCGGCGGCGACACCGGAGGAGGCGAACCGGTTGATCGAGCGGGCCCGGGCCGCCGGCGCGGAGGTCGTCGTCGAGCCGGAACAGCGGCCGTGGGGATACACGGGCGCCTTCGCCGATCCGGACGGCCACCTGTGGATGGTCGTCGCGGAGCCCGCCTGACGCAGCCCACCCACCGGGCCGGCCCGCGCCCACGGTAGCCGTGGCGGCCGGGTGGGAGGACCAGGAGCGCACGAGCGAAGGCCCAGGTCCCGGGGACCTGGGCCGTTCGCTGACGCCGTCAGGCGTACGGGGGATGGGTCACATCGTGCGGTGCGGGTAGCCGACTGCGCCGGGCTCCGGCACGACCTCGACGTCGGTCACCACGTAGGCGGTGTCGGTCGTGGTGGCCGCACGGTCGTCCTCGTCGGTGTCCGAGCGGCGCTTCGCGGCCGCGGCGGCTCCGGCCGCCGCCGCCCCGGCCGCCGCCGCGCCCGCGGCCACGGCCTTGCCGGACACCCCGGCCTTGCCGCTGTCGCCGCGGGTCGCCGCGGCGTGCTCGACGCCCGGCGTGCCCACACCGAGGCCGCTGTCGACGGTGCCGCGCCAGGCCCCGGTCTCCACGCCGCGCTCCTCGATGTACGACTTGAACTTCCGCAGGTCCGACTCGGCCTGCCGCTCGACGATGTTCAGCTTGTCGCCGGCCTTCTCGACCAGCCCCTCGGGCTCGTACTCGAGGTGCAGCTGGACCATCGTGCGGTCGGGACCGACGGGCTGGAAGTAGACCGCCCCCGCGTTCGTCGCGCCCTCGGTGGCCGCCCAGGCCACCTTCCGGTCGGGCACCTGCTCCAGGACCGTCGCGTCCCACTCGCGCTGGACGCCGGCGATCTCGGCGACCCAGTGCATCCGCCGGTCGTCGAGCTGGCGCACCTCGCGGACGCCCCCCATGAAGCGGGGGAACTCCTCGAACTGCGTCCACTGGTTGTACGCGGTGCTGACCGGAACCTGCACTTCGATGGACTTCTCGACCTTCGTGGTCACGGGTGATCCTCCTCGTTGGTCGAATCGCTCTCGTCGGAGGGGAGAGCCGTCCCTCGTCTGTCTGAACTCCTACCCCCAGCGAGGGCGCTCAATCGCCGGACCTGCCGGAACACCACAAAGGACGGCAGTACCAGGCATGAAGGCCGGACGACACGCGAAGGCCGGACCACGCGCGAAGGCCCGGGTCGGCGGCACGCCGGCCCGGGCCTTCGACGGGTACGACGGAGCTCAGCCGTCCTCGCGGTCGGGGCTCTCCAGCCGGAAGAAGTTGCTCTGCTTCCCGTCGGAGCGTTCTTCCTGGTAAATGAAGTTCAGCCGGCGCTTGTCGAAGGCGTCGAACCACTCCTCCCAGCTGATCTCGCGCAGCCGGTCCTCGCGGCCGTTGGCCGGGAAGTCGAAGCGCAGGACGCCGGCATGGCCGTCGTGGTCGGTGCCGTCGACGGTGCACGGCACACCCTTGCGGGCCTCGGCCCACTGCCGGATGACCTCGTGGTCGGTGGTGACCAGGCTGCGGCCGGGCCGCTCCGGCTCGTCGTCCACCGAGTCGATGACCTGCGAGTACTTCAGCGACCTGGAGGTCTGCGCGCCGGTCCGGATGCCGTCGGACGAGGAGCCCGACGAGCCGGTCGAGCGGGCGGAGCCCGACGCGCCGGAGCCAGCCTTCATGCTCTTGACGAGGGCCCTGACCAGGTCGTCCTTCTTCATGTCGGCGGTGTCGGTGAC